>JBJESJ010000024.1:0-17414 GCA_051882725.1 Oscillospiraceae bacterium
GCCTCTACACCAACGATACCGATACCCTCCGCCAGATGATCGCCCAGTCCATGGCGCAGCTGATATCCTCGGTATTCACCATCGTGGCAGTGTTCGTGTGTATGCTGTATATCAGCGTGTGGCTGACACTGGTAGCAGTGATGGTGATGTTTGTTATCCTGCAGATAGTGAAGGTCATCACAGGGAGGATAGGCGTGTATTTTATGATGCAGCAGAAAAGCCTTGCGGACCTGAACGGCTATGTGGAGGAAATGGTCAACGGACAGAAGGTGGTCAAGGTATTCTGCCGCGAGGAAAAGTCCAAGGAGGTGCTGCGTGAGAAGAACAAGGCATGGGCAGAAAGCGCCGCAGGTGCCAACGGACACGCAAACTCCATGATGCCGATGATGAACGCCCTCGGCTATGTCCAGTATGTTATCATTGCGATACTGGGCGCATATATGGCGATAGCAGGTACGACAAATCTGGGGCTTACGGGAACAAATACCCTTACTCTGGGAATGATAGCCTCTTTTCTGACCCTTTCGAGAAGCTTTACCAATCCTGTTTCGCAGATATCCAATCAGTTCAATTCGATAGTCACCGCTCTTGCGGGCGCGTCGCGGATCTTCGCCTTCATGGACGAAAAGCCCGAGACCGACGAGGGATATGTCACCCTCGTCAATGCAAAGGAGGAAAACGGCGCTCTCACCGAGACCGCGGAGCGCACGGGAATGTGGGCTTGGAAGCATCCTCATCACGATGGGACGGTCACCTATACAAAGCTTGAAGGACGAGTGGTGCTGGACGGAGTGGATTTCGGATATGTTCCCGAAAAGCAGGTGCTGTATGATATCACTCTCCGCGCCGAGCCGGGGCAGAAGATAGCCTTTGTGGGCGCCACGGGAGCGGGCAAGACCACCATAACAAATCTTATCAACCGATTCTACGATATCGCCGACGGAAAGATACGCTTCGACGGCATAAATATCAATAAGATAAAAAAGGCTGACCTGCGCCGTTCGCTGGGGGTGGTGCTTCAGGACGTCAACCTGTTTACGGGGACGGTCATGGAGAATCTGCGCTGCGGAGACCCCGACGCCTCCGACGAGGATTGTATCGCAGCCGCAAAGCTTGCCAATGCGGACGGATTTATCCGCATGCTGCCGCAGGGCTATGATACGGTGCTCAAGGGAGACGGCAGCGGACTCTCGCAGGGACAAAGACAGCTTATCTCCATTGCCCGTGCAGCCGTTTCCGACCCGCCTGTTATGATACTGGACGAGGCGACCTCCTCTATCGACACCCGCACCGAAGCGCTGGTGCAGGACGGCATGGACAAGCTTATGAAGGGCAGGACGGTATTTGTCATTGCTCACAGATTGTCGACTGTCCGCAACTCCGATGTGATAATGGTGATGGACCGCGGCAGGATAATCGAAAGAGGCTCCCACGAGCAGCTTATCGCCGCCAAGGGCACATATTACAGGCTCTATACGGGTGCCTTTGAGCTGGAATGATATGAAAAAACTGCGCAAAAGCCTGCGTTTATGGCTTTTGCGCAGATATTATGTCTGCATTTTGAGCGGAGAACGGTATTGGCGGTCTATGCGCAGTATTTTATGCCTTGTTCTCGGATATCATAATGTGCAGCTGCGATGAAATGTTCGGCAGCGGCAGACGATATTTCTCCGCAAGGGCAGGACCGCAGGAATTTGAGCCTACTCCCGCCATCATACCGTCGATGCATATGATGCTGCTCCCACTCTTTTCAAGCTCGAAATTATGTCGTTTGCAGGCAAGCTCCTCCTCGGTGTATTCCGACGCGTTAAAGGAGAAAGTCTCCTTTGAGGTGAAGCGCAGGCTCGTCATGCCGTCGGTGACGGTCATGTGCTTACAGCCGAAGTGGGAGGAGTTTTCCTGCGGACGGATATAATCCTCGTGCATATCGGACAGCTTTGCGGAGAAATTCCCCATATAGCTTGCTTGGTGCTTGTCGATGTAGCTTTCGCAGGGGCCGTATCCGAAATATTCCACGGTGTCAAAGGCTCTCGGCAGGAAAAGCCTTATGCCGAAGCGGGGGAGGAATGTGACCTTGTTGGAAAATTCCGCGCTGCACTGTATGTCCAACCCATTTTCCGAGATGATATATTTCACGTCCATATAGGCAAAGGGCTGATGAATGCTCCACCCGAAGGACTGGCGGAGGGATATTTCCGCGCCTGCGGAGGTGATCTCGGATATCACGCCGTAGTTTTTCACGGTGAAGTCGTTGAGGTGAGCGCGGTACCAATCGTCCTTCATGGTGTCGTTGTCGGTGGGAGCGCGGAAGAAATTGAAGGACAGCGGACGGCCGAGAATCTCCCTGCCGCCGCACTTTATGGAATCAAACTCTGACAGCCGCTTGTTAAAGCGATAGGATACATTTCCGACGGTGATATTCACGGAAAGGGGAGCGTCATCGAGAAGGACAGCTTCGCTGCACTGAGGATATGCCGTATCATCGGCTGAGTCCCCGCAGAGCTTCAGCTGATCAAAGCAAATCTCATAGCCCTTTTCGCAGAACAGGGTATCATTCTTTGCGGTGAAAACAAAGCGGATATAGGTCTCCCCGACGAGATCCTCCGCAGCTTCGGGGATATATATTTCGGTGCTTCCCATAGGCGGCAGGTCAAAGTCAGCGGTGCCTTCTGCGAGGATGCCGCCGTCATAGGTGATCTCATAGCGGCAGCAGAGGATATCGCCTGCATTTTCAAATTCAAGGGTGCTGTTGAGGATAAAGCTTCCGGGCTTTTCTCCCTTTTCAGCGCGGACGGGGCGGTATACCTGCTTGACCTCAAGGAGTCCCGTGTGAGGCGTTCTGTCGGGATAGGTGAGGGCGTCCATGCAGAAATTGCCGTCGTGGTGTTTTTCACCGAAGTCGCCGCCGTAGCCGTATTTTTTCCGTCCGTCGGCAGTTTCTCCCAGCGGGCAGGCGTGGTCGCTCCATTCCCATACAAAGCCGCCGCAGAAACGCTCATCGGAATAGAAGATGTTGTGATAATCCTCTAAATCGCCGGGACCGTTGCCCATGGCATGGCAGTATTCGCAGAGGATAAGGGGACGCTTTTCCTCCTTGTTTTCGAGGAATTTCAGCATATCCGCGGGAGCGGTGTACATCTGCGAAACAACGTCGAGTATCTCGTCGGAGGTATCGTCGAGCTTATGCATGCTCTCGTAATGGAGCAGCCGCTTATTGTCCAGCGACTTCACGAGTTCGCCTGCCGCAAGCAAATTCGTGCCGTAGCCGCTCTCATTGCCCAGCGACCAGAAAACAACGCAGGGACGGTTGATATCCCGCTTTACAAGGGATACGGCACGGTCGGTCACAGCCTTACGGAAGCGCTCGTCCGAGGCAAGCAGAGCGATGCCGTCATAGCCCATGCTCCATTTGAAGTCGTTATAGACCTCCACACAGCCGTGAGCCTCCAGATCCGCCTCGTCGATGACGTACAGCCCATACTCGTCGCAGAGGCTGTAAAACAGCGGAGAATTGGGATAGTGAGAGGTCCTGACCGCGTTGATGTTATGCTTTTTCATAAGGACGATATCCTTTTTCATCTGCTCGGCGGAAGCGTAACAGCCCGTTTCGGGATAGCTGTCGTGGCGGTTAGTCCCCTTGAATTTCACAGGTCTGCCGTTTATCTTCACAACGCCGTTTTCAGCGCAGACCGTTCTGAAGCCCACCCTTTCGCCGATGACTTCCTCTCCAGCGTAAATGGTGAGCCGATACAGATAAGGCTTCTCCGCAGACCACAGAACAGGTGCGCTTATGCGGTTCACAGAGGGCAGCCCGTCAGCCGCGGAAAATTCCGCGAGGATATTGCCCTCATTGTCGGACAGCCTTGCCTTCACATCGCAGCCGAAGGGCGTGAATACAAGCTCTGCGGAGGAAAACCCGTCGGAGAGGTCCGTTCTGACGATATAGCTTTCCAGCCGCTTTTTCGGACGGGACAGCACATATACATCACGGAATATCCCCGAAAGTCTGAACTTGTCCTGATCCTCCAGATATGTTCCGTCGCACCATTTCAGCACGGCGGCGGTGATATTGTTTTCCCCCTCGCGGAGATAGGGCGTGATATCGAACTCCGAGGTGCAGTGGGAGACCTGCGAGTAGCCCGCAAATTCTCCGTTGATGTAGAGATAGATGCAGCTGTCCGCACCCTCGAAAACGAGTATCCTGTCAAGTCCGTCCGGAGAGTATGCATAGCTGCGGCTGTACACGCCTGCGGGGATATCGTCGGGGACATAGGGCGGGTCGTAGGGGATAGGATAGCACACGTTCGTATACTGGGGCTTGTCATAGCCGTACAGCTGCCAGTTGGAGGGAACGGGCAGCTTTTTCTCAAAGGGGACCGAGATAAAATCGTCCTCCATGTCGATAATGCTGTCATAGTATCTGAAATCCCATTCTCCGTTTAAAAGCTCGAAGCGGACAGAAGCCTCCCTGTCTGCGAAAGGGTCCTGCCCTGCGCCGAAGGGTATGAAATAGCAGTGCTTTTCAAGGGTATTGACGTGAAGCTTATCGGGGTCCTCGTGGTATATCATTCTGCTTTTGGGCGAGCCGCATGCGGCTATCTTTGAAATATCCATGATAAATCTCCTATATTTGGTTTTTTCTCATGTTTTTATTATACAGCCTCTTGACGGCGCCGTCAATAAATGATATTATCATTATATAACAATATGAATACGGAAGTGAAAAAATATGTTTTTCTGCGACTATCCGATAATTCGCGGCGAAAAGGAGCTGCCGCTGTATCTTCTCAACATGGGGCAGCACTATTGTCAGGACCATATCGTCAGGACGGAGGGCTATCCCTGTCCGCAGATACTGTACTGCACAAAGGGGAGCGGCACGCTGCTGCTGGACGGGAAAAGGCTGCAGATATCCCCGTGCACGGCGATATTCATGCCTGCGGGCTATCCGCATGAATACTATCCCGACGGCGACGTCTGGGACGTGCACTGGGCAGTCCCCGCAGGATATGCCGCCGAGGATATACTGGGCCGCTTCGGACTTTGCGAGCCGAAGGTGTATGAGCTGGGAGAGACGAAAATGCTGGAGCATATCTTCCGTAAAATGCACGAGGCAATACGGGCGGACAGCGTTTTCGGCAATTACAGAGCCTCGGGGTACTTGTACGATTTTCTCATTGAGCTCTATCGGCTGATATCCTCGGGAGGAGCGGAGGGCGCGCCGAATTCCGCACTGATGAAGGCGGTGGATTATATCGGCTGCAGCTACGCTTCGCCCATCACCATGGAGGACCTCTGCGCTGCGGCGGGAGTGTCGAAGCAGTATCTCTGCACGCTTTTCAGAAAAACGCTGAACGCCCGCCCCATGGAGTATATCGCCAAACGGCGCATACAGGCGGCAAAGGAACTGCTGACGGGCTCGGATATGACGATAGAGGAGATAGCCTATAAAACGGGATTCTGCACCGCAAGCTATTTCTGCAAGCTGTTCAAAAGGTACGAGGGGATAACTCCCTCCCGATTTAAAAAAACCGAGTAAAACAGCGCCGAATATGTTTCAGAAAGTATTGCCAAAAGAAGAAAAATGTGATATAATAGGTTTATCGGGTGTAAAATGTCGGACGATTTTCGGAAAAGAATGCGGAAGCGGTCCGATGGCGGACCTTTGGAAAGGAATGTGTGTTTATATGTCAGATGACAAAGAAATTCTTTTTGATAAAGCTCGGACGGAAGAGGGATACAGCGATGAGGACAAGCTTGGGACACTTCGCAGAATGCTGCCAGAGATAGACGTCAATGCGGGACTTGCTGTCTGCGGCGGAGACAAGAGCTTCTATCTGGAAATGCTCGGGGATTTTACAAAGCTCCCCATACGCGCGCAGCTGACAAAATGTCTTCTCACCGAAGATTATAAAAATTACTGTATCCGCATCCACGGCTTCAAGAGCAATGCAAAATATATCGGCGCAGCAAAGCTTGGCGAGCTGGCGTTTGAAATGGAAAAGCTTACGAGGGATGAACTCCCCGAAAATATTTATGAGCTTCAGGACAGTCTTTTTGAACAGTATGACAGGATCTGCAGAGGATACTGCAAGATAATGGATATAGAATATCAGGGAGATAAGAGCTGAATCGGAGGGGTGGCTTTTGAAGAAATATTTGAAATATGCTTCGGCGGTCACTGCAGGTATCGCTCTCAATACCGTCGGAGGCTTTGTCGCCCGAAGCTTCAATCTGCCGATATGGCTGGATATGACGGGCACAGTCGTTGCTTCATATTTCGGCGGCTTGTGGGGCGGGATGATCGCCGCTTTGTTCAATAACGTGATGACTGCGTTCAGCGACCCTGCTTCCCTGATATATTCCGTCACGAGCATCTTTGCGGCTTTGCTGATACATCTGTTCATAAAAAAAGGATATATGAACGATGTGATGAAAGCGATAATATCCAGCTTCTGGCTGGGGCTCCTGTACACTGCGGTATCGACGCCGATAAATATTATTTTCCGCGGCGGATATTCGGGCAATTACTGGGGAGATACCCTCGTGGATATGCTGAAATGGTACGATGTTTCGGAGTCTGTCGCAGCACTGGCGGGGGAGGCTATCGTTCAGGTCGTCGATAAGCAGATATGCATCATGCTGGCATATTTTATCATATATATAGTATCACGGCTGAAAAAGCCCGACAAAAAGGGCATGAAGACAGCGGCGCTTTTTCTGGCTTCGGCGATAGCAGTTTCTGCGGCATGTCCTGCGGAGGTCAGCGCCGATGAATACAGTATATTTTTCAATAATTTTGTCGAAAAAACTTATGATAACACGAACGGCATGGTCTCCTCGGAGGCAAATGTCATATGCGAAACGGACGACGGCTTTATCTGGATAGGAAGCTATGCGGGACTGACAAGGTTCGACGGGAATGAGTTTGAATTTGTCCGCGAGGGCGGGCTTGTGAACGTGGTCAGCATGATGACCGACAGCATGGGCAGGCTCTGGATAGGCACCAACGACGCGGGCATCGCACGGTATGAAAAGGGCAGATATACCTACTTCACCGCCGATGACGGGCTCCCCTCAAATTCGGTGAGGTGCTTCGCCGAGGACGAGGACGGATGCGTTTATGTGGGCACCGCCGACAGGATATGCAGATTCGGCGCCGATGATACCATAGAGATACTGGAGCAGGATATCACCTTTGCGTCGGAAATTACGGTATATAACGGTATCCCCGTGGTGCTGGACAATAACGGCGGGATATTCGCTCTGGACGGAGATGATATCCTTACCGCCGCCGAGGGGAACGAAAATTATTTTTATTATTGTCTGGGACAGACCTCCGACGGGCTTATGGTAGGAGCCGAATCGGGAGAACTTTTTTCGGCGGAGATCGTATCGGGCAGCATAGTGCTTGAAAAGCAGACCGATATCGGCGTGAATCGCATATCGGCTATATTCGAGGACAGCAGCGGACGGCTCTGGATAGCGTCTGCGTCGGGCTTGGGCTATATCGGACAGGACGGTAATTACCGCAGGATAAGCTTTGACGGCTTGGATTCGTCCATCACGGGCTTTCACGAGGACTATCAGGGAAATATCTGGATAGCCTCCTCCAGATACGGCGTGATGAAGCTTTCGGAAAGCTCGTTCATCAACGTATTTGAGAAGCTGGGAGCGGAAAATCAGGTAGTGAACGCAGTCGTTCGGTATAAGGACTGCTTTCTGTGCGGGACGGATAACGGGATCGTGGTGTTCGGCGAAAACGGACTGAGCGATGAATTTGACCAACTGGTTGAAATGACCGATGGCACCAGAGTCCGCTCGATAATGACCGATTCAAAGGAAGGGCTCTGGCTCTGTACATATAACGGGCTGATATACTGCTCCCCCGACGGCGATATAAAGCGCTATACCGAAAAGACGGACGGCGTTACCAGCGACCGCTTCCGCTGCATAACGGAGCTTTCCGACGGCACGATAGCCGCAGGAACAGCCGATGGCATAAACTTCATAAAGGACGGCGCCGTGACGGGCACTCTTACCGACGAGGACGGACTTGCCAATACGCAGATACTCTGCATCATTGAGTGCGGCGGAGGCACTGTGCTGGCAGGAAGCGACGGCAGCGGCATATACAGGATAACCGACGGTAAGCTCGAGGATAATTATACCGTAGCGGACGGACTTTCGTCAGACGTTGTGCTGCGCTTGGTGCCCTGCGGAGATAAATACATCGCGGTGACCAGTAATGCGCTGTGTCTTATGAGCGCCGGCGGAAAAGCCGAAAAGCTCGAAAGCTTCCCCTATTTCAACAATTACGATGTTATCGTACGAAACGATACCGTCTATGTGACCTGCAGCGCGGGAATGTATGAGCTGAGCGTTTCTGAGCTCTTATCGGACGACTGCGGACACCCCGTGCTTTACGGCGCAGGCGAGGGACTTTTTCATGGACTTACCGCAAATTCGTGGAACTATGTCTCTGAGGACGGGCTGCTTTATCTCTGCAGCAACAGCGGCGTGGTGCTGTTTGACGAAAACAGCGAGATGCCCGAGGTGAACCTGAAATTCGGGATAGTATCTGCGGAATGTGACGGCACTGAGCTTCACCGTGACAGGGATAATACCTTTACTATCCCGGGTAATGCGCAGGAGCTTTCCGTTTATGCTTCGGTGCGCAATTACACCTTTTCCGATGTGAAGGCGCGCTTTTTCGTAAAGGAGCTTGACGATAATCCAAGGGTGTACGACTGGAACGCGATAGAGCCGATAAGGATATTCAAGCCCACCGCTTCGGAATATAATATCTGTCTGCAGATCCTCGACAGCTCCGGCGAGAATGTGCTTCAGGAGAAGACATATACCGTCGGCACCGAAGCCAAGGCATGGGAAACGCCGCTTTTCAGGATCTATCTTATCGCGGTGTGCGTGGAGATATCACTGTTTGCGCTGATAAGCATTATCAGCATGATAATCTTCGTTATCAGAAAGAATGAGCTTGAACAGCTCCGCGAAGAGCTGGAGGATAAGATAAGCATCCAGACGGGCAAGCTTATGACGCGGGAAAAGGAAATCAAGGAGCTTTTCGTGCAGACGGTCACCGCCCTCAGTGAAGCCGTGGACGCAAAGGACAGATATACCAGCGGCCATTCAAAGCGTGTGGCGGAATATTCCCGCATGATAGCGGCGAAAATGGGCAAGACCAAGGAGGAGCAGGAAGAGATATACCGTGCGGGACTTCTTCATGATATCGGTAAGATACGTATCCCTGTGGAGATAATCAATAAGGAGAGCAAGCTCACCGATGAGGAATACAATATCATCAAGATACATCCCGTGACGGGCTATCATATCCTGCGGGGGATATCGGGCAGCAAGCTCATCGCCATATCCGCCAAGTATCATCATGAAAGATATGACGGAAAGGGCTATCCCAACGGACTTGAAGGGGAAAAGATTCCCGAATCGGCAAGGATACTGGGCGTGGCGGACGCCTACGACGCGATGACCAGCAACCGAAGCTACAGAAAGGCGCTTCCGCAGGACGTGGTCCGCAGCGAGATAGAAAAGGGCAGAGGCACTCAGTTCGACCCGAATATCGCGGATATCATGCTGCAGCTGATAGACGAGGATAAGGACTATACCATGAAGCAGGCGGATTCTCTGCAGCGGAGGATACTCACCGTGGACGACGAGCCCATGAACAACAAGATAATCGCACATATAATGAGCGACGAGCCTATATATGAGATAGTTTCCGTGTGCAGCGGAAAAGAAGCGCTGGATATCCTTGAGGAGCAGTCCTTCAATCTGATACTGCTGGATGTGATGATGCCCGATATGGACGGCTTTGAAACGCTCCGCGCTATCAGGGAGAAGTACAATACTCCTGTGGTGCTCATGACAAGCGACAGAGATTTGGAGTCTACCGTGGATTTTGCCGAGATAGGCTGCGACGATTATGTCACAAAGCCGTTCCTGCCGCTGCTGATAAAGGAGGTCGTTCACGACCTTACCGAAAGAATGATAGTAGAATAGTCCGAGCGGCGAAAAAAGCTCTGTGCGGCGCCTGTATCACAGGTGCGGCGCAGGGCTTTTCTTTATGTGAAATGAGCGCAGATGTACGAAAATTTCCGATTTTTGTATAAAATAGCAAAAAAATGCGGCGATACCTTCAATAAAATACCCATAGGTCACAAAATATACACAAATTTTCGGGATAATTATGCTATAATATTAAAAAATGTATGTAATGAGGTGAGATGATGAGAACCGATACGAAAAATATCGTGGCTACAGTGGCATTTCTGATAGGAGTCCGAAAAAGTGCATGGATATCCTCATACGGCGAGGAATATGCCGAGCTGCTGGAAAGGCTGGACAATGATAAGAATGCAGCGGCTATACGATATCTGTGCAAGCTGCGGACCTCGCTGATGCAGCATTTTAAACGGACCGACAAATGTCTTGTATATGATTTTAAAAACCTGAACAGCCTTGAATGGTATGACGCCGATAATATTCGTCAGCTTGAAAAATGGGGGTATACTATTATTCTTGCAAATAAGCGGTCGGCGGATTATTCCCTCCATTTCAACACTCTTATCCATGATAATATAGAAAGCTGCCGAGGGCTTTTCCCCGACTGGATAAAGTGGGATTATATAAAGGACCTGTTCATTATACCTAAATATGCCAAGGAACAGAATCAGAAATATGAATTTGAAAAATATATGGAAAATATAGATTTTTACCCGTTTCAGATGTATATCCACTGGAAGCCGCAGGATCTGGGGAATATACTCTATACCGACGGGAAATTCCTTGAGCTTTTATATCAGATGAACGGAGACTATTTCGGCGATAAAAGCAAATATAAAAACGCCGTGGATTCCGTTAAGAACAATATATATGATTTTATCGACAACAGCTATAAGACCGTACTTGCCGTGGACTGTGAGAACTCCGACGTGTATAAGCTGTACGGCATGCTGAAAAATCTCAACAGGGACGAAATATCGAAGATAGAAAAAATAATCCTGTTTGACGACGACCATACAAATAACGGCTGGGATCATCTTGAAAGATTTATCGACGTGCCCGTGGAGCATATCGAGGTCAGCAGAGTGGTGGACCATAAATCTATTGTGGATATGCGAATGGCTGCGGGCATATGCCGCGAATTTTATAAAAATGACGTATCCTCGTTCATACTGCTGTCCAGCGACTCCGATTACTGGGGACTTATCTCGTCGCTGTCCGAAGCGGAGTTTCTGGTGGTCATCGAGTACTCCAAATGCGGTCAGGCAATAAAGGAGACCCTCGACAGCCATGGTATATATTACTGTTCGCTGGATGATTTCTGCACGGGAAATATCGACGAGCTGAAGCGGGCTGTGCTGATAAACGAGCTGAAAGGATATCTTCCCGAGATACTCAGCCACAACGGCAAGGAGCTTGCTCACAGTCTTTTTGAAAAGGCTCGCATCGAGGCGGGCGAACAGGAGATAAACAATTTCTATGAAAAGTACATAAAGACCATAAAGCTTAAGGTGGACGACGAGGGCAATTTCAGCATAGTAATGGGGAAATGATGCTTTGTTCATATTTAATTTACCATTTTAAGTGAGATATTTTATTGACTTTACTATATTGAAGTGATATAATAATAGTAATAGGATATGTGCTAAAGGATATGCGCGTATCCCGATACTGCGAAGCAACGGCGCTCCGAACGGGGATGATTCCCTGTATCGGGGCGTTTTTTTGCGATGATCGTCCTATAAAGGGGGATATTTATGAAAAAAACACATTCAATACGGACAAAAATTGTATTGCTGGCAGTAGTCCCCATGCTTCTGATAGCGGTGATACTGCTGAGCTATGCATTTATCGGCGGGATAAACAACGTGACCTCCGCCCTTGAAAACAGCATGAGCGAAACGGCGGATATCTCCGCACAGGCTATCACAAACAAGCTGAACATGTACGAGACTGCCGTAAACGAGGCTGCCTCCAACGAGATATTCCAAAGTGCGGACTTCGACGCAGACAAGGCTGCGGCTTTTCTGGAGGAGGTCAAGGAGAGAAACGGCTTCCTGCGGATAGGCTATACCGATGAAAACGGAGTCAATCAGCTGGGCAGCGATTTCTCCGAAAGACAGTATTTCAAGGACTGCCGCGAGACTATGGTTCCCGTGACCTCCGACCCATATTCCTCCAAGGACGGCAACGGTGCGCTGTCGGTGCTGTTCTGCGCGCCCATTGTCCGCGAGGGGAAATTCTGCGGGATAGTCTACGGCGCAGGTGACGCAAAGCTTTTTACCGACATAATAAGCGATGTTCTCGTGGGCGAGGACGGCAGGAATTTCATCATCGACAGCACAGGCACATTTATCGCTCACAATGACTTTACCTATGCAAGCGAGCTGAGAAATTACATCACCGAAGCGCAGGCGGACTCCTCCTTGTCCGGCCGTGCGGCGGTCATCTCCGAAATGCTGGAGAATAAAACGGGCTCCCTTATCTATACCGACGAAAACGGCACAAAGCGCATAGCCTGTTATGTTCCCGTGGAAAAGGGCAGCAGCTGGGTGCTGGCGGTGACGGTCAGCTATTTTGAATTCGTAAGAAAGCAGATGATAGGCCTTTCAGTGCTGGCAGCCTGCGCTGCTGCGGTCATTGTGGTCAGCATCATGCTGATAATGAAGGCTTCCTCTCATATAGTAAAGCCTGTGTGCGACTGCACCAAGCGGATAGAGCTCCTTGCGGACGGAGATCTGCGCTCGGATATGGAAACTGTGGGCGGAAACGACGAAACAGCTGTGCTGGTGGAGTCCACAAGGCGGAACATACGCCATCTCAACAGCATGATACGCCACATCTCCGAGAGCCTTGAAAAAATGGCGGACGGTGACTTCACCCACGAGACCGAGGGAAAATTCCGCGGAGATTTCGAGCCTATCAAGGCTTCGCTGGATAATATCATGCAGTCCCTGCGGGCGGTGCTGGTGGACATCGACGGAGCCTCCGCAGCTATGACGGAAATATCCTCGCAGGTGGTGGATACCTCCTGCAGGCTGGCAGAGGGAGTGAATCATCAGACGGTGCTGATGAACGAGATAAACGATACCTTCGTCAGCATGAAGGAAAGCATCAAGATGAACGCGGACAATACCTCGAATGTGCTCGATCTGGCTTCGCGGACAAAGGCGGACGTGAAGCTCAGCGGCGAGCAGATGGAGCAGCTTCTGCAGGCAATGCGGGAGATGTCCGACCTGTCGGGCGAGATAGGCTCCATAAACGACGCTGTCAGCGATATCGCCTTCCAGACCCATATCCTTGCGCTGAATGCATCCATTGAAGCTGCAGGCGCGGGCGCAGCAGGCAGAGGCTTTGCCATAGTGGCGGACGAGGTGGGCATGCTTGCCTCCAAGTGTGCGGAATCGGCGTCGAAGACGACTTCCCTTATCGAGCGCACGGTAAACGCTGTACGCAACGGCACGGAGCTTGCGGAAAGAGTGGCGCAGTCCTTCGGGGTGGTATCGGAAAATACCACCGAGGTGGAGCGGCATATCGCCGATATTTCCGCTTCCTCGGAGGAGCAGTCCTCCTGTATCGACAGTGTTTCGGACAAGATGGACATCATCTCGTCGGTAGTCAGAAGCACCTCGGTCTCGGCAGATAAGTCTGCCGAAATAAGCGAAAAGCTGGAAAAAGAAGCGAAAAATCTGAAAAAGCTTGTGGGAAGATTCACCCTGTCATAATGACGGATATGCATAAAAAATGCCGCAGACGCGCAGTCTGCGGCATTTTTTATGCTGTCAGAAATATTTGGTCCCGAAGGTGAAGAACGAGGTGAGGATTAGGGTCCTGTCCGATATGTTGATATAATCGTGTGGCTTGTCGCAGAGAAAGCGCAGAGCATCGCCCTCCTCGGCGATGACCGTTTCCTCGGAGTTGATGACAAGCTTGAGCGTGCCCTCACGGACGACCACATATTCGTAGGTATTCTCGCCGTGAGCGCCGCTGTGGTAGCAGCCCTCGGGCAGTATCTCCATGCCGTATATCTCAAAATTTCGGTTCTCCTCGAAGGGGAAATAGTTTATCACGCTGTACTGTCCCTCCAGCGTTTTTATGGGAGAAAGGTCGCTCTTTTTTACGAGAAAGGGCTCAAAACGGGGCGTTTCGATAAGTGTATTGAAGGATACCCGAAGCCCGCTGACTATCTTTGCAACCGTCGCTATTGTGGGATTTGAATCCCCCCGCTCGATCTGTCCCAGCATGCTCTTGCTGACTCCCGTCTGCTCCGCCACCTCGTCGAGGGTAAGGCGGCGCGCCTGACGTATCCTTTTGAGATTTATTGAAATATTCCGCGATACAAAGTCCATGGCTGTTTTCCTCCCTGTCTTTATTATGCATTTATTATAACATATTCTTCATAAAATTTCAATACAATATATTGCACAAGATTTGCTATAGCGCACAGCGTCTCACAAGGCGTTTTGACAGTTTATTTGCAGGAATTTATATAATATCCTGCAAAAATAATTATAATATCTGCGTAAATTCGGCAAAATATATGAAATTATGCAATTTTGAAAAATACTCTTGACATTTTGAGAGTAATGATATATAATAAGGACAACGAAGAAAAACAAACGATATAACGCACAAACGTTAATGCACAGCGGCAAGGGCGCCGAGGATATCTCCTCCCCCTCTGCCGCTTTTGTTTTTTCTTCAAAAATCCGCAAAAGAGGAAGGGTAAGTATCATGAAAAAGAATGTGAAAAAAGTATTTGCAATGACAATGGCGGCTCTTATGGCAGGAGCTTTGATGACAGGCTGCGGCTCCGAGACCGCACAGGAAGCGGATACCTCCGCTGCGGCTGACAGCACCGAAGCTGCTTCCGAGGGCGGCGAGACATCCTCCGAAAAGAAGGTGCTCAAGGTCGGCATGGAGTGCGCATACGCTCCCTTTAACTGGACTCAGACTGAGTCTGAGGCTAAAAACGGCGACGCGGCAGTTCCTATCTACGGCACAAGCGATTACGCTTACGGCTACGACGTTATGGTCGCTCAGCAGATAGCAGACAAGCTTGGCTGGGATCTGGAGATCCACAAGGTGGACTGGTCCTCCATCGTGCTCGGCATGAACGCAGGCGATTATGACGCTATCATCGCAGGCATGGGCTACACCGCAGAGCGTGAGGAAGCAGTTGACTTCACTCAGCCCTACTACATCAGAGATAACGTTATGGTGGTAAAGTCCGACGGAAATTACGCAAATGCTGCCACGATCGGCGATTTCACAGGGGCTTCCGGAACAACGCAGATAGGCACTATCTGGGAGCAGTACGTTCCGCAGGTGCCCGATGTGCGCCAGCTCACATACTATGAGACCACCTCCGAGGTCATCATGGCAGTCTCCACAGGCGCTGCTGATTTCGGTGTTCTCGACGAGCCTACCGCAATGTCCGCAGCTATCGCAAATCCCGGCGTGAAGTATATCAAGTTTGCCGAGGGAGAAGGTTTCACCGTTCCCGAGGGACAGTCCCTCAACGTCTGCATAGCAGTCAAGGAGGGCGACGCAGAGCTGCAGGAGGCTCTGGACGGAGCACTTACCGAAATGGGCTGGAATCAGGATAAGATGACCGAGCTCATGAATCTCGCAGTTGAGCTCCAGCCTTTGAGCGAATAATTAATATCCGAAAACCTGCTTAGCTGCTGCATTTTGCGGCAGCTAAGGAGTAGGGAGGCATATATGGAAAAGAACTTATTTGAATGGATAGTATTCCTTCTGGAAAAATATTGGAAATATTTCCTCGACGGTACGATAATCACCCTTGTTATCACGCTGATAGGCACACTTATAGGCTACTTACTGGGTTTTGCTATCGGAATACTCAAATCCACGCCAATTACCGAGCGTGATCCTGCACCGAAGAGAGCTCTCTTTACAGGACTGAAATGGATATGCAACGCCTTTATCGAAATATTCCGCGACACTCCTATGATGGTACAGGCAATGGTCATCTACTACGGTCTGAAGCAGAACGGCGTGGATATTTCCCCCTTTGTGGCGGCGGTGCTGGTAACGTTCCTTAATACGGGCGCATATATGGCGGAGACAGTCCGCGGCGGCATCATGTCCATCGATAACGGTCAGCGGGAGGGAGCTATCGCTCTCGGAATGAGCCATTTCCAGACCATGTTCTGTGTAGTTCTCCCGCAGGTTTTCAGAAATATAATCCCCGAAATGGGCAACCAGTTCATCACCAATATCAAGATGACATCCGTTCTGAACGTTATCGGAATTGCCGAGCTGTACTTTGCCACAAAGACAGCCGCAAACACATACTACAGATATTACGAAGCATTCCTTATCACGGGCATCATCTACTTTGTGCTCTGCTTCGTGTTCAGCCGTCTGCTGGCGCTGCTGGAGAAGAAGCTGAACGCGGCTCCCAGCTACGAGCTTGCAAAGGAATACATGTAAAGGAAGTGAGCACAAAATGAGCGAGTCGGTTTACAGCTACAACAGCGATATGCAGTACTGCAAGGACGGAAAGATACTTCCTCCTATGATATGGGTGAAGAATCTTGTGAAGAATTTCGGCACACATGAGGTCTTAAAGGATCTGACCTTCACCATAAGAAAGGGCGAGGTGGTCTGCATCATCGGTTCGTCGGGCTCGGGAAAGTCCACGCTGCTGCGCTGCATAAACATGCTTGAAACGCCCACGGCGGGCAAGATAGAATTTCAGGGCGAGACCAAGTTCGACAGCGAGCTCGGCGGCAGCGCATGGCCTGTCAAGGATTACCGCGCTAAGGTGGGAATGGTGTTCCAGTCCTTTAACCTGTTCAACAATATGACCGTGCTGGACAACTGCATGATAGGCACCCGGAAGGTGCTGAAAAAAAGCAGGGACGAGGCCTTCGAGCTTGCTATCAAATACCTGAAAAAGGTGGGCATGGCGCCCTATATCAACGCAAAGCCTCCCCAGCTGTCGGGCGGTCAGAAGCAGAGAGTGGCTATCGCACGGGCACTTACCATGCAGCCCGAGCTGCTGCTGTTCGATGAGCCCACTTCGGCTCTTGACCCCGAAATGGTGGGCGAGGTGCTGGAGGTCATGAAGGAGCTTGCGGCGGAGGGACTGTCCATGTGCATAGTCACGCACGAAATGGCGTTTGCACGAGATGTTTCCACACGGACTATCTTTATGGACAACGGATATATCGCCGAGGACGCAACTCCCGATGTGCTTTTTACCAATCCTAAGAATCCCAGAACAAAGGAATTTCTGAGCCGCTTTATGGCGGGGGAGACCGCGCAGCCGTGACGCGTTCTGGGCTGTGTCGGATAATTTACATCATACCGCGGGATTTACTTATGACCGCACTATCAATAAT
>JBJESJ010000025.1:0-56166 GCA_051882725.1 Oscillospiraceae bacterium
AGCATGGAATCCTTTCCGCCCGATATGCAGACGCATATCCTGTCGCCGTTTTCGATGAGCCTGAAATCGTCGGCCGCCTTATTGAAGCGGCTCAGAATGCTGCGGTGGAACTCGGTGTTAAGGCTGCGTTCGATATCATGGGTACGTTCATTATATTCCATTTATAAGACCCTTTCCCAGAACATACAGCGCCGCAGACCGTGCGGCAAGCTCGTCGTTTTCGGCGAAATCAGCCCGTTTTTTCTGAGCTGCGAGGGTCTCGCCGTCGGAAAGCTCGCTGTTGAGACAGTCCACCGCAGCGGGTATGCTGTCTGCCCGTCCGCTGTCGATGATATCCTCCAGCTCCGCGATTATGTAAGGATTGGTATACTCAAAGGGTATATCATTTATACCCGAGTTCAGATAGCTTTCGGTGAGAATATCGTTGTACTCCTTAGCCGCCTTGCTGCGCCTGCTTATCTTTACGGTATTGGGGATGATCACGCAGGCGGGAGCCACTCCCGCGCATATGCATAATATGATGAGCAGCTCCGACAGAGTGCCTGTCATATCCGCAAAGCTTTTGAGAATGATAAAGAAGAATATCGCCGCAGCGACTCCCACCAGAAACAGCGGCAGACTGCTGAGAGAGGACAGGGCCTCGCTGTCCATAAGAGCGCAGTCCCTGCCTGTGTATGCTTCAAGCTGCTTCATGCAGTATCTTTCTATTTCGGACAGCCGCTTTTCCGCGCTGCTTTTTGAATTTTCGGGAATAACTGCTTCGGGTTCGAGAGAGAAATTGATCCCGTCGGCGGCATTTTCGGTAATAACAGGTTCGTCCCTGTCCAGAGAGAAGTCAAAATCTCCCGTGACATTGGTAAGCCCCGGACCGCTGATATCCGCAGGCTCGTCGGGAGATGCATTTTTTTCGGGGATGACGGGCATCGGCTCGCTGTCCATAGTGAAAAGGCTGTCGGCAAAATCGCTGATATCCTCGGCGGGAGCGGCAGGCTTTTCCTCGGGTGGACCCAGCAGCTCTGCCTTCAGGCTTTCAAACTCTTCCTCGCTGACTGCGCCGTCCTTTTTCAGATCGTTCAGGCGGGACAGTGAGGATATCTTGCTTTCCGCAGTTTCTACAGTAGTTTTATACCTTTCTGCCATAATATAAGACCTTTCATAAAAATTCTAATCTAATTATAATACAATATCGGTGAAATTTCAAGTGCGAAATGTTGTATTTTGCGGAAAAATGTGATATACTGATAATGTGTACAGCCGATATGGGGCGTACTGACGGATTTGTGGAAAAAGTCAATGAAGTGAAAAAAGGTGAAAAAGACGTATGCAGATCAAAAATTTCTTTGATAAGGTGTTCAGCAGGACTATTCTGACGGTGCTGCTGATAGTGGTGCAGTTTCTGTTCCTGTTCACGGTGATATATGCCTTTGCGTCATATTATCTGCCGATAGCGCTCTGTCTTGTGGCGCTTAGTATAATCATCACCCTGTTTATAATCAGATTGGACGAAAGCTCCTCCTATAAGCTGACTTGGGTGGTGATAATACTTGCCGCTCCCGTTTTCGGAGGGCTCTTGTATCTCTATCTGGGCAACAAGCGTCCTATGAAACGGATGCGCAAAAAAATGGACAAGGAACATTCTCGGCTGGGAGTTGTCCTCAAGCAGGACAAGGAGGTCCTTGAAAAAATGGAGCCGCGGCTGAGGCAGACGTCGGGATATCTCGCAAAGTACAGCGGCTGTCCCGTGAGAATGAACAGCGGTGCAGAGTATTTTACCTGCGGCGAGGAGCTTTATCCCGTGCTGCTCAAAGAGCTTGAAAAGGCGGAAAGGTACATCTTTGCGGAGTTTTTCATAATTGCGCCGGGAGTGTTCTGGGACAGCGTATTTGAGATACTCAAAAGAAAAGCGTCAGAGGGCGTGGACGTGAAGCTTATCTACGACGACTGGGGCTGCATGAGCAATCTTCCCGCCAATTTCCCGAAAAAGCTGGCGGAATACGGCATAAAGACGCTGAAATTCAATCCCTTCATCCCCGTTGTTTCGGTGATAATGAACCACCGCGACCACAGGAAGATCCTCGTTATCGACGGCAAGACCGCCTTTACGGGGGGATTCAATCTGGCGGACGAGTATATCAACCGGAAGGAGCGCTTCGGCTACTGGAAGGACTCGGCAGTGATGATAAAAGGCGACGGCGTGCTGAATCTGACGGCGCTTTTCGCAGAGATGTGGAATTCCTTCAGTGAGGAAAAGATAGACTGCGGACTGTGCGAGGCTGCAGATTACGGAGATATGAAGCCCTGCGGCTTTATCCAGCCCTTCGGGGATTCTCCCCTTGACAACGAACAGGTGTCGGAAAACGTATATCTTGAAATAATCGATCAGGCACGGGATTACGTGTATATCTTCACGCCCTACCTTGTTATCGACGACCAGATGAGAGTGGCGCTTTCTCTGGCGGCAAAAAGGGGAGTGGACGTCCGTATAGTTACTCCCGGTATTCCCGACAAGAAGATGGTGTTCAGAGTGACGAGATCATATTATCAGACACTTATCTCTGCGGGAGTTAAAATATATGAGTTCACTCCGGGATTTATTCATGCGAAAAGCTTTGTCTGCGACGACCGCATGGCGGTGGTGGGCAGCATCAACATGGATTTCAGGAGCCTGTATCTCCATTTCGAGTGCGGAGTGTATATGGCTTCCAACGAGGGCGGAGAGATCCCTGCCATAATGAAGCTGAAGCAGGACTGCCTCGATACCTTTGAAAAGTCCCACGAGGTAAAGCGCCGCGAAAGCAGAAAATTCAGCCATTCCATATTCGACGCAGTGCTGCGCATACTTGGCCCGCTCATCTGATAATGCAGGAATCATTTTAAGAAAATTCATAAAATATATTATGATATTACATTGAACTATGTAAATAAAGGGTATATAATATATCCAGAAAGCAAAATATGAATCGGATACAATAATTTGATTCATAAAAGTCAATGTTGACGGATTTCTCTCGACATTGGCTTTTTCTTTTTCCGCATTTCGGGCACAGACTGCATTGCTTGATAATATACACACCTGCGGAAAAAAATTCGGAGCTGCATTTCCCGTGCAGCTCCTTTTTTATCGGTTTATCGGATAATTATCGGTATATCAGCTTCCAAGTCCGGAAAGGGCTTCGGCGGGGTCTATCCACTTGCCGTTCTTTTTCAGTCCGAAATGAAGATGTGTTTCCTCGGCGGATTCGCAGTCGGCGGTGCTGCCCACCTCGGCGATCTCGCTGCCTGCATTGACTTCGTCGCCCTCGCAGACGGAAATATTATCGGAAAGACCGAAATAATAGCTCTCATAGCCGCCCTTGTGCTCGATAACTACGCAGTTTCCCCAGAGCGGGTCATCGTAAACGTTCAGCACAGTGCCTGCCGCAGCAGCGCGTACTGGCTCGCCAAGCTCTCCTGCGATGTCGATGCCGTCATGAGTTTTCCAGACATCAAGGGTCTCCGACTTGACAAGCTCGCCGTTGGAGAAGGCGCAGATGATATCGCCGTCTAAGGGACGGACGATTATTCCCTCTGCAAGAGCCTTTTCGTCCTCAAAGGGAGATGTTGTCTCCTCGGGAGCAGTTTCAGGGGTCTCCTCGGCGGTGGGAACTATCTCATCGCTGTCAACGTCTGCGGTCTCGTCGGGCATCATATCCTCGGCGGGGAGAATGGGCACGTCGTTCTGAACAGCGTCCGCATTCATGAACTCGTCGGGAGAAGCGGCGTCATCCGAAGCGATAAGCTGCTGTTTTTCCTCGGTAAGCTCGGACTTGTTATAGGTATAGACTCCCACAGCCGCCACGGCTGCAAGGCAGAAGCAGATCACGGCAGCGGCGCCCTTACCCGAAAGCTTTCCGATCTTGAAGAAAGATTTGCTCATAGATTTTCAACCATCCTTTACATGTAACAGTTATGCTTTATTTCCAATAATCCTGCCCTATGCGGCTGACATAAAAAACGGAGGAATTTATAAAACAAGAATGATCGTCAGCCCCGGGACATGTTTTATCGGTTCATAACTATTTTTGACAGTCTTATATAATTTATACTTATTTTTAAAAATTTTCTTTCTTCAAGGGACAGTATCAAAAAAAGCTCCGCCGTACTCCACGGCGGAGACTTTTTGTTATTGAGAGATCATTCGCTTACAAGCTTTCCGTTTTCATAGTATGCCGCGCCGTCGGAGGTCTTCACTTTTCCGGAGAATTTCCCAAGGCATACGCCGTTTTCGGTGAATTTGTACGCGGTGGAGCCTATCGCGAATACCTTGCCCTTGACCGCAGTGCAGTCGCTTCTGCGGAAATAGTATTTGTGTCCGTTTATGGTCTTCCAGCCGCTTTCCTTTTCGCCGTCATCGTTTATGCAGTACAGCTTTCCGTCCTCTTCATAAAGATGCTCGTCGATAAAGACCTTTGTCATAAAGCAGCCTGCCTCGCCGAAGTCCGCGCCCACTGACAGAGCGTAATATCTGCCGTTTTCTTCGAAATAGTACAGTCTTCCTTGACCGTTACTATCAGTATACATATATACCTCTGCACCGTTTACGTTCTTTTTCCAGCCGCAGTCCTTTATATAGCTGTATCTGTAGTCGTCTTTGTAGCTGTAGGAGACTATTTCAGTTCCGTCAATGTCAAAGACTGTCCTGCAATAGGTGGGAGTAATTGTAATGCTGTTTATATCCTCAGTGCGGTCGGTCAGCGTTGATGGCAGGCAAAGGAAATCCGCATCCTTCATAAACTGTCCGTCATAGTATACCGAAAAGGCTTCAAGCGAATACTCGGCGAAATCCTCATAGGAATTGAATACTACAGCTTCGATATTGTCATTGTAATAATACCCCGTACTTTCGCCGCTTCGTGTACTGTCGGCGCAGACGGGAACGGTACCCACAGTCAGAGCCATAGCCGCTCCGAGGACTGACGAAATGATCTTTTTATTCCTCATGTCAGTCACCCCCGCTTACATATCTGCCCGATACTCGTAATTCTCCGAGTAGAAGGCTATTGCCGCGATATCCTCGTCGGAGAGATATCCCGACGCGTATGCTTCTTCAATTCCGATGAATGTGCTGCCCTTGTGGAGAAGCAGCTCAAAGCTGCCGCTGCCCACGGTTATGGTATATCCGCCGACCTCTATGTACTGCATATCATCGGTCATTGCGCCCAGCATGGGGTACATTATCACGACTTCGCAGCCGTTATAGGTGCCGTAGTAGCATATGATCGCCATATCATCGGCGGAAAGGTCCTTCCATACGCCCGATTTATAAGCGGCGAAATCCTTCTTGAGAGCGGCAATGCGGTCATCGGAGGGCTTTTCAAGCTTAGTGTACTTTACCGAGGTGCGCACAAGGCTGTCGCCCTTTATCTCGTACAGTCTTTCCGAGGTCACATATTCCGCGATGCTGTCGGGGACGGGCATGCCGCTTACAATGCTCCAGCCTGTGCCGAGACGCTTAAAGCCTGACAGCTTGCCGAAATTCTTGTCGGAAACGGCATAGGAGACCGAGTTTGTCTTTCCCTTGCCCACGTCGTTGGATACGGTGGCATTTGTGGGTTTTACGGAGTAGTTGTCGGTGACAGCCGAGCTTTTTGAAGCATAGCCTGCGATAAGACCGCCTGTCATTTCATCGTCATAAGGCACTGCGGACTTGTTCACGCATTTTGTGACGCTGCCCGTTTTATGCTGATAGCCCACTATTCCGCCGTAATAATTTCCTGTGTCGATGCGGTCGGAGAAGTTCAGACAGCTGCTTATCCTGCCGCTGTTTGTGCCGGTGATGCCGCCCACCGCATAGGGATAGCTGTATGCGTCGTCCTTTTCGCCGTTACGCGCTGCAAGTTCAAAAACGTTGTAGGAGCATACCGTCTGACCGCCGAAGCCGCAGTTTGTGACAGTGCCCTTGTTTGCGCCGACGATGCCGCCGATGTACTTTTCCGAAGCAACGACGGCATTGCTGTAGCAGTCCGAAATGACCGCCTTGGACGAATTGCTGATGCCGACGATACTGCCCGCATAGCTTGTGCTGCTCTTACCGAATTTAGTGCGGCAGGAGGCTACCACTCCGCTGACGAAGCAGTTATCTATCGTCACGTCTGCGCCGCTGAGGATAGTGCCCGCAACTGCGCCTATATTTGTGTATTTTGAGGTGATATACACATCGGTGAGCTTAAGGTCCTTTATTTCCGCTCCCGATTTAAGTGAGCAGAAAAGTCCGTAATGCTCCGAGATGAGTCCCGATATCTCGTGGCCGTTTCCGTCGAGAGTGCCCGAGAAGCTGCTTATTCCCCGCCATGTCACATCGGACATGTCGATATCACAGACAAGCACATAATCGCCGTAGGACTTCATGCTTTTAAGATCGGCGGGAGTGCTTACGGCAATGCCCGAGATATCCTCGCCGTATGCGAGGACGATATCGTCCTTATCGGCTTTTTTGTGGTCTTTTACAGCCTTTTCCATGTCGCTGCCGAGGTCTTCTTTGTCTGTTCCGTAGCTGTAGGAAAGCATTTCTGCCGAGGAATCGGTCACCGCATAATATGCATAGGGAGAAACGTATATCTCCGCGGGGATAGTGTAGTCGGTGTTCAGATCGTTGAGAGCCGATATCCACGCATCCTGCCCGAACTGAAAGCTGTACTCTCCGTCGTACTCAATATTGACAGTGAGCACCGCTGCGATATCTCCGCCGCTGAGCACGGGGAAATGATAGCATACTGCGAGGTTTGTGTAGCCGTCCACAGGATTTGCGCGGAAGCCTGCGCCGAGCACGGCATTTTTCGCTTCCTCGTCGGATAAGCCCATGTATTTCATATCCGACTTGGATATAGTCCCGAACATATCCTTTGCATATTCTGTGACAGCCGCGGGCACGGGGTCGGACTGTATGTATAACGTCCCCGAAGAGCCCTCCGCGGCGTATACGGGAGTTCCTCCGCAGAAAAGCGCCGCCGAGACCGATATAGCCGTTATTGCTGAAAAAATTCTGTGTTTCATAGTAAAAAAGTCCTTTCTTTGAGGTTTCTGTTTATATAACAACTTAAAGAAGGAAATTTTTTCATTTTCTATATTTTTTGGTATTTTGTACAAATTTATGAGTATTATTTCATACATATCAACAGAATTATTATGTGCTTTTTCCGGCGGCGGATATTTCGGCTATAAGCTTATCTAAAGTTACCTGTTCAAGGCTTTCCTTCATTGCAAGGACAGCGTTGTCAAGATGTGCTCCCAGCACATTTTCAAAATAATGTCCCACTCCGCAGGTCTGCGATATGTTCGGGTGAAAGGCGAAAAGCTCCTGTCCTTCGCCGCATTCGACTGCTGCGAAGATATCCCATAGAGTGATGTCCGAGGGTGTTTTTGCAAGGGTAGTCGTGCCCTTTCCCGCAGAAATGTTCAGCAGTCCCGCCTCCTTCAGCTTGGAGAAAAGCTGCCGCACCATGACAGGATTGCAGCCCGTGCTTTCCGCTATCATGGCGCTGGTTATCCGTCTCCCCTCCGATATCGCTATAAGAATGAGCGTCTGTACCGATACGGTGAATTGTGTGTTGGTCCTCATGGCTGCACCTCGTTTAATAATATCATCATCATTATATCATGTTTTCCGCACAAATGCAAAAATATTTTACAAATGATTTTTATTGTAGCCATTGAAGCTACAGCTTTGCGGTGATATAATATATAAAAATCGGAAAGGAGGTCATACAAATGACCAATGAAACATTAAAGCTGATGGAGGAACGCTCGTCCTGCATGGCATTCACCGATGAGCTCCCCGAAAAAGAAAAGCTTGAAGCTATATCACAGGCGGCGATAGAATCCCCCAGCGGCACCAATGCACAGCCATGGAAAATTGTTATGGTGACCAACAGATCTCTTATTAATGAAATGGAGGCGGAGACTCTGGAGATGATGTCAAAGCTGCCCACTTATAAGGGACTTTACGACGCGGTGGTATCAAAGGGGATAAAGCTTTTCTACAATGCGCCCTGTATGCTGGTCATTCCCTATGACAGGAACAACCCCTATGCAAAATTTGACTGCGGCATTGCCTGTCAGTCTGCGGTAATTGCGGCGCAGTCTCTCGGCGTGGCAAGCCATATCATCGCCATAAACGAGGTGGCGTTCATGGGCGAAAAGGGACAGTATTTCAGAGAAAAGCTGGCTTTTCCCGAGAATTATGACTTCGGTCTTGCAGTTCTTCTCGGAAATGAAGCCGTCAGGAAAGCACCTCATGCTCCTGATAAGGACAAGATAGCATACATAGACTGACATGCATCCGAAAAGGGCGCCCATGCTGCATGGGCGCCCTTTGGCGTGCTTATTCGCTGTCTGTTTTTCTCAGGTCTGTCTTACGAACCTTGTCTCGCACCGCAAGCACGAAGGACGGTGAGACCGAAAGCTCGTCGATGCCCATTCTCAGCCATTTTTCGGTAAGGTCGGTGTCCGCGCCCAGTTCGCCGCAGATGCCTATCCATTTTCCGCAGCGGTGAGCGGACTGTGCCGCAAATTCAATGAGCCGCAGTATAGCCTCGTGATGAGTGTTGCAGAAGGGCTCCAGTTTTGGGTTCTGCCTGTCCACGGCGAGGGTGTACTGGGTCAGGTCGTTGGTGCCCACGCTGAAAAAGTCCACCTCGGGAGCGAGCTTGTCGCTGATGACTGCCGCCGCAGGAGTTTCTATCATGATGCCTATCTCGATATTGTCGGAGTATCTCAGCCCCTCGGCGGTCAGTTCGGACTTGATCTCTTCAAGTATCTTCTTTATTTTGCGCACCTCCTCTACCGAGGTTATCATGGGGAACATTATCCCCAGCCTGCCGTACACGGAGGCTCTGAACAGTGCGCGCAGCTGTGTGCGGAAGATATCCTGTTCGGTAAGGCATATCCTTATGGCACGGTACCCCAGCGCGGGATTGTCCTCCTTGTCCAGCCCGAAATAATCTATCTGCTTGTCTGCGCCGATGTCCATGGTGCGGATGATGACCTTTTTCCCCGCCATGCTTTCGAGGACCTTTTTGTATGCGGCGAACTGCACCTGCTCGGTGGGGAAGTCCTCGCTTTCCAGATAGAGGAACTCGCTGCGGAAGAGTCCTATGCCCTCCGCGTCGTTGAGCAGCACTGCGCCGATGTCGCGGGGACCGCCGATATTGGCAAAGATATTTATCCGCGTGCCGTCGAGGGTGATGTTTTCCTTGCCCTTGAGCTCCTGCAGAAGAGCTTTTTTGCGCTTTTCGGATTCCTGCTTCTCGGTGAGCACAGCGAGTGTTTTCTCGTCGGGTTCGATGTAGAGTTTACCTGTAAAACCGTCAACTGCGGCGCTTTTTCCGTCGAGGCCGGCGGATAATTCCTCGCCCGCGCCGATTATGGCGGGGATATTCATGGAGCGGGCAAGTATCGCCGTATGAGAATTTGAAGAGCCGTACTTCGTGACGAAGGCAAGCACCTTATCCTTGTCGAGGGTGACTGTTTCGCTGGGAGTCAGGTCGTCGGCGCAGATGATAAATTTCCCGTCTGTATCGGCGGCAGTGTCGCCCTGTCCCGTCAGATTGGAAATTATCCTGTTGGAGATGTCCTTTACGTCGGCGGCGCGGGCCTTCATGTACTCGTCGTCCATGGTGGAGAATATCTGAGCGAAATTGTCCGCCGTCACCGCCACGGCATACTCTGCGTTCACCTGCTGGCTTTCGATGATGTTCTGCACAGATTCGTTGTAGTCATCGTCCTCGGTCATCATCTTGTGTATCTCAAATATCTGAGCGTTGGTCTCGCCCACTTCCTTCAAAGCCTTTTCGTAGAGCTCCTCAAGCTGGGACAGAGAGAGTTCCTTAGCCTTTTCAAAGCGGAGCTTTTCCTGTTGGGGGTCGTCAGTCTTTTCGCGGACGACCATAGCGTCGGAGCGCTTGTAAAAGGATATCTTCCCCACAGCCACCGCGCCGTACACGCCTTTTCCCTGAATAATTTTCATGCTGATATACCTCCCGATCAATACATCTTTCGGTATATTTTATCCGCATTATTCCATTTTATACGGGAAAGCGCAGCAGTCGGAAATTATCGGAAAAACTGCCCGTATTCCTCGGGGAATACGGGCAGTTATGAATTTTCAGACAGTAACGAAGTTTCCGTGAAAAACTGAAAAAGCTGCTTCGGGCGGCACAGTGACGAGCGGATAATGCTCACTTATTTCCGAAGACCTCCCTCATAGCCTCATCATCAAACTCTCTGTCACGGAAATAATACCTTTTGTCCTCGTCGGTTATGCTGCGGATAACGCGGCAGGGATTTCCCGCAGCTATGACGTTGTCGGGGATATCCTTCGTGACAACGCTCCCCGCGCCGATGACCGAGCCGCTGCCTATAGTCACTCCGGGACAGATAACGGCTTTTCCGCCTATCCAGCAGTTGTCACCGATAGTTACGGCGATGCCGTATTCGTACATGGTGTTCCGCGCTTCGTAATGTACGGGATGACCTGCGGTGTATATGGATACTCCGGGACCCATCATGACATTTTCACCGATATTGACCTTTCCCACGTCAAGTATGGTCAGGTCGTAATTTGCGAAGAAATTCTCACCCACGGAAATGTTGAAGCCGTAATCGCAGTGAAAGGGCGGCAGTATCGTGCAGTTTTCACCGTATTTTCCGAGGATATTTTTCAGCTGTTCGGAAAGTCTTTCTGGCTCAAATGTGTTGTTGTATTCGTAGATTTTCCTGCGGGTCTCTATCATCTGCTTATAGCAGGCTTCGTCGCCCTTGTAAGGCAGCTCGTTGTCTCTTCTGGTGATGTTGTCCATATCATAGCTCCTTTTCGTTTAAAAGTAGGTATCCTTTTCGCCCCGACAATTCCTCGGCAGTGATATCCGGACTCACAGAGCCGAGCAGCTCCCCGGTAATCGCAAAGGGAGATATATGGGGAGCGCATTTCCCGTTTTTCAAAGCTGATATACCGACAGCCGCACTGTCCGCTTCGGTGCCGGTCTGTATCGTCTGCACAAAGGGCAGCTGCCATATCAGCTCAGCTGCGCCGATAAGCGGATATATCCTGTCCGCCCTGAATCTCAGCGGATATCCGCAGCTGATGACGTCGGCTTCGGGTATCAGAAGCTCAAAGGAGAAGGTGTCCTGCTCGGGATAGTTATTCATTATAAAAACGCGGACGGGGGAGAAGTCTCCGAACTCGAACAGTACCTGCCTGTAATCGTTAAGATGATCTTCCGTATATCCGAGTTTAAAATCCTGTTCCAGCTTAGACTGATTCCACCCGATGATCTCATTAAATGAATTGTCCTCGCAGCCCCGGAAGCCCGATATGAACTTCATTCCCGAATTCCCGAGAGCGGCATAAAAATCGCCGATGACCGACCCGTAAATATCACTGCGCAGTATCTGTACGGAAATGTTAAAATATGTGGGCATAAGATCACCTATTCATGTACGGACGAGTGGCTGTAGATGTAGAATTCCTCCTGACAGGGGAGGATATTTTTCTCCTTTGGAGGGAAGTTTTTGTCAAACTCCTCCGCTTCTGCAGGGTCGAAATTGTACGCGGGACTTTCGCGGAAGATGTATTTTCTGCCGTCCAGCGCACCCTCCTTCAGCTCTTTTACGAGCATGGCGGTGGGGAAATAGTCATTGTCAAGGCAGACGTTATATCTGTGGCTGCTTTTGAAGCCCCTGCATACGTAATTTGCAGGACTTCCGAATATGACGATGACATCATAGCCCATATCCGCAGCAATTTCAAATGAATGCTCAAGGAGCATTTTTCCGATGCCCTTACGCTGATATCCGGGCAGGACTGCCAGCGGTCCGAAGGTCAGGATATCCTTTTCCGTGCCGTTTTCATCGACCAGTTTTGACTTTGTATACATGATATTTCCGACTATCTTTCCGTCGGCTTCTGCGACGAGGTCAAGTTCAGTGATAAAGTCCTCATGCCCTCGCAGGATGTGTGCGAGATAATGCTCGCTGCAGCCGGGGCAGTTCAGGTCCCAGAATGCTTCACGGATGAGACTTTCCACCTCGGCATAGTCGGCAGGCATCTCGTTTCTGAGGATCGTTTCCTTCATGGTCAGTCCTCCTTAGTCATATCCAGTATCATATCGAATATCTTTCCTGCGGCTTCGTCCTTGCTCATCATTTCGAGAGGATATTCTCCCTCATTTGTTATCACGGTGATAACGTTTGTATCGGACTTGAAGCCCGCGCCCTCGGTCTTGAGAGAATTTGCGCATATCATGTTGATATTCTTTGCGGAAAGCTTTTTCCTGCTGTTTTCAAGGACATTCTGCGTTTCCATGGAAAAACCGCAGAGGAACTGTCCGCCGCGGCGGTGCTGTCCCAGATATCCGAGGATATCCCGAGTCCGTTCAAGCTCTATGAACATATCTCCGTCGGATTTTTTAGTCTTTTCGGTGCCCACGTTTTTCGGACGATAATCCGCCACAGCCGCCGCCTTTACGATGATATCCATATCATCGGAGATGCTTGTCACAGCATTGAACATATCCTCCGCCGAGGCGACGGGCACGACCTTCACAAAGGGCGGCGGAGCCACCTCCATTTTGCCGCATACGAGAGTGACCTCAGCGCCGCGGAGCATGGCGTTCCTTGCAAGAGCACAGCCCATTTTCCCGCTGGAATGATTGGTGATGTATCTGACGGGATCGACAGCCTCGCAGGTAGCTCCTGCGGTGACGAGTACCTTTTTCCCCGACATATCCTTTTCGAGGGCGATCACGCGGAGGATATGGTCTAAAAGCACCTGTTCAGAGGGCATTTTTCCGTCGCCGATATCTCCGTTGGCAAGCATGCCCTTATCGGGCTCTGCGATGATATACCCGAAGCGGCGCAGCTTTTCGATATTGTCCTGCACTATGGGATTGTGGTACATATTGTGGTTCATTGCAGGGGAGATCAACTTCGGGCAGGGGCATGCCATCACGGTGGTGGTGAGCATATCGTCTGCGATGCCGTTTGCTATCTTCCCGATAACATTTGCGCTGGCGGGAGCTATCATCACGAGGTCCGCCTGCTTGGCAAGAGCCACATGCTCCACGGAATACTGAAAATTCCTGTCGAACGTATCAATAAGGCATTTGTTGCCCGTAAGGGTCTCAAAGGTCACGGCAGTGATGAAATTCTCTGCATTGGGAGTCATCAGCACATGGACATTGCAGCCCAGCTTTTTTAACATTCTCGCAAGATTTGGTATTTTATAAGCAGCGATGCTCCCCGTAACGCCGAGAAGCACGGTTTTTCCTGTAAGCATATCGGTTGTTCCTCCTGTATAATAGTTAACAGCTGAAAAACTATATAAGCTGCAGCTTTTGTTTATTGAAAGTGCATGAAAACTGTTAACTGCATCTATTATACCACTAAATGGTCAAATAGTCAATAATAGTATTGACAATCGTCGATACTTGATGTATAATTATTTTGGAATAATGTAATTGAAAAGAACCCTGTTCTTTAGATATGGAGGCTGTTATGGGCTTTTTTAATAAGATAGCCGAGGGGATCAAAAAGACAAGAGATTCCATTATGGGCGGGATAAACCGTCTGCTGAACAGTACGGTGAAAATTGATGAGGATTTCTTCGAGGAGCTTGAAGAGACTCTTATTATGTGCGATATCGGAGTACAGACCTCCGAGGATATCTGTTCCGCGCTCCGTGACAGAGTGAAGTCGGAGGGCATCTCCGACGCAGATCAGATCCGCACTGCGCTTAAGGATATAATCGCCGAAATGCTGGGCGAGGACAAGAAGCTGGATCTGTCCACCAAGCCGTCGGTCATCCTTGTTATCGGAGTAAACGGCGCAGGCAAGACCACTACTATCGGAAAGCTTGCCGCAAAGCTCGTAAACGACGGCAAAAAGGTGGTCATCGCCGCTGCGGATACCTTCCGCGCCGCTGCCATAGAGCAGCTTGAGGTCTGGACGGAGCGCGCAGGAGCTGAGCTCGTCAAGCACAGCGAAGGCTCCGACCCCGCTTCGGTAGTCTTTGACGCAGTCACTGCCGCAAAGGCGAGAGGTGCGGACGTTGTCATCTGCGATACCGCGGGACGTCTCCATAACAAGAAAAATCTCATGGAGGAGCTGAAAAAGATAACCCGTATCTGCTACCAGCAGGCGGAGGGCTGCAGCATAGAAACGCTGCTTGTCCTTGACGCGACCACGGGACAGAACGCCGTAAATCAGGCGAAGCTTTTCAGCGAGACCGCTGATATCACGGGTATCGTCCTGACAAAGCTGGACGGCACCGCAAAGGGCGGCATCGTCATTTCCATTCACCGTGAGCTGGGCATTCCCGTAAAGCTTGTGGGAGTGGGCGAGAAGATAGACGATCTGCAGGAATTCAACGCTCATGATTTTGCTGAAGCGCTGTTTATGACCGAGACCGATTTCGAGGGCAATTATGAACGCCTTACCGATATGTCCGAGGAGGAACTGTCCGAAGATGAAAATGCGGAAGCTGTCGATGAACTCCCCGAAAATGAAGCTGATGAAGAGCCTGCTGCCGAGGAAGTCCTCACAGAAGAAGCTCCTGCTTCAGACGATGCTGATGAAGAGCCTGTCATCGAGGAGGAGGCTGCGGCGGAAGAAGCTGTGACCGTGGGACCCGAAGAAGTACCCGAAGAAGTTCCCGATGAGCAGTCCGAGTTTGCTGCCGAGGAAGAGCCCGAAGAGCAGAAGAAGGATATCCGAAACGGAAAATTCGGCTTCCTCTTTAAGGAGATAACCTTCGGCAAGAAAAACAAGGAGGACAACAAGTAATGAAGATAGTGCTTGCCAGCGGAAATAAGAATAAGCTCCGCGAGATACGGGAGATTCTGGAGCCGCTGGGTTATGAAGTCCTTTCCGAAAAGGAAGCGGGAGCGGAGACAGATGTAGAGGAAAACGGCTCCACCTTTGAGGAAAACGCCGAGATAAAGGCAAGGGCGATATATGATATGCTGCATGTGCCCGTTATCGCCGACGACAGCGGTCTTACCGTAGACTATCTGAACGGTGCGCCGGGGATATATTCCGCACGATACGCCGAGGAAGGCAAACGCTGTGCGAAGCTGCTGTCCGAGCTTGAGGGCGTGCCCGATGAAAAGCGGGGAGCAAGCTTTGTATGTGCCATATGCTATATGGATGAAAAGGGAGAGGCCCATTTCTTCCGCGGAGAATGTCACGGAAGGATAGGCTATGAAAAACGGGGAGAAAACGGCTTTGGCTATGATCCCATATTCCTGTTCGGGGACAAGACCTTTGCTGAGCTTTCCGCCGAAGAGAAAAACAGAGTAAGTCACCGCGCAAAGGCTTTGGAAAAACTGAGAGATCATCTGAAATAGTCTGAATTGTGGGGGTATAAAATGGGATTGTTGATCATATTGCTAATTCTGGCAGCATGGATAGGGAGTGCTGTTCTCAGGGAGGTTGAGATAAAGCGTTCGGAGCGTTTTGATCATTTCTGCGCTGCAAACAGCAGAAGGCTGCTGTGCGGAGAGGAATGTGAATTCGAGGGAAGGATCTACACCATTAATACAAGGCTTGTAGAATACAGCTGGTGTGTATCTATATTTACTGTGACGCTGACCCGAGGAACAGCCATACATCACGCCGATGATAAGGTGATATTTGCACTTGTGATGTTGATCACGCTTTTTGGCGGCTGGTGGGGTATTCCATGGGGACCTGTTCGGACAGTTAAATCATTGATCGATAATGCGAGTACTTTTTCCGAGCCGTTCACTATGCGGAGCATACTTACAAGATAAAAAAATCTGCCGTGCGCTGTGCACGGCAGATTTTTTGTTTTGTTATTGCTGTACGGCATATTTTCTCATATAATCCTTGTAAAGCTCGGTATACTGGATGCCGTTGCCCTTGTGGACTTCTGCGATGTATTCGTGGCGGTTGATGACGATGCTTTCGTCCTTCTGGGATCCGAGGATATACACAGCCACATTTGAGCAGTGGTCGGAAATCCTTTCCAGATTTACCAGCAGGTCCATGAAGTTGATGCCGCTTTCCACAACGCAGATGCCGTTTTTCAGACGTTCGATGTGCTTAGCCTTAAGGGTCTCGTTAAGATAATCAATGACCTCTTCAAGGGGCTCTATCTTCACAGCGGTGACGATATCGTCGTTTTCGGTGCATTGTACCGCCATGGAGATTATCTCCTCAACTGCGTCGGAGATGATATTGAAATCCTTTATAGCCTCGTCGGACAGGTCGGGCTCGCCGTTCTGACGAAGCCTGTCAAGCTGTTCGGCGCTTTCGATAAGGTTCATGGTATAGTCGCCGATACGCTCGAACTCGGAGGTCAGATGCAGCAGCAGCGTAACGCGGCGGTTTTCGTAATCGGTCAGCTCGCAGTGGGTGAGCTTTACCAGATAGTTGTTGAGGTTATCCTCCATGCGGTCGATGGATTCCTCGCAGGAGCGCAGTTTAGCCACGCTTTTTTCATCATATTCGGTGAAAAGTCTGCGCATGCCCTTGAAATTATAGAGGGCAGACTGTCCCATAGTAACGGCTGTGCTGAGAGCGAGCTGTATCGCCAGAGAGGGGGATTTGAGCAGACGCTCGTCCAGTACGGGGACAACGGGCTCTTCCTCGCCGTTTTTGTCGGGATCGTCCTTTATGGTGATGACGGCAAGCTTTTCCAGCACTCCGTGAAGAGGGATAAACACCGCAGTTACTACAACATTAAAGAGCGTATGGAAATTTGCGATGCTTCCCATAGTCATTTCCGCACCCCAGAACGGGAGAGTTATCGTGTACTGCAAAGCGTACATTCCCACCATGAAAAGAATGGTGCCGATGATATTGAAATAGATGTGAACGACAGCTGCTCTTTTAGCATTTTTTCCCGCGCCCACAGCAGAGAGCAGGGGGGTTACGCAGGTGCCGATGTTGGTCCCCATGATAATGGGGAAAGCCGACGAAAATGGCAGATAGCCGTTAAGAGAAATTGCCTGTAAAATACCGATTGCCACCGATGAGCTCTGGCAGAGCACGGTGACAGCTATTCCCGCAAGGATACCCAGCACGGGGTTTGAAAGGGTCTCAAACAGAGTAGTGAAGCCCTCCAGCTCGGAGAGTGGCTTTACCGCCTCGGTCAGGGAGTTCATACCTGTGAAGAGCACGCCCACGCCGAGAAGTATCTCGCCGGTATTTTTTATGCTGTTTTTCTTGGTGGTCATAAGAATTATCAGACCCGCAACGCAGAATATGGGAGCCAGCACCTTGGTATCGAGGAAATCCATGAAAGAGCCTGCGCCCGTGCCCTCAAGCTCGGCGAGACGGAGTATCTGACCTGTAATAGTAGTACCGATATTTGCGCCCATGATAACGCCCACAGCGGAGCCGAGGCTCATAATGCCGGCATTAACGAGTCCGACAACGATAACTGTAGTAGCGCCGGAGGACTGTATCGCCGCAGTGACGAGAGCGCCCAGCAGAACGCTTTTAAAAACATTTCCGGTAAGCTTGCGAAGAACCTTTTCCATCTGACCGCCGGAAGCCTTTTCGAGACTTCTGCCGAGAATCTGCATGCCGTAAATAAACAGCGCAACTCCGCCCAGAGCCTTAATGGCGGTAATGGCATAATCCACACTTGTCATAATAATTTCCTTTCCTGCACATTGCGGAACTGTAACTTAAACTATCCTTAACATACGCTATTATTATAACACAAATGAAAAGAATAAGTAAATAGATTTTTTTGACTTTTTTGTTAGCTGTATTTTTTTGGAGCGTGCGACATATTTCAACAGGAAATTAACAGCCGATTTGTGGATTTTGATATGGATAAAAAAACCGCACGGAAGAGTATTCCGTGCGGAAAAATTCAAGCAGATGAGCAATTACTCAACAACTGCGGTATAGTTCTCGCCGAGCTCAACGGTAAATGTTACGTTACCGTTGGAATCAGCCTCTGCAGAGGTGATCTTGTCGGAGGTATTCTTTCTGCCGCTGTAAAGAGTTACTGTTTTGCCTGCATACTTAGTGCCGAGCTTAACTGTGATCTGAACGTCGGACTTGCTCTTGCGGCTGCTTGCGACGGTGATCTTGTTCATGTTCGAGTCGTATGCGTAGATGTAGGAAACAGGCTTAGCGTTGAGCATAAGGCCGTAATCTCCGTTGAGAACGGAAGTGATAGTTACGTTGGAAGCGGGCATTACAAATGTGCCGCCGTATGTAACAGAAGCGATAAGCTTGCCGCCTGCATAGACATTTGCCGTGAATCCAGCAGTGGGGTCAACGCTGATAACAGCGCCTTCCGGAGCAGACACTGTGCTTACGGAAGTGTACTTATCGGTGGAGATAGTGTAATAATTTACAGCGGGGGTTTCGGGCTCTGCGGGCTTTTCCTCGGGTTCGGAAGCCGATACCGAAGCAGCAACGCTTGTGATAGTAACGTCATAGCCTGTGATTGTGAGACCGCTTGCATTGATCTTAGCTGCGTCGCTTGCATTGAGAGTGACAGTGAGAGGAGAAGATGAAACATCTACCGTGCCCCACTCGCTGGCATTAATGGAAGAGAGAACGTTGTAATCTCCGTCCATTACCTTAAGCTGGTGATAATCTGCTTCATTGTTGACATTAAAGTTGATGATAAGCTTATCGCCTGCGCTGAAGCTGCACTTGTCAGCCTCGACCTGAACGGGATTCCATTCCCAGCTGATGCCCTGATTTGCAGAACCTGTCCAGATAGTGCCGTCTGCGGACTCTGAACCGTTAGGCTCGGAAACGAGTACAAATGCAGAGAATCTGTCGCTGTAGAATGTTATCTTGCCGTTGTTGACGGTGGACTCAAGATACATAGGAGCGCCGTCATGAACGCGGATAACGAAATAGCGCTTGCTGTCGGTGTATCCGGGAATAGTAACAGTAATGGGAACAAGACCTGCAGTCTCAGTCAGAGCGGTCGAAACGCCGTCTACAGACTTTGTGAGAGTGATATCGAGATACTGCTCGATAGTCTGACTTGCTATGATCAGAGTAGCTGCAGAAGCCTTATCCTCATCGGAAACGGAGGATTTACCCTTGATGTTTAAAACGACCTCAACGGACTTGCCGTCAGCGATAGCCTGAAGATCGTCTGCTGTGAGAACAGCGTTCAGAACGGTAGCTGTGTCGTAAGATACTTCAACATCGGTGTTGTTTTTGATCTCAACGTCGGACTCGCCTTTATCGTCTTCGATGATCTCTTCTTCCTCATCGTCGGGAATCTCTTCTTCTTCCTCTTCGCCGGAGGAGGGAAGTGTATAAACTGCATCCTTTGTAGAGTCATTCTTGACGGTGATACCTGTTACAGTGTAGCTGCTTCCTTCAACACTGCCGTTGCCCCATGTAGTAAATACGATTCCGTCACAGCTGGGAATTTCAGAAAGGGCAATAGTATATGTGCTGCCGCTGTTTACCCAAACATTTGCAGCAATTGATTTTCCGTCAATTGTTTCAAGATTGAATCCCATGCCGTCTGTTGAGGTAACGTTAAATTCAAGGGAAGCCTTTGGACCGGAAACATTGTCACTGTTCCATGTGCCCTCAAATTTAAACACGTTTTTGCCGTCGCCTTCAATAGAAGTTGCTGTGTATGATTTTTCAGAGTAAACAGTTGTGTCTAAATCAGGATTTGTCCAAGTGTATAATACATTGCCTTTTCCATCTGCTTCGTCATATACTTTTACAGTCTTGATAGTAACATCATAATTTTCGTTGGGTACGTATAAAACTTCAAATACGTCTTTTGGCTGTACATAAAAGTTAGCAGTAAGAGTACCGTCAATAATTTCCTTACCTGTGTATGTAATGTATTCTTCGGTATAATACTGTGCCTGATTTGAGCCACCTACGCCCATTTTTGTCCAGTCGCCAGATACATCCTCATTGCTCCAAGTTTTTACGATTATATCCCATGAAGAATACATATATTCCCAATCGTACTGTAATTCTGTTGAGCAGTCAAGAGTAATAACTGCTGATTTTCCGTCAGGGATAGCACCTTCAGAAAAAAGTGTTATTTCGCCTTCTGCACTGACTTCCAAATTCTGACTAACCGCAGGCGAAAATGCCACAACGGAAACCGCCAGAGCTGCTGCTGTCAAAGACGCAAGAATCTTTTTCAGCTTCATTGTTTATCAATCCTCCAATAAATAATTAGTAATATATCCCCGGACAGCCGCACGGCACAGCTGTCCCGAATTATATATAAAAAGTATAACATATTATGTAAGGCAATTCAATAGATAAATCGACGAAAATGTGACATTTATTTTGTGCGTTATTAAACGATTTCAACCTTTCGGACTGTTTTGAAAAATCTTCGCGGCAGTGCTTGACAAATCGGACTTTGTGTGGTATAATAAATTTCATAGATTTGATCCCATCGGCGCATGGAGGGGGACACCACCGCGGGTGTCTGCTTTCCTGCGCCTTTTTGCTTTTAATGGAGGTATCATATGGCAAAGATCAACGGAAAAACCGTCACCGAAGCCGACGGCATGAGCGTTTCGGACTACATCGCCTCGGCAGGCTACGTAAGCGGCAGGATAGCCGTGGAGTACAACGAAACTATCCTCCCCAAGGAGGACTATGACAAGACCATTCTTTCTTCCGCCGATAACGTGGAGATAGTGGAATTTATGGGCGGCGGCTGATCCTGCCCCGAATAATAACGAAAGGACTATTGCTATGAATAATAATGATAAGCTTGTGCTGGGCGGTCATGAATTTGACTCCCGCTTTATCCTCGGTTCGGGAAAATATTCTCTTGAACTCATCAAGGCGGCTGTGGAAAATGCAGGTGCTCAGATCATCACCCTTGCTCTCCGCCGCGCAAACAGCGGAGGAGCTGCCAATATCCTCGATTATATCCCCGAGGGAGTGACTCTGCTCCCCAACACCTCCGGCGCAAGAAACGCCGACGAGGCTGTGCGCATCGCACGTCTTTCCCGTGAGCTTGGCTGCGGAGATTTCGTCAAGATAGAAGTCGTCCGCGATTCAAAATATCTTCTCCCCGACAATTACGAGACCGTTAAGGCTACCGAGATACTGGCAAAGGAGGGCTTCGTCGTGCTGCCCTATATGTATCCCGATCTAAACGCTGCCCGCGACCTTGTAAATGCGGGAGCTGCGGCAGTTATGCCTCTTGCGGCGCCTATCGGCACGAACAAGGGACTTAGCACCAAGGATTTCATTCAGATACTTATCGACGAGATCGACCTGCCCATAATCGTTGACGCAGGCATAGGCAGACCCTCGCAGGCATGCGAGGCTATGGAAATGGGTGCGGCGGCTGTTATGGCGAACACTGCCATAGCCTCTGCGGGAGATATCCCCGCCATGGCGGAAGCTTTCAGAAAAGCGATCGAAGCGGGAAGAACAGCATATCTTTCAAAGCCCGGAAGAGTCCGTGATACAGCCAGCGCGTCCTCTCCGCTGACGGGCTTTATCCATGATTAAGGGGGAACAGCTATGACCGAAAGGATCAATCATATGGAATATCTCCCCGGAATGGAGAACATCGGCTCGGAGATACAGGACAAGGTCATCTCCGCCATGAAGGAGTACGACCCGTCCGCATATACCGCAGACGATGTAAGGGCTGCCCTCGAATCCGATGTATGCACTCCCGAGCATTATAAGGCACTGCTTTCTCCCGCTGCGGAGGACTTTCTCGAGGAGATAGCCCAAAAGGCGATGAACGAGCGTTTCAAGCACTTCGGGAACTCGGTGTATATGTTCACGCCGCTGTATATTTCCAATTACTGTGAGAATCAGTGCGTTTACTGCGGATTTAATTGCAAAAATCAGATCCACCGCGCAAAGCTGAACTATGAAGAGATAGAGAAGGAAATGTCCGAAATAGCAAAGACCGGTCTGCAGGAGGTGCTTATCCTGACGGGCGAGACCCGCGTATACTCCGATGTGGAGTATATCGGTGAGGCATGCAGGATTGCCCGGAAATATTTCAAGATAGTGGGACTGGAAATATATCCCGTAAATTCGGACGAGTATAAGTATCTACACGAATGCGGCGCGGATTTTGTCACCGTTTTTCAGGAGACATACAACTCCGACAAGTACGAGAAGCTCCATCTTGCGGGCTGCAAGAGGATATTCCCCTACAGAGTAAACGCTCAGGAAAGAGCCATAATGGGCGGCATGAGAGGAGTGGGCTTCGGCGCGCTGCTCGGTCTGGACGATTTCCGCACCGACGCCTTTGCAACGGGACTTCATGCGCATCTGCTGCAGAAGAAATATCCTCATGCGGAGATAGCGGTAAGCTGTCCCAGACTGCGCCCCACCATCGCAAACAGCAAAATAAATCCCCGTGATGTCCACGAGCGTCAGCTTCTGCAGATAGTCTGCGCATACCGCATATTCCTGCCCTATGCCGGCATAACCATCTCCACCCGCGAATGCAGCCGCTTCAGGGACAATATCATCAAGATAGCGGCTACAAAGATATCCGCCGGCGTAAACGTCGGCATAGGCGGTCACAGTGACGCCGAGGACAAGGGCGATGAACAGTTTGAGATATCCGATCCCCGTTCCGTGGACGAGATATTCTCAGCTATCACAGATATGGGGCTCCAGCCCGTTATGAGCGAGTATATCTATGTGTGAGGCGGTATGCGTAACGCAAAGCTCTGCCGTTTCGGGAGATTTCCTCGCACAGCTTGAAAAGATAGCTGCGGCGGGAGCGGACAGGATCATCCTCCGCGAAAAGCAGCTTTCCGAGGAGGAGTATATCTCCCTTGCCGGAAAAGCTGCCCGTATCTGCGGAAAATACGGCGTTTTGCTGTCTGTTCATACGTATTTGCCGGCAGCCCGTGCTATAGGAACAAAGAACGTTCATCTGTCCTATAGGGCTTTCACCGGGCTTGGAGAGGATATCCGCAGCGAATATGATATCGGCGTATCGGTCCATTCCCCGGAGGAAGCACTCACCGCGGAAAAGCTGGGCGCGGTTTATGTCACAGCAGGGCATATCTTTCCCACCGACTGCAAAAAGGGGCTTCCTCCGAGGGGGACAGCCTTCCTGTCGGAGGTATGCGCTTCGGTCAGTATCCCCGTTTACGCCATCGGCGGTATCACTCCGGAAAATGCACCGCAGGTCATATCCGCAGGGGCAAGCGGCGTCTGCATAATGTCGGGTCTTATGAAGGCTGACAGACCGGAAGATATTATAAATAGTATACATCTACTGTAAGACATGGTCATATCATTTCGGTGGTATGACTGTTTTTTTGCGGAATGAGTCAAGTGTAATCATTCTGTTACCGAAATATTGCCTGTTTGCTATTGAAAATGGCGGGATAACGTGATATACTGAGTTTAAGTGGATAATTCCATAAAGAAAAATAAAACGGAGATATCATCTTCGTGAACAAAGGGAGGACATATTCTATGAAACACAAAGCATTGAAGAGCGTGCTGTGTACTCTTCTGTCTGCTGTTATGCTTATGATGCTCTGTCCGCTCAGCGCTTTTGCGGCGACATTTAAGCTCAATTACAGCTCGGTCAGCGTTACAAAGGGCTACTATGTTACGCTAAAATCCAATTACTCGGGCTCAAGCAAGGTGACATGGTCTACCTCTGACAAGAAGGTGGCTACCGTTTCATCGGCGGGCAAGGTATACGCCAAGAGCGCGGGAAGCTGCTATATCACTGCAAAGGTAGGCAGCAGCTCCGCACGCTGCAAGGTCACTGTCGTAAACGGAAAGCTTACTCTTTCCCAGTCTACCGTTAACGTGGACGAGGGCAGCAGCGAGCTTATCTCCGTAACAGCAAAGGGCTCCCACAGCCTGAAGCTCGTTCAGGGCGACAAGACCATCGCTAAGGGCAGCTGGGTAAGCCCGTGGAACGGCGACAAGATCGGTCTTAACATCACAGGCGTCAGCGCAGGCACTACAAGAATTAAGGTGATGATGTCAAAATATACCGAGATATACAAGTATGTTACCGTTAACGTAAACGCTGTGGAACAGGAGATCGACGAGGACGAGGACGGCGGCAAGACATCCACTATCCTTGTGGATCAGACCTCCCTTTCCGTAAGCAAGGGCAAAACTGCCGATTTCAGCATCTATTCGGACAATACGGCTAAGATATCCGTCACATCGTCGGATACTTCCGTGGCTACAGTAAGCACGCCTAAGTGGGGCACCAACGGCTACGGCACAGTTACCGTTACAGGCGTAAAGAACGGCACCGCTACTCTTACGGTATCCGCTTCGGATAATACATCTCTTAAAAAGACTGTTAAGGTAACGGTTTCCTCCGACGGATACTACGACGTATCGGAAACGACTCCAGTGAAAAAGCTTACGACAGATACCATTCTGCAGTGGACAGACGGCACATCTACCAAGTATATGCTCGTTCCCGCAGGCTACGATATAGCTCATGCAAACTCCGTATTTGCCAAGGAAACAGGCAAGGCACAGTATTACGCCGTTTATGAGGAATCTCCCGTGAAGGTCGCTTCAACCGATATCATCTCTTCGTTTAAGGTGACTATCAGCGGACAGTCCGTTACAAGATTCGTGCTTCTCCCCGCAAGCTATGATACGGTCCGCTACAACACCATCACCTCGCAGTATACCGGCAATTACACCTACTGGATAATTTACAACGTTTCTCCCACTCCTCAGTCAACGACAGATATCGTCAAGTCGTGGCAAGCTTCCGTGGACGGAGTTCTGTATACAAGATACATCCTTCTTCCCACAGGCTACAGCGAGAGCCGTCTGACTCAGATAATGGAGGACGATATGGCTTCCAACAACACCTACTACGCAGTCAGCGAGACTGAGCCCAAAAAGATTGCGGAAGGCGATACAGTCTATAAGTTCTTCTCCGGCTATAAGACTCTGTACATTCTCCTGCCTGCAAACTACGACGCTGCCAAGAGGGATACCGCGGTGTCTAAGTACACCGGAAGCTACAGCTACTATACCGTATATACCGAAAAGCCCGAGGGCAGCATGTCCACCGATGTCGTAAAATCGTGGAAGAAGGTCATTGACGGCAAGGCTGAAACAAGATATATGCTCCTTCCCGCAGGCTACAGCGAGGATTTCTACAACTCGCTGGTAAACGAGGACGTCAACAGCAGCGGAGTATATTACAATGTATCGACTTCACTTCCTTCAAAGATACAGGATTCCGACGAGATAATCAGATGGAAAAACGAGGCGCAGGGAGTTTATAAGTACATGATCGTTCCCCAGAACTATGACGCTCTTAAGAAGAACGATACGGTATATTCGGATACGGGCGTATTTGAGTATTATACCGCGTACTCTGTAAATCCTTCAACCAAGAAGCACACCGAGACCGATCAGGTCATCTCCTTCAAGGACGAGACCTACGGAAACGTATATATCCTTGTTCCCAAGGATTACGATTCGGCAAAGCTCAACGATGCTATCAACGAGCTTTCCAATAAGTAAGATTTATTTAAGTCAAGCAAAGCCGCTGTCAGATCATTGACGGCGGCTTTCTGCATTTTTTGACAAATTGTCTTGCATATTCTCTGCGGATATGGTATAATAAGAGTATGATCATCGGAGGTGACTGATATGTGTGAAAAAAACTATGAGGAAGAAAACAAGCCAATTGCCGAAACAAATGGCAGCGAACATAACCTTATCCCCGACGATAAGCAGTGGATGGATTATGCAAAGGACGATATGGAGGATTTCATAGAGTCGCAGGGCATTTATATCAGACAGTAAGGGGCGATAGTTATTAAAACTTCAATGGTGAAGCTCGTGGCGGCGGATATGGACGGCACGCTCCTTGACAGCAGTCATAATATGCCCGCGGATACGGCGGATATCATTCGGAAAATGAACGCTCTCGGAGTGAGGTTCGCTGCGGCAAGCGGCAGACAATATCAGAGCGTGAAAAAGCTTTTCGATGATATCGGCTCGTCGGATGATATGTTCTTCATTGCCGAAAACGGCGGGATAGTCTGCGAGCGCGGCAGCATGCTGCACTGCGAGACCATTCCCGAAGAGGATGTGCATATGCTGATAGATATGCTGGCGGAGATGCCCGATGTGCATATCATACTTTCGGGGGTGGAGTCTGCCTATGTCAGCCTTGCGCCGTCCGAAAGCGATTTCGGAAAAAATGCGGCGCTTTACTGCGAGAAGCTGACCTTCTCGGAGGACCTGCACAGCCCTGCCCGTGCCGACAGGATAACCAAGATAGCAGTATTTGACCCCGATGCGGAGCATGGCTGCTATCCCGTATTAAAGCGGCTTGACGGTAAATTCAACGTGGTGCTGTCCGGGACGAAGTGGGTGGATATCGTTTCAAAGGCTGCGGATAAGGGCAGCGCGCTGCGTTTCATCGCCGAGCATATGGGGATATCCTCTGCGGAGGTGATGGCGTTCGGAGATTATCTCAACGACCTTTCCATGATAGAATATGCAGGGGAGAGCTGCGCAATGGATAATGCTCACCCGCTGTTAAAGCAGGCTGCAAAGCATATCGTCCCTTCAAACGACGACAGGGGAGTGACCGAGACCATTAAAAAAATGCTCTTTGAGCAATAAAATGAGCCGTTCCGTATTGCGGAGCGGCTCGAATTATTTTCGGTTACTTTTTATCGGGGTAGTCGTATCTGATATCGCAGGTAGGCATTTCGGCGTAGAGCGCTTTTATCTGGCGCTGGGTGACCTTGGTGCCTTTCAGGTTCAGCGATTTCAGGTGGTCTAAGTAGATAAGCGGGTGAACGTCTGTGATAGCCGTATTGGACAGGTCCAGCTTGCGTATGCCGCGGAGATGCTCTAAAACGGAAACATCGCTGAGCTCGGTATTTCCGCCGAGATAAAGCTCGCGGAGCTCGCCCAGATTTACAAGGCAGGAAATATCAGTGATGTAGTTGTTTTTTGCGGAGAAGCTGATAAGCTTTCTGAGACGGCCCACAAATTCGATATTGCCTATCTTATTGTCGTTCAGTGTGAGATATTCAAGCTCGGAAAGATCGCCGATAGAGTCGGTATCGTCGTCGGTTACATTCTGACCGTCCAGATCGAGCTTGTCGGTCTTTGAGGAATATCTGCTGCCGCAGATCTCGATGTTGTCCTTGCTCTTTCTTCTTACGATGACCTGCGAATAGCTCTGTTCGGGAGACTTCTGCGCTGCGGGAGCAGGCTCGGACTTAGCTATCTTTACGGTAACGGGCTTAGGCTCGGGAGCGGACTCGGGAGCAGGTTCGGGAACAGGCTCCGCTTTGACCTCCTTGACAGGCTCGGGCTTAGGCTCGGGAGCAGGCTCCGCCTTGACCTCCTTGACAGGCTCGGGCTCGTCGGGGGAGTATACCACCTCTTCATCGCCGCTGTACATTGCGTTGTAAAGAGCGCGGACAGCCTTGAAGCGGTCACGCTCGTATACTTCAAGTCCCTGCATAAGAGCAGCGTCCTTGTCCTCGGAGAGGGTGATGCCCAGCGAGGAGGGAGTTTCCAGCTCGTCTGTGATGGTACGGTCGGGAGCGTCTGGGGGAGTAGTCCCCGTAAGAGCGTAGTAAATTGTGGAGCATAATCCGAAAATATCGGTCCAGCCGCCGATAGCGCCCTTGAATGCAGAGTATTCCTCCAGCGGCGTAAATCCGCCCTTGGGGATAAGTCCGAAGGCAGCGTCGTTGTCGTTGATGCCATAGATTCCGAAGCCGATAAGATATGCCTGCTTTTTATCGGGTGTTACGAGAATGTTAAAGGGGCTGATATTGGCATGGAAGATATTGTTTGAATGAATGGTTATCAGCGAATTGATTATCGGGCGCATAAGTGCGAAAACATCGTCTGCGGGGAGCTTGGAGGAGGGATTTTTTACTATCTTTTTCAGCAGAGTGCCCTCGATATGATCGCTCACTGCATAAGCGGTGCCCATTGCCTCGACCACGTTGGTAACGCGGGCAATTCCCGGGAGAACGTTCTCCGCCTGCAGATCCTTAAGCTTTTTAAAGGTGGAGATAAAGTCCTCCAGACCCTTCTTGAAGACGGGCTCCTTGTCGGGGTTCACCTTAAGAGTAAGCTCTTCAAATTCGTTGTTGATGCGGGAACAGCAGGAATAGGGGCAGTATTCCTTGATGATCTTCTTCTTTTTCTCCGCCAGATCCAGTCCCATGTAGGATACGGAAAAGGAATTCTCACTGAGCACGCAGCCTACGAGAAAACGGTCGTTGATAATGGTGCCTGTCTTTAAATATCTTGCGGAAGCGGGATATGACGCAGGGTCGAAGCCGCATTCCTTACATACTGCATTTGCCGATTTCACGGGCGCCATGCAGGACGGGCAGTATTGCTGATTTCCGAATATTGACATATTATTATAACTCCTTTCGGCACAGTAAAAATATATGAAAAAATGTCAATGAGATAAGCAGTGGATAAATGTCGGTCAAGTGATGCTGTCAGTACACGGAGCACTGTGCAAGGATATCACCCTCCATGCTTTTGACGGTAAAGGTATCATTTTCATATATCACGCAGCTGCGGACATTTCCTCCCTTTGGAAGAGTCACCGAGCCTGTATTCACGTAATAATGGTCTCCCTGCCTTTCGGCGGCATACAGATGAGTATGTCCCTGAATGAAAATATCTCCCTTTTTGATAAACTTAAGATCATCCTTGTCGTAAAGGTGCCCATGAGTGCAGAATATCATTCTGCCGCTTTCGGTCCAAAGCACTGCATAATCAGCCATTACGGGGAAATCGAGCATCATCTGGTCCACCTCGGCTTCGCAGTTGCCGCGGACGCAGAGAAGTTCGCTTGCTGCGCCGTTGAGAAGAGCTGCGGTCTCCTTTGGGTCGTAGCCCTCGGGGAGAGGATTTCTCGGACCGTGATAGAGAAGGTCTCCCAGCAGGATAAGCTTTGAAGCGCCCTCGCGCTCGTACATTTCCAGCAGTCTTTTGCAGCAGGAAGCGCTGCCGTGTATATCGGAAGCAAACATCAGCTTCATAGGATCATTCCTTTATTCAAGAGCTTTTTCGGACACGAGCTGCTGAACATCTTTAAGAGCCGCCCGTTTTTTCTGCCAGTCGGGTATAACTCCTGCGACCTCCTCCCAGAAAGCGGGGCTGTGGTCCATATGCTTTAAGTGGCAGAGCTCGTGGACTACCACATAATCAATAACGTCCTCCGGAGCGATGATAAGCTTCCATGAGAAGTTTATGGAGCCCTTTGCGGAGCAGCTTCCCCAGCGTGTGGAAGCGGAGTTTATCTTCACAGCAGAGGGGTGAACGCCGATTATCTCCGAGTATTTTTCCACCCGCTTCGGTAGGTCGGCAGCCGCGATCCTGCGGTACATGGAGATTATGTAGCTGCGCATTTCGGCGAAGCTTTCGCTTGGGAGATTGAAGGTCTTCCAGTCAAAGCCGTACTGACGGTTTTCGTGAGTTACGGGGTATTCCTTTCCGAAAAGCGGCAGAGAATTCACCTCCGAAGCAAGAGTTTCCCTGCGGCGGGTCTCGCAAGCCTCGTACATCAGCTGTCTTGAGCGCACCCAGTCGAGCCTTTCATTATAGAAGCTGTTGATGACCTCGGCAGAAACGCTGTACGGCGCTTTTATCAGAGGAACGCCATCCTTGTCTATAGACATGGAGATGGATTTCCGATTCATTCTAACCAGTTTATATTCCGTATTGCTTCACATCACTTTTTTATGTAATTACTCTGTATTATACCACACAAACCGCAAATAGTAAAGATATTTCTGTCATTTTGTATAAATTTATAAAATAATTTCTGAAAAAATGTACATTTTGACGTAACCCATCAATCGGGGATATAAATAGTGAAATCGAGGGAAGAGCTGTTGATAACGAGATCGACGTTAGCCTTTTCCTTGCCCACGCCTGTCCAGCGGTAGTAAACCAGTCCCGAGGATTTCTTATACGCCTTGCAGTTCTTGCCGAAGGCCTCGAACAGAGCCTTTCTGACATAGAGAGATTTCAGAGTGCTCTTGAAGAGAGCGTCGTCGTAGCCGCCCATGGAGTAGGTCACCTTGTCGGAGAAGGTATATCCCGCAAGCTCTGTGGGCACGTCGCCCGAGGGAACGGAGCCCTCCTTTGAGAAGTAGTATTTACCCTTAGAGCCCCAAGGGAAGCCGGGCATATAGGACTGTGCGGTGATGATGATATCGCCGTTGTCAGCCCATTCCTTTGTGACATTTTCAGCGCCGTATCTTTCGCAGGCGGTGTTGTAGAACACCTCGCAGTCGTCGTCCACGGGGAGGTTATTATTGAGCACCTCGAAGATATACGCGTCGAATATCTCGCCGGTATAAACGCCGTTCTGAACGAAATAGAGCTTGTTCTTGTGCATTATGGGGCCTGTGTAGAGCTCGGCTATACCGTTGGGATAGAAATAGTATGTATTTCCGGCGATAGAGTACCAGCCCTTGGCATAGGTTCCGTCGGAGAGCTTAAAGCGCTGATAATACTTGCCGAGAGTCTTGAAGGTGCCCTGTGCGGCGGGAGCGGCAGATTTTACATAGATGTAATCCCTGTCGGACTTATCGTCGGGGTCATAGACCAGAAGGACGGTCTCGCCGAAATCGTTGGCTTTGAGGGTAATGGTTCCCGTTTCGCTGTTGTAAACGGCATTAGCCACAGAAGCGCACTGTGGGGTGATCTTAAGCTCGTCGGCGCCGTAAACGGGTATCTCGACGGTCTCGCCCGCGGTGATATTCACATTATTTTCGCCGAGAGTGAAGCTTGCCGCGGCGGCGTTTATCGCCATAACGCAGGCGGCGCATAAAGCGGCTGCCGCCCTGACTGCTTTTTTCAGATTTTTCTTCATTTGCATATCTCCTGTTTGGTTGAATTTCTGTAAAATATATACTCTATTTAATTATATTACATTTCGATATTGTACACATTAAGAATTTATTAATATGATGTTAATTTACATATTTTTCGATAAGGTTCAGAGCATCAGCTTATGCAGAAAAGCAAACCGCGCCGAAAAAATCCCGCAGATTTTCCGAAAAAGCCGCGAAGTTCAGCTGTATTTATTTTGTAAAAGTTTTGTAAACAAATTGTTAATTACGTAGATGCGCGGTTTGCGGGTATGTCAAATATTGGTTTTGTTGCAGTTCTGTTGCACTTTGTATGATATACTATGAGTATAAAATATCGGGACTTGTCCCGAGAAATTAAAAGGAGGAATTTTTCCAATGAAAATTTCAAAACTAAGGCGAGCCCTTGCGGTTTTCCTGTCGGCGGCTATGCTGCTCATGTGTATGCCATTCACGGCATATGCGGCGGATACGGTATCCGTTAATGATATTATTAACGGCAATGTTACTCAATTAAATGTCGGTGATACTATCAATTGTACGTCGAGCTACTTTTATTACAACGGTGCATCTTATAGTTTCGTGTATATTTTCTTTGTGAATTTTAGTGAAACAGGAACAGCTGACAATGCTTGGCTCGACAAAACTCCGAGTATACGATTCGGAACTACTTCTGACCAATTTACTGTTGCGGACTCGTATGACTACTACGTTACTGCTCATACAGCTGATGAGTATTGGACGGTAAGAGAAATTACTATCAGCGGACCGTGTATTGCTGTTCTTGCTGTGTCTGATAGGGATTCCGGTAGTTCCACCGGCGACACAGTTATCTCCGAGATAACAGCAATCACAACAGACCCCGACATAACTACAGCAAAGCTGACAGTCGGCGATACTCTGCCTTCATTTACCGGTTCATCGTACACATATACTGCCGGCAGCGTATCTGCATCAGATTCCGAGTTCATCGGCACATTTTGGTACAAAGGCACAACGGCTCCCGAAAATTATGTTACTCGAGGTTCAACAGTAGAGGACGGCACAAATTACTATTTTACGTTCGGAATAAAGCCTCCTACTGACAAGAGCTTTGATGTTGATAACCTTAAGCTTCCCACAGGTTGGGCATTTTCTCCCAAGATTGCCTCTTACTATGATGAGATCTATGTTTATTACAATGTGCCCGTTGAAGCTTCGTCTTCCACCGGCTACACCATCACCCTCGACCCCAACTACACCGGCGCAGCAACATCTACAGCAACCGCTAATGAAGAAGGCAAGCTTACAGAAGCTCAGCTCGCAGCTCCCACACGCACAGATTATGTATTCATGGGCTGGTTCGACGCTGCAACAGGCGGAAACGAAGTAACAGCAGATACCGTATTTGACGATGATACCACAATTTACGCTCAGTGGGCTTATTGTAAGCTCTCCAACGATATCTACACAGCTCTGGACGAATCCAAGAAGCAGGATATCGTAGACGATATGATCGACGGCGAGACCTATGATTCTGTAGATCTGAGCGGTTTATTTACACTTGAAGAAAACGCCAACTGCCTCACCTTTTCAGCAGTTCTTTCAGATGTTTACTTAAACACCTCCGGCACTTATGAAGCCTTCAAAAAATACTATGCTTTTGTGACAATTAAGCCCAAAACAGGATTTATATTTCAAAATATCAATGACACAAAGCTGTTTATCGGAGCAAAATCATATTTGCCGTATAAAGTAGATACAGCTAACAATTCTATACAGTTCCTTTTTTATATCGGCTCGGCTGATTATACTTATGAAGACGTAATTGTCGACGAGGTTCAGGTCAATGTTGATACCTCAAAGCTTGACCTTATCGCAAATGAAGCGATCGATCCCGAGGCAGTTTATAGCTGCTTCTCCGTTCCCGACGAGGTAGAGTACGATGTTTACTTATCCAACATTGCATACAAGGACGATGAAGGCAATTATAATTATGCTGACCTTGACAACGGCGATACGTACATAGGCGGCAAAGAGTATTACGCAAATCTCGCAATCGCTTTACCTGTAGAACTTTCTGTTATTTACATCTATTCCTTTGCTGATGATGTAACCATAACCTTTGGCGACGGAAGCATTCCTTTTGAAGTCAATGACAGAGGCGAATTCTGGATAACAGGTTATTATCCCCTCGGCACAGTTTCCGACCCCATAGGCGCAGCCGCAGAGGCTATCGACTCTGCACTTGATGACCTCAAGCCCACAAACGACACCACCAAGGACGACGTTAAGAAGATAGTTAACAAGAAAAATGGCGATACCACAGCAACGGTAACCACTTTCGAGCTTACCCCCGCAACAACTGAAGAGGAAGGCTCTCTCAAGGTGATAGTTACTATTTCTTACGGCTCAAATGAGCAGACCGTTACAAAGACCTACACTATCGACAAGCTTCCCGCTGTTATCGAAGAAGGCGACATCATCATCGACAACTCCAATAACTTCAGCGGCGCAGGAATTGCAAACGCTTCGGAAGCAAAGAATTATATTCCCATAACCGACGAGGAAAAGACTGCCATCGAAAGCGGCGAAAACATCTACATTATCCTTGATGTAAAGGACGGCACCGATACAGTTCCCACAACAGACAAGACAGTGATCCGTACCATAGCCGGCGAGAATGGTCTTATAGTTGGCACAATGCTCGATATCGAGCTCTTTAAGCGCATCGGCGACGGCGGACTTATCACCGCTGTTCATGAGACTAACGGCATGATTACCGTTGAGTTCAACATGCCCGCTGCTCTTATCAACACCGACAGCACAGTTACAAGAACATATAAGGTGATCCGCGTTCACAACGGAGTTGCCACAGTTCTTGACTGCGACTTCGACCCCGTAACAGGCAAGGCATCATTCAAGACCGACAAGTTCTCATCATACGCTATAGTTTATGTTGATACAGCAAACGCAGAGCCCGAAAATCCCGCGACAACTTATCCTCTCGACCTCGGCACCGACGGAAGAGTTCATTCCAATGCGACCGCCGCTGCTGCAGGCGATGTAGTTACTATCGCAGTTGACCCCGGCTATATCGCACACGTTATCTCCGGCAACACCGAGATAGCTAAGATAATCGGCTCCGGCACATTCGTAATGCCCGCAAACGGCGTTAAGATTGTTGTAGAGTGCGAGCTTGGCGGATACATGCTGACAAAGGCACGCTCCTACGTTTATTCCTATGACAGCGGCATGAATTACATCACAGTAAACTCAACCAAGAACCAGAAGAACACAGTTACAGTAAACCTCGGCAAGGATTACGCAGGCAAGTCCTTCGTTATCTACGAGGGCAAGAAGAGCACCAAGGTAAAGGTGACAGACGGAACTCTTGACGCAAACGGTAAATTTACGCTTGAAATTGACTACGGAAAGAATTACACCCTCGTTGTTGAAGACTGATATCTGATACAGGCAAAAACGTCCCCGTCCGGAAAGGAGGGGACGTTTTTGCTATATTCAGATGTATATGTCAGATGTAAATTTTGCCATAAAGGGCTTGTTAATAATTTAACTATTGACAAATCCGCGCCGAAGCTTTAAAATAAAATCAGTGAAGAAATTACACCGAAAAGAGGAGAAATATAATGGCAATGAGAGGTATCAGGAATACAGTAACGAATATCCGCCGTCAGGTATTTACCGAGGTGGCGCGCCTTGCTTACGAGGAGGGCGACTACAAGCACCGCATGGAGATGATACCCTACAAGATATGCCCCGGCGAGGTGGCTACATATCGGGATTCCATCTTCCTTGAAAGAGCTATCGTCGAGGAGCGTCTGCGCCTTGCTATGGGACTTCCGCTGCGTTCTGCCGCAGATCATGCGCCCTGCTACACGGGAATCGAGGAAAGCGCTATCGCCGAGAAATATTACGACCCGCCTCTTGTAAATGTTATCAGCTTTGCATGCAATGCCTGTCCCACGGAGCATTTTCATGTGACCGAGCTTTGTCAGGGCTGTCTTGCCAATCCCTGCAAGGAGGTCTGTCCCAAGGGGGCTATCTCCATTGTGCACGGAAAGTCGGTCATCGACGAGTCTAAGTGCATAAAGTGCGGAAGATGTAAGGATGTCTGCCCCTACGGCGCTATCGTCAAGGTAGAGCGTCCCTGCGCAAAGGCCTGCGGAATGGACGCTATCGGCAGCGATGAGCACGGCAGGGCAAAGATAGATTATGACAAGTGCGTTTCCTGCGGAATGTGCCTTGTGAACTGTCCCTTCGGAGCAATTGCCGACAAGGGACAGATATTCCAGCTTATCCATGCCATGAAAACGGGCAAGAAGGTCATCGCCATAGTGGCTCCCGCATTTGTGGGACAGTTCGGACCTAAGCTCACCCCCGAAAAACTCACATGGGCGATGCAGCAGCTGGGATTTTCCGAGGTGGCAGAGGTGGCGGTGGGCGCTGACCTGTGCACCATAGAGGAAGCAAAGGACTTCCTCCGCGAGGTGCCCGAGCATCAGCCCTTTATGGCGACTTCCTGCTGTCCTTCATGGGCGATGATGGCGAAAAAGCTGTTCCCGGAGCTGGCGCCCTATATATCCATGGCGCTGACTCCCATGGTGCTCACCGCAAGACTGCAGAAGAAGGAAAATCCCGATGCGCTGATAGCGTTTATCGGACCCTGCGCTGCGAAAAAGCTTGAAGCAAGCCGCCGTTCTATCCGCAGCGACGTGGATTTCGTGCTGACCTTCGAGGAGCTTATGGGAATGTTCGACGCAAAGGGCGTTGATGTGAATAATATCCCCGACGAGTGTGCTGTTCCTCTGAATGAGGGCACCGCCGCAGGACGTTCCTTCGCAGTCAGCGGAGGAGTTGCCAATTCCGTTGTGGACGTGATTAAGCAGATGGACCCCGAAAGAGAGGTCAAGGTAGTCTCCGCACAGGGTCTGCAGGACTGCAAAAAGCTGCTTCAGATGGCAAAGGCTGGCAAATACGACGGCTATCTGCTGGAGGGAATGGGCTGTCCCGGCGGCTGTGTTGCGGGAGCGGGAACTCTCCAGCCCGTGAACAAATCCACAGCACTGGTGAACAAGTACACCAAGGAAGCCGACAAAAAACACGCTTCCGATTCGGAGTATGAGATAACCCTGAGCTTTATCTCCGAGCATAAGTGATATAAAGGCTGCATTTCGGTCTGAGATGCAGCCTTTTTGATGGCCTTTGACGATTTCTTGACAAATCGTCAAAACAGGGGTATAATATGGGTATAAGATCAACGAAAAGGAAGCATAGCTATGACAATAACTCCGTACAAATTCAAGGCAAGATACTACGAGACCGATAAAATGGGCATCGTCCACCATTCCAACTATATCCGCTGGTTCGAGGAAGCGCGGGTCCACTGCATCACCGAAGCGGGAATGTCCTTTGCTGAGATAGAGGACAGGGGGATATTAAACCCCGTGCTTTCCTGCAGTGCTGAGTATAATCTGGCGTTCCGCTTTGACGATACGGTCATCGTGAACACGAAGATAAAGTCCTTTAACGGCGTTAAGCTGGAGATAGCCTATACCGTCACCGACGAAAGCGGCACAGTCCATGCCACAGGCACTTCCGCTCACTGCTTCACCGATATGAATATGCGCCCCATACGCTTACAGAAAAAGGCTCCCGATGTCTATCAGCTGTATCTTGACATGAAGGAAGCACTGGATAATATAGTGAATAGTGAAGAGTGATTTTCTGTATGATTGCTTTTCACTGAAACAAAAAAGCCCGAAAGCGGTTATTTCAGATAGCTTTCGGGCTTTGCTTTTATTCCTGAACACTTAATTTTTCACTGTCTGTTATTGTCCGGTATTCATTGTTCTTTTTATACAGCTTGCGTCTGCAAAGGAAGTAAGCCGGGATAAGGAACAGATCCGCCAGCACCCACGCCGCAGGCGACGCAAAGCATACCGCATTGAATCCCCAGAAGCCTGCCAGATATGCAACGAGACATCTTGCTATCATCTCAAAGACTCCCGCAACTGTGGCGATAGGCGAGAAGCCCATGCCCTGTATCATGAAACGCACGATATTTACCAACGACAGCGGGAAATAGAACGCACCCTGCGCAATGAGGAACTGCCGCACATAGGGCGTGAGCACCATGCTTTCCTCGTCGAGGAATATCTTCGACATGGGTCTGCTGAACAGCAGTATCGCCGCAAATGCGATGACTGCGTAAACAAGCCCCAGCAGCACGCAGGATTTAAGTCCCTCATTGAGACGGTCAAGCTTTTTCGCGCCCACGTTCTGACCGCCGTAGGTGGCCATTGTGGAGCCCATTGCGTCAAAGGGGCACACAAGGAACATGGACAGCTTCGAGCCCGCAGTTACTGCGGTGACATAGGCTGTGCCGAGGGTATTCACCGCCGACTGCAATACTATGGAACCTATTGCCGTAATGGAGTACTGCAGTCCCATGGGAAGCCCCATTCCGCAGAGTTTTCCGAAATGGCGGAGGGAAGCCTTTGAATCGCCCTTGTTCTGTGATCTCAGCACCTCGGGAAATCCCCGCAGCACCCGCACAAGGCAGCCTATCCCCGAGATGAGCTGTGCCGATACGGTAGCCACAGCTGCGCCGAATACTCCCATATGGAGCACCACTATGCAGAACAGGTCCAGCAGGATATTGATAAGTGAAGCGGTGATGAGCCATGTTACGGGAGTTCTGCTGTCGCCGAGGGAGCGGAGTATCGCCGCGCACATATTGTACAGGAAGAAGGTGGGGATCCCCGCAAAAATGGTGAAAATGTAGGTGTATGAGCCGTCAAATACCTCGGGCTGAGTATTCATGGCGGTGAGGATATCTCTGCAGAAGTATGTAGTTGCCGCGGTGATGACTACTCCGAAGAAGATGCACAGCCACATGGAGCCGTTGACGTATTTGCGCAGCTCGGGATAATCTCTTGCGCCGAACTGCTGTGCTATTGGGATAGCGAAGCCGTTGCATATCCCCGAGCAGAAGCCGATAACGAGAAAATTGACCGAGCCCGTGCAGCCCACTGCAGCGAGGGCATTTCCGCCGAGGAAATGTCCCACGATGGCAGTATCCGCCATATTATAGAACTGCTGGAACAAGAACCCCAGCAGGATAGGAATACCAAACTGTAAAATAAGCTTTAAGGGCTTTCCGTAAGTAAGATCTCTGGTCATAGCATTGACCCTCCGATATATCATATTCGTACAAGTGCATATTATATCTTCATCGGAGAAATAAAGCAATAGCTTTTTTGAGGATAATATTTGAACAAATTATTTTCGTACAGATAGACAAAATGAGCGATGATTTAACGAAAAAACTATATCAAATTATAATGGGTGTAACCGATTTTTAATTTGCCAAATTCTCTGAAATGTGGTATAATAGGTGAGTACAAGTACTCCACTATCACAAAGAGAGGTCCAACAGATATGAATAAGAAAGAAATAGCAGAGATCAAGAAAAATTTTAACGGCGACAGCGGATTATTTACACTTAACCGCGTAGTCATGGCGTACATAAATTCCGATACCGAGGTGAAATGTAAGGAGAACAAGCTGTTCGCGGCTGTCCCCGATGAGGAAGCTGAGGTCGTTTATGAGACGCTGAAAAAGGCTCTCAGCGGAAGTCAGGGGAAGAATCTCACCGAGTATGCATTCCCCAACGAATCCTACGAGGAGGGCGGCGCTCAGAACATCTTCTACAAGGCGATGAAGTCCAAGCTGGAGGACGAGGAAGCCGTTGACGCCGCTATCGACCGTATACGTAAGAATTACCGCTGCGATTCGGTGTATTGCATCATGATGGCGCACTGCACCTACAGCGTTATGTCCAAGGACAAAAACGACGATATCACCGAGCTGGATGATAATGTGTACAATTTCATCATCACGGCGCTCTGTCCCATGAACACTAATACCGACGGGCTTTTCTACAACGCCGATACTGATACTATCGAGAAAAAGGATAACACACAGCTTATCATCAGCCGTGCTCCCATCGACGGATTCTTATACCCCGTATTCAGCGACAGGGCACCCGATGCGAACCATGTGCTGTACTATACGAAAACTCCCAAAAAGCCCAGCCTCACCATGATAGAGGACGTTCTCGACTGCAGCTTCACCATGACCGCCGACAGCGAAAAGGAAAAATTCCAGCAGGTGCTGGGCGAAGTGGCGGGCGACGAGCTGGACTATACCGTTATCACCCGCGTGAACGAGATAATCAAGGACGTTGTTGCCCAGAACACCTCCGAGACCGAGCCTACCATGATAGACGATACCCGTCTGCGCTCCATATTGAGCGACGCGGGAGTAAGCAATGAGCGCTTAGAGGGACTCTCTGCGGCGTATAACTCCGCAGTGGGCGAGGACAGCAAGGGCTTTACCGCCACAAATCTTGTGGAAAACAAAACGGTCGTATCCACCTCCGAGATCACCATAAATATCGGAAAGGACGCGACCGAAAAGCTCCGCACGGGAGTTATTCAGGGCAGAAAGTGTCTTATAATCGATCTGGACGACCCGTCCATTAAGGTCAACGGCTTTGACGCTTCCGTTGAGACTCCGCTGACCGTATGACCAGTTAACAGTTAACAGCTTACAGTTTGTTCCGACTGTTTACCATTAACTGTTGACTGTAAATTTTTCGCCATTTTTGAAGATATTTCGTACCGACTTGTCGTAATCGGTGTGTATATACTCTGCGCAGAGGGTGCCGCCGTACTCGTATATCATAAGAGTATATGCGGGGTCGGCGCTGTCGGTGTAGGTGTCGGCGAAAACATAGTCCACATCGGCGGTCTCGTCGCGGAATACCGATACGCGGACCTCTTCTTCAACGGGGAGACAGTCAAAGGGTGCGGATCCGATAAAGGCATCCTCGTCGCCGATGCCGCTGTAGCGGATATGCAGGCGGTCGCCGTCCACTCCGCTGCCAAGCTTTCCGTATGAGATGACGGCGTTTTCGGGCAGAGGGATATTAACCGTGCTTTCCAGAAGCTGTGCTTCCGAGGCGGTGAACTCCGTTTTCGTCAGATAATAGGGCGTGAAAAAATTTATCGAGATAAAATGATATCCCACATAGCATACCGCAAAAATCAGCAGAGATAAAAATGTGTAAAGTCCGTTTCTGGGGTCAACGGGAGGACGAGGCTGTCCCTCGTCGTTCAGCTCAGCCTCTTCTTCGGGCTTTTCGCTTTCTTCGGTGATATCCTCGGTGTTTTCCGCAGTTTCGGAGATGTTCTCGTTATCGCTCATGCCGCAGCTCCTTTCATAAATATCGGGCGGTGTTCGTACTGTTAATTGATATTATACCACCAATGACGAAAAAGGTCAATAATTTTCGGGCGGATATATCGTGCAATTTATATATAGAAATGCTCCCGAAACTGTGGTATAATGTATTAAGGCAGCACCGCACAAAGCACGCCTGAAGGCTTTGCACGCAATCTGCTTGCATATTTTTCGCCATATCGCACAGAAATTTCTTGCTGGGCGACAGCCCGCCTGCGAAATTTCTATACGATCTGACGAAAAATCTGACTGTGCATCTTGCACACAAGCTTTGTGCGGTGCTGCCTTATAAATACAGAACAAAGGAAATGGATAAGTCATGAATTACAGGATCAACTGGGACGGCGGAGTTTTTGCCGTGCCCGACTGTGCCGCAGACAGCCTGAAGCTTGCTTCGGGAAAGGCTGTCAAGGTGCTGCTTTACATAATGAGGTTCAAGTCGGAGGAGGGCATATGCGAAGCCCTCGGCATCACCGAGGAGGACTTGGAGGACGCACTCTCCTACTGGAAGTCGGTGGGGGTATTGTACTCCGAGGGCGAACAGCCCCCTGCTGCCGCTAAGGGATCGGTCTCCTCTGCGGTGAAGGCTCCCACGGCTCTTCCCAAGGCGGCAAAGGCGGTCAGCGCCGACGAGATAGCTGCACGGGTAAGCGGATCGGCGGAGATTAAGACTCTGCTTGAATCCATAGAGGGCTCGGTGGCAAGACCTCTCACTTTTGACGATCAGCGCACCGTTATCTGGATATACGATCATCTGGGGCTTCCGCCCGAGGTCATACTCATGCTGGTGAATTACTGCGTAGGTATAGGCAGGGCTAATATGCACTACATCGAAAAAACTGCGGTTTCATGGGCGGACGAGGGCATCGACAGCAGCGCTGCCGCCGATGCGAAGATACTCGTTCTGCAGAGGAACAACACCCTTTCCGCAAAATGCGCCAACCGCATGAACCTGAACCGGAAGCTGACCGCAAGGGAAAATGAGTATGTGGCGAAATGGGCTGCGGCGGAGGCGGATATCGAGCTTATCATGAACGCCTACGAGCGCACTGTGGACGCGACCGGAAAGGTCTCCTTCCCGTATATGAACAAGATAATCGCGGAATGGACAGCAAACGGCGTGAAAACATCGGCGGAAGCGGACGAGTATTCCGCAAGGACAGCCCCCGCTCAGAAGAATACCCGCCGTGCTTCGGGTCAGAACGGCTCCGCTTCGGAGGGAGAGCCTTCCTTCGATCTGGACCTTATCATGGAGCATGCAAAGAATACGCCCCTTATCGTGCATAACAAGTGAATTCCGAACAGAAAAACTATTGAGCCGCCCTGTGCGGAGGAATGGATACAGATATGAATTATTCACCCGAAATAAGCGCAAAGGCGCAGAGGATAATCGACGACCGCCGTACTAAGGCGAAATATCAGCTGGAAATGCGGCGCCGCGAGGTCTACAAAAACGCTCCCGAGGCGGAGGAGGTAGAACGTCAGGCGGTCTCGGCGGTGACTGAGCTGTCAAAGCTTATCGTCAGCCGCAGGGGGGATTTTTGGAATAGCTTTGAAAGGATAAAGCAGAATAACCTTGACGCTCAGAATTATATCAGGGAGATACTCTCTTCTCACGGCTATCCCGAGGACCATCTGCAGATAAAATACACCTGTCCGCTGTGTAAGGACACTGGCTACGGCGAGGACGGAAAGCGATGCAGCTGTTTTGAGGAGCTGGCTTCCAAGCTGAGCATTGAGGAGCTCAACCGCTCCGCAAACATGCCCGACTGCGATTTCGAGCACTTTGATATTGAATATTACCCGAAAACGGTGGATTCCAACGGTGTGGTGCCCTATGACAAGATGAAGGATGTTCTGCTGTACTGCCGCAAGTATGCAGCGAATTTCTCCGGTGCTTCGGAGAGCCTGCTTATGCTGGGAAAAACGGGCGTGGGAAAAACTCACCTGTCCATAGCCATAGCAAAGGCTGTGACGGCAAACGGCTTTGTCTGCGCATACGGCTCGGTGCTGAATTTCCTGTACGAGATAGAAAAGGAGCATTTCGGCAGGGGAGAACAGGGCAGGGATACCATGTCCGCGCTGCTGGACGCAGACCTGCTGGTGCTGGACGATCTGGGCACCGAGAATTATACCCAGTTCTACGAGTCTGCGCTGTACAATATCATCAACACACGCATTAATACCGGCAAGCCTACCATAGTCAGCACAAACTTAAGCACAAAGGAGCTTTGCGACAAATATAACGAGCGTATCATTTCCAGAATTTTCGGGGTATATACTCTTCTGCGCTTTTACGGTAAGGATATCCGTCAGGAAAAGCGTCTGCGCGGAGATATTTCGGGCTGATTTGTCAATATTATGTGCTGCTTGTTGTGCAGAATATATAAAAATTTGTGAGATTTTCATTTGGATATTTACAAATTGAAAAAAATGTGGTAAAATAAATTTATAATAACATTCTGAAGAAATGCGGGGTCTTGCATTATGGATACAAATATTTTGCTTGAAAGCGGAACCAATGAGCTTGAGCTGCTTGAATTTACCGTCGGCAGCAATACATACGGCATCAACGTTGCTAAGGTAAGCGAGATAATGATGGATCAGACTATCACTCCTATGCCCAATTCTCCCGAAGAGGTGGAGGGCGTGTTTATCCCCAGAGACAAGCTGATCTCCGTTATCGACCTGCATAAAGTGCTCAGGACCGAAAGACCTGCAAACGGCAGGGATATTATAATCGTGTGCCAGTTCAATAAAATGGATGTTGCTTTCCATGTTTCCTCCGTAAGAGGCATACAGCGCATATCATGGACGGATATCAACGAGCCGCCCGCAGTTACCGGAAGCACCGACAATACCTACTCCGGCATGGCAACGGGCGTTGCTAAGGTCGGCGGAAAGATTATCATTATCCTCGATTTTGAGAAGATAGTATCCGCACTGAATAACAGCACCGGTCTCGATACCTCGGGAATAGGCGATTCCTCGCAGCCCGACCAGCTTATCAGCAATAAGCGCATCGTCGTTGCGGACGATTCCCAGTTCCTTAACAAGATGATAGTCAGCACCCTCGCAAAGACGGGCTATAAGAATGTTGTCTCCTTCCAGAACGGCGAGGACGCGTGGGAGTATGTGCTGTCCTATAAGAACAAGGCGAAAGATGATACTCCCGTTACAGACCTTATCGCCTGCGTGATAAGCGATATCGAAATGCCCAAGATGGACGGTCACAGACTGACAAAGCTCATCAAGGACGACCCTGTGCTGAAAAAGATACCCGTTATACTCTTCTCGTCGCTGATAAACGAGCAGATGTACGCAAAGGGTAAGCAGGTGGGAGCGGACGCTCAGTTCGCAAAGCCGCAGTTCAATGACCTTGTGGCTAGTCTGATAAAGATAATCAGGGAAGAATAAGAACTGATAACTGTCGATAGCCAATAGCGGCGTGCTATTGGCTATTGTTATAGACAGCTTGAAAGGGGGGACGGCATGAGGACCATAACTCTTCATAAGGATTATTACAATGACATAACCGCCGAGGAGCTGGATGGACTGAACTCCATAGGCAGGTCAATGTTAAAATTTGAGACGAATTATATGGTCGTACTGTTTTTGTCGGTGGTATTTGAGATTTACGTCCTAAGCAGATTTATCATCAGGGTGAAGAACACGGGCTTCAGCAATTTGCTGAAGAGCGACGCCCTGTCGGTAATGGATGCGCTGGGAACTCTGGCGGTCATCGTACTGTTGATAATAAGCTTTGTTTTCGGGGTCTACGAGTACAGGAAGTGGAAGTATTTCTTCTTCGGCAAGGGGGAGATAATCTCCGTAAGAAACGAGCATATCGAGCCTAATAAAAAATACCCTGAGGGATATTACCGCAATATCCTTACCATAGCGGTCAGCGAGGAGGAAGCGGTCTGCGTATACTATCTTTCCAACACTCTGATGGACGAGGAGTATTATATCGGCAGAAAGGCCATTGCTGTGTATTATCCGTATTTGCATATCCGCTTTGCTGTCATGTCGGGGGAAAACCCCACGGAATATATGGGCAGGTACGGCGGTGCTGTAATGGACAGGAAAAACAGGGGCAGATCCATAGAATGATATGCCGGAAAATAAAAACAGTCCTTGACTTTCCGCAAAGACTGTGATATACTATAATCACATTTTTGCGGAGGTCATCGGATAAATTGAATATGCAAAAGCTATCTTCTTATAGAAATTATTTTACAAAAACGGAGCTCATACTCTGGAGCTGCTCGGTGACGGTCATTGCCGTTTTATTTTTTGCCTTTGACAGGTCAAATTACATGTCCTTTGCTGCGTCGCTCATAGGAGCCACGTCTCTTATTTTCAATGCAAAGGGCAATCCCATAGGACAGCTCCTTGCGGTGATATTCAGTCTGCTTTATGGGATAATATCCTATTCCTGTGCGTATTACGGCGAAATGATAACCTATCTGGGCATGACTGCACCTATGGCGGTGATATCCCTGATATCTTGGCTGAAAAATCCCTTCAACGGCAGCAGAGCCGAGGTAAAGGTGAAGCGTCTGAACAGGCGGGAAACCGTGCTGATGTGGGTGGTCACGCCCATAATCACGGTGATGTTTTACTTTATCCTGAAGGCATTCAATACGGCAAATCTTATAATGAGCACCCTTTCGGTGGCGACCAGCTTTCTTGCGGTTTTCCTGACCGCCAAAAGAAGCCCCTGTTTTGCGGTGGCATATGCGGCAAACGATATCGTGCTGATAATCATGTGGAGCATGGCGTCGATGGCGGATATGTCCTACATATCGGTGCTTATCTGCTTTGTGATTTTCCTCGCAAATGATATATACGGTTTTCTTAACTGGAAGAGAATGGAGAAAAGGCAGCTTGCCGCCTGTCCGGAGATCCGGTAAATATGAAAAAATCGGTTCGGAAAATCCGAACCGATAATTTTTTATTTTATTGTTGACTATTATTCGTTGTAAGCGTCAACTTCGCTCTGAACGATAGGATAGTATTCCTCACGAGCGGAGATCCAGTCCTCATACTGTTCGTTTACGCAGCCCTCATAGAGATATGTCATGATAGTATCGGACATATCGGTGCTGAGGCCGTAGCCGTAATCGTAAGCCTGTGTGAACTTGGTATCGTCATAGAAATCCATAACGAGGTCGTACATTTCGGAGGTCCAGCCTTCGCTGTTAGCGAGGAACTTATCCTTTGTAGCCTGCTTGTAGGTCTCATCATAGTATACAGTACGGTTGCAGTCCAGCCATGCCTTTACGCAGTCAGCATTTGTGCTGCCCTTTACCCACATGTAAGCCTGTACCTTGTTGGAAACGTAGTATGTATCGCTTTCGGGATCCTTGGGGAAGGGAACTATCTGGATAACGTCGTCGGGACGGGACAGAGATGCTGCGTTGTAAGCCCATGTACCCATGGAGTAGAACAGCAGACTGTCATCAACGAAGGCAGCCTCGCCGCCGATCCAGCCTCTCTTAACGAGGTTGTTTACGAAGATATCCTTGATCTCTGCCTGAGCGCGTTCGATCTTTTCCGAGCGGATATTGTTGGTGAAGGTAGTGCCGTCATATGTAACGATGGTATCGCCGCAGGTGTAAACAAATGCGTTAGCCCACCAGCCGCCGATGCCGTAGCGGTCATCGCCGCTCTCAACGAAGGTCTTCATCATATCGGTGAAGGTATCCCAATCCCACTCTCCTGCGAGATAGAGCTCATAAGGATCCTCAAAGCCCTCGTTTTCGATGGTGGTCTTGTTGTACATCAGCACCTGTGTATCGTTGAAGGCATAGCCCAGAGGTGCGATATAGTGCTGACCCTTATATGTGAACTTGTCTGCGGTATCCTTAACATCTGCCCACTTGGGATCGTTCCAGTCTACCAGATCGTCGATAGGCTGATACTGATTCTTGGAGATATCATAGGGGAAGGTACGCCACTCATAAATGAAGATATCGGGGGGTGTGCCTCCGAGGATAGAGGTTGCGAGGTCATCAAAGCGCTTGTCCGATGTAGTGGGCTGATATTCGATCTTAGCGCCGTAGGTATCCTCAAAGAGAGCGACTTCGGGGCTTCTCTCGGGGGAATCGTTGGTGGGGTTAAGGTCGTAGATGCCCAGCCATTTCAGAGTCTGACCGCTGATGTCGATATCGAGGGTATCGTTTTCGTCGAGAGCCTCGATCTCGATATTATCGCCTGTCCACTCGGTAGCCTCAGTGGTGGTGATATCAGCCTCGGTGCCTGTTGTTTCCGATGAACTATCGGAAGAACCGCCGCAGGCTGTCATGGAAGCCGCCAGAACGATAGCGGACAATCCTGCGAGTACCTTTTTAGTATTCATTTACATCATTCCTTTCACGCTGATTGCAGCTTATGATCAGTGTTATGTATACGTTTTCATGCATTTAGTATATCATATCATATTATTTTTGTCAACAACATTAGCCTGATTTATACGTTTTGCACAAAGAAATTTACTTCTTTTTGTATATATAGAAATGATTAAAATGTTCAAATTTTAATATCGGGTGACTATAGTTCAAAGCAGCTAACCGTTTCTTACGACCGAATAAAGCTCGTGTGGCATATCAATTCCACGGTAATGTTTGACATAGCCCGTATCTGCGAGGGTCATCCCGTTTCGCAGAGCCACGTTCTTTGAGGGGATATTCGTGTCGCGGATAATGGAGCAGACCTCGTCCGCACCGAGGACATCGAATGCATACCCGCGGCAGGCAGCGGCAGCCTCCGAAGCATAGCCCTTATGCCAGTATTCCCTGCGGAAGAGATAGCCTATCTCCAAGACTTCTCTTTCCTTCCACTGCTGCACGGTCAGTCCGCACTGACCTATCAGCTCGTCGGTTTCTTTGAGAATGACTGCCCATAAGCCGAAGCCGTATTTCTCATAACGTACAAGCTGATTATCCAGCCAGCCTTGTGCTTCGGTCTCGCTGAAAGCTCCGTTGTAGGCGTACATGGTCTCTTCGTCGCGAAGTATCTTACACAGCGAACTATAGTCCGACGAGGTAAGTTCTCTCATGTAAAGGCGTTGGGTCTCAAGCTTCATGGCGATATCCTCCGATAGTGTTGATATTATGATTATACATCATTTTTTCGGAAAAGGCAACTGATTTTCCCGAATATTTCACCCATTATACTTGAAATCTGCCGGCAAATATTATATAATAGTATAGATATCACAAACAAGGAGATAAATCATGACAGTGGAAATATTTACCGACGGAGCCTGCTCGGGCAATCCCGGTCCCGGCGGATACGGAGCTATCCTCCGCTACGGCGATAATGTTAAGGAGATAAGCGGCGGTGCGGCACAGACTACCAACAACCGTATGGAGCTTACCGCAGTGGTCGAGGCATTGTCCGCACTGAAACGTCCCTGCACGGTCATTCTTACTACCGACAGCAAGTACGTCTGCGACAGCATCTCCAAGGGCTGGGCGAAAAGCTGGCAGAAAAACAACTGGGTCAAATCCGATAAGAAGCCCGCGCTCAATGCCGACCTTTGGGAGAAATGCCTGCAGCTGCTGGAGATACACGACGTTACTGTGAAGTGGGTCAAGGGGCATGCGGGTCATCCCGAAAATGAACGCTGCGATGAGATGGCTGTGGCGCAGAGGGATATGTACAGCGGAAAGAAATAGTATAATATGCTTAAAATCTGACATAATATTTGTGCAGTATGATAAATTTGTCGAAAAGCTATTGAAATATCTACTAATTAAGTATATAATAGAAAATGCAGTTAATATAACATATCAGGCAAGTATGTTTTAGCAATAAATTATTCACGAAAAGGACTGATAAAATGGAAAAAATGCATATATATGCGGATAATGCGGCTACTACCTGCGTTACCAAAAACGTCCTCGATAAGATGCTGCCCTATCTTACCGAGTTTTACGGAAATCCGTCCAGTATCTACAAGTTCGGACGGGATACGCAGGCTGCTGTCGAAAATGCCCGCGAGGAGATAGCCTCCTGCTTTGGTGCTGTTCCTAAGGAGATATACTTCACCGCAGGCGGCTCCGAATCGGATAACTGGGCTATCAAATCCACTGCCCTTCGTCTGGGAGCTAAGGGCAAAAAGCACATAATCACCACGAATTTTGAGCATCATGCAGTGCTTCACACCTGCGCGGCTCTCGAAAAGCAGGGCTTTGAGGTCACATATCTTCCCGTTGATGAAAAGGGCTATGTCACTGCGGAGCAGGTAAAGAATGCTATCCGTCCCGACACTGCGCTGGTGACCGTAATGTACGCAAACAACGAGATAGGCACCGTTCAGCCTATCGCTGAGATAGGCGCCGTATGCCGCGAAAATAAGGTGCTTTTCCACACCGACGCGGTGCAGGCTGCAGGTCATGTGGAGATAAACGTCAAGGAACAGAACATCGACATGATGTCCGTTTCGGGACATAAGATACACGCTCCTAAGGGAGTGGGATTCCTGTATGTACGCACGGGAGTTGCTCTTCCGCCCCTTATCGACGGCGGAGCGCAGGAGCGCGGAAAGCGTGCGGGCACAGAAAATGTTGCGGGTATCATCGGACTTGCGGAGGCTGTCAAGGCTGCTACAAAGGATATCCCCGAAAAGGCAAAGGCGCTCACCGTGAAGAGGGACCGCCTTATCGAAGGACTTACTGCGATAGAAGGCTCACGGCTCAACGGCGGACTTGAAAATCGTCTGCCCGGAAATATAAACGTATCCTATCTGGGAGTGGAGGGCGAATCATTGCTTCTCATGCTGGATATGAAGGGCATATGCGCTTCAAGCGGCTCTGCATGCACCTCGGGCTCCCTTGACCCGTCCCATGTGCTGTTGGGACTGGGACTTCCTCACGAGGTGGCTCACGGCTCGCTGCGGCTTTCCATTTCCGAGGAAATAACCGACGAAGAGGTTGACTATATCCTCAAAGCAGTCCCCGAAGTGGTTGAGCGGATAAGAAGCATGTCCCCACTGTGGGAGCATATCAAAAAGCACGAGGACTCCACCGATAGGTTAAGAAAATTCGTATCCGAGATAAAGTGAGGTATTATAAATGATATACAGTGAAAAGGTTATGGATCATTTCGCAAATCCCAGAAATGTGGGCGAAATAGAGGACGCTGACGGCGTAGGCGAGGTAGGCAACGCAAAGTGCGGCGATATCATGAAGATGTACATTAAGGTCAACGACGGCATCATCACCGATGTGAAGTTCAAGACCTTCGGCTGCGGCGCGGCTGTGGCTACATCGTCCATTGCTACCGAGATGATAAAGGGCAAGAAAATAGAAGATGCGCTGAAAGTCACCAACAAGGCGGTAATGGAGGCTCTGGACGGACTTCCTCCCCAGAAGATACACTGCAGCGTGCTTGCGGAGCAGGCAATGAAGGCGGCGCTGTCCGACTATTACAGACGTCAGGGCGTTGACCCCGAGCCTATCGTGGGCAAGATAAACGACTGCGAGGACTGCGAGAGCTGTCATTAACAGGATAACGGTCATATCGGCGGGAGCTGTCTGCAGTCCCGCCGTTTTTATGAAAAAGATCCGTTCGGAGAGTTTCATTACTCCGAACGGACCTTTTATTTATTTCTTGGATCTTTTCCTGCTGTCCGATGATGATTTTTCGTATTTTTTGTCATTGGGAGCGGAGTTCTTCTTTTTCTTTTTTGCCGCTGCGATTATGATAATAAGTATCACTGCCGCCGCCGCGCAGCATGCCGCTATGATAAGAACGGTATCCCTTCCGCTTTCCTTTTCGATGACAGTGAGCTCGGTGCCCGATACGCGGAATACAAGATAGCTGCCGTCACGCTCGGCAGATATCTCCTCGCCGTTTACGATGAGCCTTGACTTATCGGGGGCACCGCAGGGGAGATAGCGGATAGTATGCTCCCCGGAGCTGTCCTTCGGGAGAGTTATCTTCCATTCGGTGCAGTCTGCGGCAGTCTTGTTCATAGGCTCTGCGGTGAGGATATCGGTGCCGTCGAAGGCTCCCTCTGCGATTACGACAGGCTTTATATCGTCCCGCTTTTCCGCCGAGGAAACACTGGTGATATACGCGGAATACTCCGCCTCCACAGTTTCGGGGAAGGTCAGCATGGAGTAGTCTATCTCATCGTCCAGCCATTCTGCGTAACAGCCGCTTATGCCCGGGATATCGGGGATATCCTCCCCGGAGATGCTTCCGCCGTACTCAAAGGGGAGCTCTGCGACGATCTTTCCTTCGGCAGTGTAGGTGAGCTTCAGGTCGGTGAATGCCGCAGGGTGCTTGTAATTTTCGGACATTTCCTCATAGGTGACGGGGAAGGCCTTCCCGTCGAAGCTGATACCGTCTATGGCACCGATGGAGCGCAGTCCCGTTACAGCGGCGCTGTCCACGAAGATATTTCCGCTTATGCTGCCTTCGCTGTCGGCATAGCCTGCTATCATGCCCGTATATTCGCCGCTTTCACTGATGACAACGAAGCTTATGCAGTCTGCCATATCCTTTGCGGTGCCGCTGATGCCGCCCACGTAATCGCCGCCGCTGAGATGCACCATGGCATTGCAGCCGTACATTGCCGCGGAGGATTTTCCGGCAATGCCGCCTACATAATCTCCGTCGGTGGAGGAAATGCTGCCGTAAGATGTGCAGCCGATGAGGCAGCCCGTTTCGATGCTGCCGACGATACCGCCTGCGCCGTCCTTTTTGGAGGTCACATCGCCGAAGTTTTCGGAATCGCGGGTGACGGTCTTGGACTTGCAGAGGAAATCCGAGGAATTATCTCCGATGGTCTCGATATCGCCCTCGGGGTCGAAGTCCATTTCCACCGACATCGTTCCTGCGATGCCGCCCACGCTGACATCGCCGTTAATGCTTCCGAAATTCATGCAGGAGACTATCTTGCCGTCCGATTTTCCGTAGGTATCCTCGGCGGAGATATCCTCGGTATAGTCCTCGATATCGGCGGAGCTGTCTGTCAGGTCGTCGATGATGTCGATAAGGGTATTGTACGCAGCCTGACTCTGCTCGTTAATTTTATGAGCGTCCTCTGCAAGGATATCCACCGAACCGTCAATTATGCTGTTGGTATCTTTAAGCAGATCGATAAGCAGCCCGAGGTCGCCTGATACTAGATCGCGTGCGTCAACGAGACTGTCGTCTGCGCCGATGAAGTCCACCTTGTCAAGGGAGGAGAAATAGTCAAGGGTGTCGGAAATGCCCTCCAGACTGTCGGCAAGAGACTCGGAGGCTGAAACAATATCGTCCGAAGCGTCGCTCACCGCCGTGACAGCCGCCAGAGCGGAAGTGAACGCATTGTCGAAATGGTCTCCCGCATAATCGAAGGAATCAATGATGTTCTGGATATAATCGGCGGATTCGTCCAAATTGTCGTTGGTGGTCTTGAGGTATTCTATCATATCGTCGAAGGACAGGGGGTCCAGCTCGCCCACGATATCGGAAAGTGAGCCCATTATGCCGCCTGCCGCAGTTCCCGTATCGGAGATCTCGCCGCCGATGCCGTAGAAAATATCGGGAAGAGTGCTTTTGTTTGAGGTGATATAGCCGTTGTATTCGTCCTCAAAGCTGTCGGAGACAATGCTGCTGACAGCGTTTGTCAGAACAGCAAGGGAGCTTAGCAGTCCGCTTGCCGACGCGCTTACCGAACCTCCGAAGGTGTTCTGGATGCATGAAATGTAATAGGAATAATCGTCGGGGTCGGTGCTGCCGCTCTGAATAACATTGCCGAGTCCGTCGAAATACACGCCCGCAGAGCTGACATTTCCCGCAAGCTGCGCTGAATATTCGGCTATATTTTTGAGGGCGCGGATGATCTCGGGAGAATACTGTCCCAGAAGCTCTGAGGATTCGGATAATGAATCGGTCAGAGCATTTATTGCGTCCCCGCAGGAATCGGAAAGCTCGTCAAGGGAAACGCTCATATCGTCAAGGCTGCCGCTGAGGCTGTTCATTGCCTTATCCATGGCAGCGGGATCGCCCAGAGCGTTCTGCAGGGCTTCAAGGCTGCTGCCGATGGAATCGGAAGCGTCCCGCAGCTTTGTGACAGCGTCGGTCAGATCGTCGGTGAGAAATTCCAGCTCGCCGAAGCCCTTATCCATTTCCTCCATGGACTCCCTAAGGAGGTCAACTCCCTCGGTGATCCGGTCAAGGGAATCGGAAAGGCTTGCCGAAGCGTCAGACAAGCTTTCGGACGCGGGGGCGAGCATATCTATCATATCGGAAAGACGGGAGCTTAGCTCGTTTATCGAATCAATGTCATAGTTTATGATGCGGTCAGTTTCGTCAAGAAAGCTGTCGGTGCTGTTTTTCAGGCTGTTCAGACTGTCGGTCACATCGTCGGAGTTGGCGGATATCTTATCGGAGCGCTCCTCGATGTGAGTGATGGTCTCGTCGAGGGTGACGCTCAAGTCGTTGAGCTGGGTGCGGAGGGTATCCAGCTTCTTTTCGGCGAAGAATATGGAAACATACGGCTCCGCCTGACCTGCTATGCCGCCGATATCCTTTCTGCCGTTTATCTCGCCGTAGTTCACGCAGCTGCTCACATAGCCCGACTGTCTGCCAACGATGCCGCCCACGTTGTAGCCCACATGCTGATAACCTATTCTGCCCTTGTTGGTGCAGCTCTGGACGGAGCCCGATGAAAATCCTGCGATACCGCCCGTATCGGTGATATTGTTGACTCCCTCGGTCTGTCTGAAGGTATCGAAGTTGAGGTCGTCCAGCGAGAAGGAGTCGTCGGAAACGGTGGTGTTTATCGAAGCCTTGTTGGTGCAGTTGATGATAGTACCCATATTCTGACCTGCGGTGCCTCCCGCGAAATGGTCAGCCTTAAGCACGCCCTCACAGGTGCAGGAGGTGATAAGTCCAGAACTCTCGTTCACGGCAGTGATGCCGCCTATGGTGCTTTTTCCGATGACAGTGCCGCTGAAGCTGCAGCCGATGATACGTCCGCGGTTCACGGCTGCGATGCCGCCGCATTTTTCCGCAGAGCCGCCGGGAGTTATCCTGCCCGTGACGCGGAGGTCTTTCACGCAGCCTGTCTGTTCAATTATGCGGAAAAGACCCTGTTCGGAGCCGCTGCCGTTCAGCTTTAGATTTGTGATGATATGGCCGTTTCCGTCAAACTCGCCGCTGAAGGTGGGAATGGGCTTGAGATCATAGCCCTCAAGGCTGATATCGCAGTCGAGTAGGAATTTTTTGCCCTTTGAGTATTTGTCGTACACGCAGTCTGCGGAAAGCTTTATGAGGTCCTCCGCGGAGGAGATGTGGATAATATCCTGTTCGTCCTTGTCGGAGAGGGACGTATTTTCTGCGAATACGGGAATGATCCCGCCGGGAGCGGCAGCAATGCCGAATGCAGTGACAAGCGCAGCCGCAGCGGCTGATATTCTTTTCATATCATTCATGGTCCTTCACCTCCAATGCAAGCTGATCGGGCGAAATTACTGATGATTTATTGTCTATCTTAGCGTCGATATCGCCTGTGATAACGCCTGTAACAACGCCGTCGATGCGGCCGTTCACATAACCGTGGACAAGTCCGCTGACTGTGATGCGGCTGTTCTTGGCGACAGTTCTTTCATGCTTTTTGAAGGAGAAGGAGGTCTTTTCGATGATAGTGTCGCCGAGGATAAGCAGCTGCGGGAGCGCTCCCATAACAAGCAGAAGTGAGATGACCGTACCTCTTCCGAGACATACGCCGATAGATGATATTACGCCGTTGGTGGAGATTATGCCGATAAGGAAGCCTGCCACCGCAAGGATAGTGCCCGATGTGATAAGGGTGGGGAAGGACTGGTTCAGCGATTCTGTGATCGCGTCTTTTATGGGCATTTCGCGCTTGAGCTCCATATAGCGGCTGGATATAACGATAGCATAGTCGATGTTTGCGCCCATCTGAATGGAGTTTACCACAAGATAGCCTAAGAAGTACAGACTGTTCTGCTGGAGATAGGGGAAGGAGAAGTTTATCCAGATACTGCCCTGAATTACCGCGATAAGCACGATAGGCAGTCCTGCGGATTTAAAGGTGAACAGAAGCACCAGTATTACAAACAGTGCGGAAAGTACGCTGATTATGATGTTGTCCGTTGCAAAGGAGCTTGAAAGGTCATAGTCGGAGGTGGTGTTGCCCACAACGTATGCATTTTCGGGATAGTATTCTGCGATGGTCTCGTGTACCGAGTCAAGGTACTCAAAGGAGTCGTCGCCTTCCTCGGGGAGGTCGGTGTACAGCAGGATACGGCTGTAGTTATCCGTTTTCAGCTGAAGCAGCGCCTTGTCGAGGACCTCGTGGAGATCGTCCAGATCCTGCCGCATTTCGTCGTCGAGGGTGACATAGCCCTTGTCCACCTCGTCGTATGCGAACACGAACATGTCGATAAGAGGCACGCCGTAGGAGTCAAGGCTGCTGACGATCTCGCCGTAATCCTTGTCGTTGACCGCATAGGCAGCGTAGATAAGCTTAGCTATCTCGTAATCGAGCCCCGAAAGCTCGGAGAACTGTCTTGGGGTGAGCTTGTCGGTGAGCATATAGCCGTCGATGGCTTCAATATTTGCAAGCCCCATTACCGAGTCGGTATCGGGCAGCTTTTCCAGCGCGGAGATAAGCTCGGCCTCCTTGTCGTAATCGCCCGAGGGGACCACTATAGCCATAAGATTGGTGCTGCCAAAGCTGTCCTTAATTTTTTCGGAAGCGAGGGTGGACTCGTTCTTGCGGGGGGTATCAAGGTCGGAGGTCCCGAAGGCGTAGGGGCACTTGCTTGAAAACAGGAAGCCTGCCGCAGCAAGAACAACGAAGATAGGCGGAATGATATACTTTGTGGCAAAGGCGAATTTGCCGACAGCGGAAATTTTCGGTACGAAGTTCTTATGTACGGTCTTGTCGATAAGATCGGAGAAAAGCATGATAAGTCCCGGCATGAGAGTGAATACCGACAGCAGGCTCAAAAATATCGCCTTGATGAGCACGACGGCTAAGTCTCCGCCTATCTTGAACCGCATGAACGCCAGCGCGATAAGTCCCGAAATTGTGGTAAGGCTGCTGGAGGTTATCTCGATGATAGCCTTGCTGAGTGCGGCGATGCATGCCTCTCTTGCGGGTAGATGCTCATGCTCCTCGGTGTAGCGGTTCATGAGGATTATCGCGTAGTCAATGGCAAGAGCCAGCTGGAGTATGACCGTGACAGAATTGGAGATGAAGGATATCTTTCCGAGAAGGAAATTTGTTCCCATGTTGAGGATAGCCGCTGCCACGAAAGTCATTATCATAACGGGTATCTCTGCGTAGGACTTCGACGTGAACAGCAGCACCGACACGATGATGACTGCTGCGATAACTGTAACGATGTTCATTTCCGCGTCGAGAGCCGCCTGTTCGTTGCTGCCCACAGCGCTGTCCACGTAGAAGTCGTAGCCCTCCAGAGCAGCGGTCACGTCGTTTGCTGCCTGTATGCTTATCTCGTCGTCCTCGGTGCCGTCGAAGGTTATGGAGAATTTTGCGTAGGTATTCTTGTAGCTCTCGTCGGAGTCGTCAAAAGCCACGGAGGAAACGCCTTCGATCTCTTCGAGCTTTTCGGCGAGTGCCTTAGCGTCCTCATAGGTTATGTTGGTGACCATATAGGTGCCCGAGCCGTAGGTGACGAACTCATCGTTCATCAAGGTAAGACCCTGTCTTGTTTCCGTTTCCTCGGGGAGATAGGTGGTGACGTCGTTTTCGACATCCACCCAGCTTTTTGAGAAAAAGCAGAAAATGATTGCGAAAATAAACAGCAGGAAGAAAAGATTCCGTTTATCCACGATAAAGGTGGCGACCTTTACCATAAAGCTGTTGCTGTCAGCAGCTTTTATATCAGATACTTCTGCGCTCAAGATACATCTTCCTTTCATTCAAAATGGGATAATATCTGCTATAATAGTATTTTATCAGAGCTTTTCGAATAAGTCAATTATCAAACTGACGATA
>JBJESJ010000026.1:0-3833 GCA_051882725.1 Oscillospiraceae bacterium
AGTGGGGGAGTAGGAAAAATACTTGGGGTCGTAGGGTATGCGGTAGGAATCCTTTTCGGGGCTGTAGTAGAACTGGATATCCGAGTTGATGATAGAGGTGTGGCTGATAGTCAGCCCCTCGCCGAAAAGCTCTGCCGCAGCCTGTTCGATGTCCGCAGCGGGGACGGTGATATAGTCGAAATCCTTGGTGTAGCGTTCGGTGTCGCCGCCGAGGATTATCTGCCAGCAGGCAGCGGTCACCACGGTATCCCCGTTGAGCTTTGAAACGTCGTCAAAGGGCGCAGGGTCGCATATCACAAGAGGATAAACGATATGGGAGAACTCGTTCTTCTGCTTGGTGTTGTTGAACACGTCGGAGATCTTCCCCGCAGTAAAGGACACCACCGAAACAAGTCCGATAAACGAAAGGATTATTACGATGATGCCAACAATAAAGTAGAATCTGCGGCTGAATTTTCTGACCGCCTTTTCGTCGGAGCCCTTATCGTCGGAGACGTCGGACATTTCTTCGTCGGGGTTGCGGTCCAGCATGGAGCGCATATCGCCGATGGTCTGATTTTCCCCGAGGACGTATTTCTTTTTGCTTATTTCCTTTGGTATTTTACGCTTTTTATCCATTATCTTATCTGTCCGTTTCCGTCAATGAGGTACTTCCACGAGGTAAGAGCGGCAAGTCCCATAGGACCTCTTGCGTGTATCTTCTGGGTGGAAATGCCTATTTCCGCTCCCAGACCGAATTCTCCGCCGTCAGTGAATCTTGTGGAGGCGTTCACATAAACGCAGGCGGCGTCTATCTCACGCTTGAATTTTTCCGCGTTGTCAAGGGAATTGGTTACGATGCACTCGGAGTGTCCCGTGGTGTACTTCGAGATGTGAGCGATAGCCTCGTCAATGTTGTTGACTACCTTGACCGAGATGATGTAGTCGAGAAATTCGGTGCCGTAGTCCTCTTCGGTGGCGGGAATAACGCTGTCTCCGAGTATGCGGCGGGTCTCTTCGCAGCCCCTTATCTCAACATTGTGGGACTTGAAGCGTTCCGCCACGGCGGGCAGCAGCTTTTCTGCGATGTCCTTGTGGACCAGAAGGGACTCTATTGCATTGCATACCGAAGGACGCTGCGTCTTGCCGTTGTCGATGATATCCACAGCCATTTCGATATCTGCGGTGGAATCGGCGTAAACATGGCAGTTTCCCACGCCCGTCTCGATAACGGGCACATTTGCGTTGTTCTTGACAGCTTGGATAAGGCCTGCTCCTCCGCGGGGGATAAGCAGGTCGATGTATTTATTGCACTTCATCATATCGGAAGCGGTCTCGCGGGAGGTATCGTCCACGAACTGGATAACGTCCTCGGGAAGTCCTGCCTTTGCGGCAGCCTTCCGCATGACCTCGCAGATAGCCTTGTTTGAGCTGTAGGCTTCCTTTCCGCCGCGGAGTATCACAGCGTTTCCTGCCTTAAGGCAGAGCGCGCCTGCGTCGGAGGTCACATTGGGACGGGATTCGTAGATGATGCCGATAACGCCCATGGGAACGTGAACGCGTGTGATCCTCATGCCGTTGGGACGGGTGATGCCGTAGTCCACCACGCCCACAGGGTCGTCAAGGCGGATAAGTGTGCGTATGCCGTCAGCCATGCCTGCAATGCGCTCGGGAGTGAGCCGCAGTCTGTCCTGCATTACCTTTGAGATTCCGTTGCTTTCGGCATTGTCCATATCGAGAGCGTTTGCTTTGATGATAGCGTCTGTATTTTCAATAAGAGCGTCGGCGATGTAAGCGAGAGCCTCGTTCTTCACGCCTGCGGAGGCAATGCCTATGACCTTTGAAGCAGCCTTTGCCTTTTCGCCCAGAGTTTCGATATAGTTCATGATATCATTCCTTTCATCATTTGGTGAATATCGTACCTATCTCCTTGCCGTCGAAGAAATCGTACAGCACCTCGGGATTTCTTCCGTTGAGGACAGCCATGTCCATGCCCGCGTCAAGGGATAATTTTGCCGCGTTGAGCTTTGTCACCATTCCGCCGCTGCCCAGAGCGGAGCCTGCGCCTCCTGCCAGCTTCATGATATCGCCGTCAATGCTGTGGACGATCGGGATAAGCTTTGCATTCGGATTAGTGTGGGGGTCGCTGTCGAAAAGTCCGTCGATATCCGACAGTATAATGAGCATATCCGCCTTGCAGTAATATCCCACATAAGCGGCAAGGGTGTCGTTTTCGCCCACTTCCAGCTCCAGCTCGTCAATGGCGATGGTGTCGTTTTCGTTGACGATAGGGATAATGTTCGACTGAATGAGCCGTTCAAGAGTATTGCTTATATTATTCTTTCGCGGAGAATCGAGAGTATACTTGGTGAGCAGGATCTGTGCCACGTTGATGTTATAGCTGCCGAAAAGCTTGTCGTAGATGTACATCAGCTCGCACTGTCCCACAGCGGCGCATGCCTGCTTGGTGATAGTGTCCTTGGGCTTTTCGGTCATGCCCATTTTGGACATTCCCAGACCGATAGCTCCCGAGGATACGAGGATTATCTGCCTTCCGCCGTTCTGGAGGTCGGCGATGACCTTCACGAGGTTTTCCATTCTGCGAATATTCAGACGTCCTGTTCTGTGAGTGAGGGTAGAGGTCCCCACCTTGATAATAACTCTTTTCTTGTCGTCGATATTGTACATGATGTGTATGTTCCTTTCAGTTTACCTTGTTTTGGGGCTTTCCGTTTATAAACGCCCGAAGATTGTCCGCGGCGATCTTCATGAGCCGCTGTCTTGTCTGGACGGGAGCCCATGCCACATGTGGAGTGATAACGCAGTTGGGAGCATTTATCAGAGGATTGTCCCTCTTCATAGGCTCGGAGGAGATAACGTCCGCCGCAGCTCCTGCAATAATGTTGTTTTGGAGAGCATATGCAAGGTCCCTTTCGTTTACGACAGGTCCCCGTGATGTGTTGATAATTATCGCAGAGGGCTTGCACAGCTTCAGATTCTCCAAATTGATAAGTCCCTCCGTTTCGGCAGTGAGCGGACAGTGGAGTGTGATGATATCGCTCCTGCGGAAGATATCCTCGAGCGGGACGAACTTCACGCCCTCTATATTTTTCGGCGTTCTCGAATAAGCGAGGATATCCATGCCGAAAACGCGGGCGATGTCAGCCACCCGTGAACCGATAGAGCCGAAGCCGATAATTCCCAGAGTCATGCCCTTAAGCTCGTAGGTAGGAAATGTAAAGTATGAGAAGGTGGGGGAATTAATCCAGCCGCCGCTGTGAACGTCGGAATCGTATTCCGAGACCCTGTTCATAAAATGCAGAATGTATGAGAAAACCTGCTGTGCCACCGCGTCGGTGGAGTAGGCAGGGCAGTTGCATACGGTGATGCCAAGCTCTGCAGCGGCCTTAACGTCAACGTTGTTGTAGCCCGTGGCGCAGAGTCCAATGTATTTAAGGTTGGGGCACTGCTCCATGACTTCACGGGTGAACACTGTTTTGTTGATAATGGCAGCATCGCAGTCACCCACGTTTTGGACGACCTTATCCTGCGGCGTAAGGGGAAAGCAGACGGTCTCTCCCAGAGAGCGCATCTCGTCAAAGGAGACCTCGCCGCCGCCGGTAACGGTCTGTTCCTCGAGAACGGCAATTTTCATAATAAATGATTTCCTTTCGGATATGGATTCACATATGGTCGCCTCTAAAAACCATAGTGCCTCAGATGCGCAGTCAGATTTTTCGTCAGATTGCATAGAAATTTCGCAGGCGGGCTGTCGCCCGGCAAGAAATTTCTGTGCAAGATGACGGAAAATATGCAAGCAGATGAGGTGCTAAGGCGATAGCCGGTGGTTTTTA
>JBJESJ010000027.1:0-17260 GCA_051882725.1 Oscillospiraceae bacterium
TGACCGCACTATCAATAATCATACAGTCTATCTATTCCGGCAGGCAGCGACCTGCCGGTAACTGCGAGATAAGATTATATTCACGAAAGGACGCCTTAAAAGGCAAGGGTGATAAATATGAAACTCAAGGATACGGGACTTACTAAGGAAGAACTTAAGGGACTTGTGGACAAGTACATGATAGAGACCTATGAGCGCTTCGACTTCATCGCCGAGACCGCAAAGGATATGTATCTGTACGACGAAAACGGCGAAGCTTATCTGGACTTTTATGCGGGAATTGCCGTGAACAGCGCGGGAAACTGCAACGAAAAGGTTGTTGCCGCTATCAGGGAACAGGCGGGAGATGTTATCCACACATTCAACTATCCCTATACTATCCCGCAGGCGCTCCTTGCAAAGAAGATATGCGACACTATCGGCATGGACAGGATATACTATCAGAACTCGGGCACCGAGGCAAACGAAGCAATGATAAAGCTCGCAAGAAAGTACGGCGTTGATAAGTACGGACCCGAAAAGTATGAGATAATCACCGCAAAAATGGGCTTCCACGGCAGAAGCTTCGGCTCTATGTCAGCTACAGGTCAGCCCGGCTCGGCTATCCATAACGGCTTCGGCGGACTTACTCCCGGATTTAAATATGCGGAGTATAATAACCTCAAAGCCTTTGAGGACGCAGTTTCCGACAGGACGATCGCTGTCATGATAGAGCCTGTTCAGGGCGAGGGCGGCGTTAATCCTGCCACACAGGAATTTATGACGGGACTCAGAAAGCTCTGCGATGAAAAGGGACTGCTGCTGCTCCTTGATGAGGTGCAGACGGGCTGGTGCAGAACAGGCGCTGTAATGTCCTACATGAACTACGGCATCAAGCCCGATATCGTGTCCATGGCAAAGGCTATGGGCGGCGGACTTCCTATCGGCGCAATCTGTGCCACAAACGAAGTGGCTAAGGCGTTCACCGCAGGCTCTCACGGCTCCACCTACAGCGGAAATCCCATTGCCTGTGCAGCTTCTCTTGCGCAGATAGGTGAGCTGCTGGACCGCGATCTTGCCGGGAATGCAAAGAAAATGGGTGCCTACTTCATGGATAAGCTGCAAAGCGTTCCCCACGTCAAGGAGGTCAGAGGACAGGGTCTGCTGGTGGGCGTTGAGTTTGACGACAGCATCAGCGGCGTTGACGTAAAGCACGGCTGCTTCGACAGAAAGCTTATCATCACGGCTATCGGCGATCATATCATCAGAATGGTTCCGCCCCTTATCCTCACGGAAAAGGACTGCGATAAGGCTGTGGAGATCATCACCGAAGCGGTAAAGGCTCTGGAAAAGTAATTTATTATTAAAAATATCGGAGGAACGCTGTCAATACTGAGCTCCGATGAAAAAGTGCACAAAAAATCAAGCAAAAGCTTGCGTTTATGGCATTTGCGCAGATTTTTTGTCTGCACTTTTATCGGAGATCGGTATTAGCGCACCTCCGTTTTTTCGGAAAGGGACTGATAGCCATGGATTTTAATTTTGATCTTCCCGTGAATATCATCTTCGGCAGGGGAAAGGCAGAGCTTATCGGCTCGGAAACGGCAAAGTACGGCTCAAAGGTGCTGCTCGTGACGGGCAGGGGCAGCACAAAAAGATCGGGTCTGCTGGATAGGGCGCTTGCTCTGCTTGAAGAGAACGGCGTGACAGTGACAGTGTTCGATAAGGTGTCACAGAATCCTCTGACTACGACTGTGGCAGAGGGCGCGGAGCTTGCCAAGGCGGAAAAATGCGGCGTTATCCTCGGGATAGGCGGCGGCTCCATAATGGACGCCGCAAAGGGGATAGCCTTTTCCGCGGTGAACGAGGGGGATATCTCCGACTACATATACGGCAGAAAAAAAGGAGTAGGCGCACTGCCTATGGTGCTGGTGCCCACCACCTGCGGCACGGGCAGCGAGGGCAACGGAATTGCTGTGCTGACTGACCCTGCGACTAAGGACAAAAAAGCACTGGCAAACCGCTTCTGCATTGCAAAGGCTTCTATCGTTGACCCCGAGCTTATGACGACCATGCCCGGATCGGTGCTTTCCTCGGTGGGCTTTGACGCGTTCACTCACTCTCTCGAAGCGTACACGGGGAATCGGCTGAACCCCATATCCGAGGCGCTTTCCTATAAGGCGATGTCACTGTTGGCGGAGCATCTGCCGAAGCTGGTGAAAGATCCCGACAAGGCATCCGAAAGCTGGGATATGGTGAGCATTGCGTCCACTCTCGGGGGAATGGTCATATTCATGTCGGGAGTTTCCGCAGCCCATGCCATGGAGCACCCCGCTTCGGGACTTAAGGATATCGTCCACGGACGTGGACTGGCTGCGCTTACTCCCCATATCGCAGAGCGGCAGGCTAAGTATCGTCCCGATAAATTTGCCGAGGTATCAAGGCTGCTGGGCGGCACGGGCGCGGAGGACTGCGCCGCTTCCATACGCCGATTCCTGCATGACATAGAGCTTGAAGTGACGCTGGGAGACCTTGGCATAACGGCGGAGGATATCGGCTGGATGGCGGAAAACTGCCTGAAAACAGCACCGGGAAATCTCGCGAATTCTCCCGTGCAGTTCGGCATTGAGGACTTAAAGGAGATATACTCTGCGGCACTCTGATAAGCATAAAACACGGATAAGCTGGCAGCTTATCCGTGTTTTGTCAGTATACGAAAAATTCGGTCATGGTGAAGGTATCGTTTATGCAGAGCTCTATCCTGTATATTCCCGCTTCAAGGCTTTGGGGAACAGATACCTCCGCTTTTTTATAGCCTTCCGCGGAAAATACGCACTCGGGCAGTATTATATCCGTGTCCCGCCATACCTTTCCGTCGAGGCACTTCAGAGTGAGCGCAGGAGTATATGTGCAGCTTTCCGGGGATATGTTCCCCGCTTTCAGCATTATCTGTCCGTTTTCGTAGCGGGAGGAGAATATCAGCCCGTTGTTGATGTATTTCTCACTGTCAAGCATATCGCCGTCATTGCTGTACACGGCGGGGATAATATCCCCCGATTCGTCCTTTGACAGAAAATAATATGCATTGCGGTCTATCCTGTCGAGGACTATGGATTCATCGGTCTCGCCGTAAACGAAGAAGCCGTCGTCGTATTTTCCATCGACTCCCGAGTGATGGCGCACCCGTTTGTTTTTATAGGCAAAGGGGAAATGCATGTAATAGTATGCGCCGTCCTCTTCGGGGCTGTCTGCCCGCAGGCAGATATCGGGGTTGCCGTCGCCGTTGTAATCTCCCGCCTTAAGGGCGAAGCGCTTGTCGTAGGTGATCGCAGGCGAGGAATCCGTAACGGTATTGAATGCGGCAAATGATGTTCTTGTGGGGTCGTCGCCCTTGGTGACATGGAGATATTTCTGACCGCGGTAGAGGATAGCGCCGTTCTTGTCAACAGCGGAATCGGACAGGATATCCACCGTGCATATTCTCCCGTCTGCCAGATAAAACTCGTTGTGGGAAACAAGCTTTTCGTCCTCGCAGTCCCTGAAATATTCCTCGGTATCCACGAGGTTTTCCATAGGATGCTCTCTGTACTCGTCGGAAATGCCGCAGCTTATATACAGGTCCACCGCATTATGGGACTGCGCAGTTACGTCGGTCTGCACCCTTGTGATATACCCCTCGGGCACGCCTGCGGAGTATTCCTCAATGATGTGCCCTATCTCGTAAGCGGGGTAGGTCTGACGGAATTCCTCCTCGGTGATGCCGCTTACAGATGTGGGGGCGGGTTTTTTCACCGTATAGTATTCGCTGTAGGAATAGTCATCAGCCTTATAGGAGGGGGTGGGCATATGCTTGTTCAGAAGCATCTGCACGCCCGCAGCTGCGGCGGTCAGCAGAACTGTGGATATGACGTACTTTTTTATGCTGTCAGGCATCATATGCTACACCTACGCAGGGGACGCTGTAATAGTGAAAGCTGTCCTTGTAAAGCTCGTCCGTGTCAGTATTTACAAGGAAATCCCCGTCCTTTCCGCAGCTGAAACGAACTGTCTGTTCGTCCTTATCAATTATGAGCCCGCTTACGATATCTCCCGAGAATACATGCTGACATGAGCTTTCAAGCGATTCGTCGGGACATTCTTCCCAGTCGGTGACATTGTGGGACAGGGCATACTCGGCGATGTCCAGCATATCGTTTCCGTAAAGGACGGCGTATTTATCGGTGAGCGCTTCGTTATACATTATGTTGAGGTCAACGTTGGGAGTTATGGGCTCTCGGGAGTCTATGACCGACGTGCCTATGATGACAACGGCAATGCTCCCGAGAACGGCATACAGCCACCCGTAAAAGGTGTGCAGTCCCGAGGGCTTTTTGCCGTGGAGCTCTTTTCTGAAGGATATGCATAGGTCGTCGATTATCATGTACGGCAGAGCGGCAAGATAGATAAGCGGGGCAGATCCGATGATAAATACGGGAAAATAAAAACCATACATCATTAAACCGTAAATATCTGAAAGACTTACCTTCGTCAGCTCGGGGATAAGAAAGTTTGCCGTCAGATAAGCCGCGCTCATAAGGGGCAGCGACATTGTCACCGCCTTTGAAACGAATCCGCTTTTGCTGTAGGACGTGAGCATAGTCACAGGGATAGCGGGCAGCAGCCATATCCACCCCAGCAGAAAAGCTATGAGCAAAGCTCCTGCCAGATATATCCCGATATCTATATAAAAGCTGCCCGATGTGATGATATTTGCTGTGATATATATTATGACTATCCCTGCGGGTACCCAGATATACTTTACAGCCTTAAGGCTTTTCAGAAGATCAAGTACGGAAAAGAACCATTTTTTGTTCATACGATCCGCTCTGTCCACGGAACGTACAGCTTTTTCCTCCTGCACGTACAGCTTGATAAGCTCTTTAAGAGGGATATCCGAAGAGATGATGCAGGTTTGTTCCTTAAAGTCCGTTTCGGCTACTATCATAGCCTTGCCGTCGGAAAATTTAGTCAGTACGGCATTGTCCCCGTAGTCCTTGCTTTCGGTCTTTGAGAAGCCGGGGTACAGCGTTGTGATGTTTTCGGTCAGTTCCCTTACAGCCTCATGGGCGGGCGGTATCGTCAGCTTGTATGAATACTGCATAAATCCTCCTTGTCCGTATAGTTTATGTAAAATGATATGTCTGTACAGCGACGGGTACTTTTGCTAATATGATAGCATAACGGTAATATTTTGTCAATATACGGCAGCGTTCTTAAAACTGCCCTTATTCTTTAGCAATATGACAGTAAAATTGCAAAAATTTGTGCATTTTGGCACAATTTACAAAATATATTGACAATTATCGAAAAATATGTTATAATCTGTACATACAATAATACTATGAAATATATACAGCGAGGTAAACATTATGATCCATGTTATCGAAGATAAATGCATAGGCTGCAACGCCTGCATAAGGACCTGCCCCGTTCCCAATGCAAACCATTATGACGGAAAGGTCGTAAGAGTTAACCCCGATGAATGCATTCAGTGCGGTGAATGTGTCAAAAACTGCAAGCACGGAGCAAGATATTACGACGACGATCTTGATACCTTCATGGAGATGATAAAGACCAAACGGGTGTCCCTTATCGTGGCGCCTGCTATCAAGACCGCTCTCGACGGAAGATGGCGGCATATACTGAAATGGCTGAAGGATATGGGCGTACATGAGGTCTACGACGGCTCCTTCGGTGCGGATATCTGTACATATATGCATATCGAATATATGAAGCGCCACCCCGACGCAAAGCTAATATCCCAGCCCTGCGCGGCTATCGTGAACTATGCGGAAAAGCACAGACCCGAACTTATCCCGCAGCTGTCACCCGTACAGTCTCCGCTTTTGTGCTGTGCGGTGTTTGTCCGCAAGTATCTCAAAAACAACGACGTGCTCGCGGCGCTGACTCCCTGCGTTGCCAAAAGCGACGAGTTCCGCAATACGGGACTTATCAGCTACAACATCACCTTCAAGAACCTTGACGAGTATATAAAAGCTCATAATATCAGGCTGGAAACGGGCAGGAGCGAGTTTGAATTTTCCGCTGTGCGCGGCTTTGACGGCGCATTCTATCCTATCCCCGGCGGACTTAAGGAGTGTCTGCATGTATATGCGCCCGATTTGTCGGTGACTACCTCCGAGGGCGTGCAGAAGGTCTACGAGGATCTGGAGGTCTATCTCAATACCTCAAAGGCAAAGCTTCCTTCGGTATACGATGTGCTCTCCTGCGAGTTCGGCTGCAACTCGGGCGCGGGCGCAAGGACGGAATTTAATACCTTCAACGCCTACGATATCATGATAAACGCCAAGAGCTGGGCAAACAACCGAAAAAAATCCGAGAGATTTCATAGAAAGGTGTTCGCGACCCTTAAGCTGGAGGATTTTCTCAGGAAATATACCGACAGACGGGTATCTCATCTGCCCGACGAAAAGCAGCTGGACGAGGTGTTCAGAAGCATGGGAAAATATACCGAAGCGGACAGGCATATCGACTGTCATGCCTGCGGCTTCAAGAGCTGCCGCCATATGGCAATGACCATCTTTGCGGGCAATAATACGCCCTCCAACTGCATAATGTATGAAAAGACCCAGATGCAGAGGATGAAGGACAAGCTGGAAAAACAGCACCGCGATCTGCAGGACGCAGTTTCCGAGATAAACAGCTCTCTTACCGCTCTTACCGAGAAGCTCCGCCCCATTGTGGAGCATACCGTGAACAACTCCGAAAAGAACGAGGTCATCAAAAAGGATATGCTTATCCTCAACAGCGAGATAGGAGCTATCCGCTCCGACGCCGACGGCATCGCAGGCTCTGTCTCCGAGATAGGCATCAGCATCGACGAGTATACCAAGATACTCGAAAAGATACAGAGCATTTCCGAACAGACCAATATGCTTGCTATAAATGCGTCCATAGAGGCGGCGCGGGCAGGCGAGTTCGGCAGGGGCTTCGCCGTTGTGGCGGACGAGGTGCGCGGTCTTGCGGTCAAGTCCGCGGAGACCCTTAAGGAAGCAGAGGAGCATACCGATAAGATACTGAAAAATGTAAGCGGCATCAGAAAGTCCTCCGACGGGATCCTCGGACAGGTGGAAAAGACCTACGACAGCGTTATCAGCACCGACAGAGCTGTTGACGAGCTCAACGACAGCTCACGGTTCATCCGCAGCAGCGTTTCCGAGATAACCAAGGTCATAAACGAGCTCAGCAATATAGCCGCAGGGCTTGTGAACTGATATAGCTGCGGTGTAAAAAGGGGGTAACAGTATGAAATACAGAATACTTCTCAGCGGCGGAAGCTCAACGATAGTATCGGAATTTTTTCGCTTTACAGACTCCCGCTTCAAATGTCTTACAACATCGTCCTGTATAACGGATATACTGAATCATTTTGAGCTTTTTCAGCCCGACGCATATATCTGCTTCATAGATTCCGAATTTTCCGACGCGCTTTCAAAGATAGACGCCATTAAGGCAAGCAGCGTCTATAACGGCGCGCCTGTGATAGTTGTGGGTCCCGTGGAGGCATGCAATGCCATTGAGAGCCGCGATATCAAAACTCCCGATATGCTTATCAAGCGGCCTATCTCGACGGATAATCTGTCCCTCAGCGTGGTTCGTTTTCTCGAGAGAAGGGCGGAAGCGGGCACAAGACCTGTCCCGCCTCCTGCTTCAGCGGAGGAGCCTCCCGCAGAGGAAAAGTCTGCCGCAGCTCCCGCAAAAAAGCATGTTCTCGTGGTGGACGATGACCGCAGCATCTTAAAGCTGCTCAAGACCGCCCTCAGTGATGAGTACGAGGTCACTACCATGCTTAACGGAGTGCTGGTGGAAAAATTCCTCAGCAGCAGGCAGGTGGATATTATCATACTCGATTACGAAATGCCTATCGAAACGGGAGCGGATATTTTCAGAAAGATCAAAAAGAACAGCAGCACCGAAAATATCCCCGTGTGCTTCCTGACGGGAGTTTCCGAGCGGGAAAAGATAATCGAGATAATGCGGCTGAAGCCTCACGGCTATCTGCTCAAGCCCATTGATATGGATATGCTCCGCGCAGCGATAAGCAATCTGACCGCCTAAGACGAAATGCAGGTGATAATATGGAGAACGAGCTTTACCTGACCGACCTTATTGATGTTGAATTTTTACAGCAGATACAGGACGCCTTTTCCGATATGACGGGAATGGCCGCGCTCACTGCCGATAAAAACGGAGTTGCGGTCACGAAGGGCTCCAACTTTTCCGATTTTTGCGTGAAGTATACGAGAATGTCGGAACGGGGGAATCGCCTTTGCAGTGAGTGCGACAAAAACGGTGCGGAAAAAACTCTGGCAAACGGCGGTCCCTGCGCATACTACTGCCATGCAGGGCTGGTTGACTATGCAGCGCCTATCATGGCGGACGGAAAAATGGTGGGCAGCTTTATCGGCGGACAGGTCCTGCCCAATGAGCCCGATCTTGAAAAGACAGCCCGTATCGCCGAGGAGCTGGGTATAGACCCCGAGGAATACAAGGAGGCTGCAAAGCGCATAAAGATAGTAAGCAAGGAATCTATCGACAAGGCGGCGCATTTTCTGTATGTCGTTGCGAACGTCCTGTCGGAGATAGCCTATAAAAGCTACTGTCTGCATAAGGTCAATCTGGAAGTGGAAAAAGCATCTCATCTTAAGTCCGACTTCCTTGCCAATATGAGCCATGAGATACGTACTCCCATGAATGCGGTGCTGGGCATGACCGACCTTGCGCTGCGTGAGGAGATGTCTCCCACCGCAAGGGAATATCTTCATCAGATACGGTCATCGGGTAAGATACTTCTGGCGATAATCAACGATATCCTTGATTTCTCCAAGATAGAATCGGGCAAAATGGATATCATAGAGACGGTTTACGAGCCCCTTTCCGTGATAAACGATCTTGCCAATATCATCAACAGCCGTATCGGCAACAAGAAAATAGATCTTACAGTGGATATCGCCCCCGATCTTCCGAAGAATCTTTTCGGGGACAATATTCGCATACATCAGATACTTCTGAATCTGCTCAATAACGCCGTGAAATTCACTCAGCAGGGCGAGATACGTCTGACTCTCGGCTGGGAGCGCAGCGGTGACGATACCATTCTGCTTAAGGCCTCCGTTAAGGATACGGGCATCGGAATAAAGCAGGAGGATCTGCATAAGCTGTTCAACTCCTTCCAGCAGGTGGACAGCAAACGTAACAGAAATATCGAGGGCACAGGTCTGGGTCTTGCGATATCACAGCGGCTCTTACAGCTTATGGGCGGCACCATATCCGTGGAAAGCGAGTACAACAAGGGCAGTACCTTCAGCTTTGAACTGCCTCAGAAGGTCATAAATGACGCTCCTGCCGTGACCGATAATAAGCGTCAGGTCTCGGTGGCTGTGCTGGTTGACAACCACAATATCAGAGATCAGCTGATAAAGGATCTTGATTGGATAGGCGCGGATATCTCGGAGATAGCCGAGATAAGCGCCGCAGCCGATATCAGCCCCGATTTCCTCATCGTCGAAAAGCCGATGTTTTCGGGCGGCGTCAGGGAATATGCGGAGAAATATCCGCAGGTATGCTGTCTGGTGATAGCAAACTACGACAGCCCCGACGATCTTAAGCTCCCCAATGTGAAGATCATCCGCAAGCCTGTGTATTTTCTCAATCTGTACAATGCAATGGGGATAAGCAATATCACCTTCGGCGACAGCATGAGCGATTCCGACAGCTTTACCTTTGTGGCTCCCGACGCCCATATACTTATCGTGGACGATAATTCCATAAATCTCACCGTGGCAAAGGGGCTGATAAATCCGCTGGATATGCAGGTGGATACTGCCGCGAGCGCCGCCGAGGCTATCGAGATGATGCATCGCCTCAGATACGACCTTATCTTTATGGACCATATGATGCCCGAGGTGGACGGCGTGGAGGCGACTCATATAATCCGCAGGCTTATGCCGAATTACGACGAGGTCCCGATAATCGCGCTGACTGCCAACGCTGTGGGCGGAGTGCGGGAAATGTTCATAAAAGAGGGCATGAACGATTTCGTGGCAAAGCCGATAGAGGTCAGCGAGATAGTGTCAAAGCTCAGAAAATGGCTCCCGCAGGAAAAGATACTGCCTGCGGACAGAAAGGCTGCTGCCGAAAAAGCGGAGACTCCCGCGGAGCATATGGAGATAGCCGAGCTCAATACAAAGAATGCGATATCTCTCCTTGGCAGCGAGGAACTGTACAGGACCGTGCTCAAGGAGTATTACCTGTCGATAGACAGCCGCGCGGGTCTAATCCGTGAGCATAAGCAGGCAGGGAGGATAAGGGATTATACCATAGAGGTGCACTCGCTGAAAAGCACCTCAAAGCAGATAGGCGCGGATAAGGTCTCCGCCCTTGCCGCAGAGCTGGAGCGTGCGGGAAATGATGGTGATATCGGACTTATCGACAGTAAGACCGACGAGCTGCTGGAGGAGTATGTCCGACTTAAAAATATTATCCGTCCCTGCTTTCCCGAGTGCGGTGAAGGCGGACAGAACAAGTCCCCCGCAGAGCAGGAGGATATAATAAAGCTCCTTGACAGAATGTGCGCTGCGCTGGATGAGTTTGATATACTCGGCATTGAAGAGGTGCTGGACGATATGGCGGGGTGCGCATATCCCGCGGAGCAGAGTGAGCTGTACGAAAGGCTCAGAGAAGCCGCGGAAAGCAGCGACCTTGACTTCTGCCATGATATCATCGGCAGCTGGAGAGCAGCTTTGAGCTCCTGCGAATAAATATAATAAAATAACAGCAGCGCTGACCTGTACGATATGGAGCGGGTCAGCGCTGCTGTTTGGCAATAAAATTATAGGAAGAAATGATATTTCAAGTAAGCTTTTTGTTCTTTCGGCTGAGGCTGCCGATATAGCTGGCAGTCACTGAGCCGAGTGCCGCAGCAGATAATGCTTTTGCACATCTGTATTATAGCACACTGAGCATAAAATTTGGTAAGCAGTTCTGCATTATCTTCCCGTTTTTTCGGAAAAATAATGCAGAACCTTGAGGTGATCATTTGTACATTATGTCAAAAAAATATGTACTATTTATTTTGCTCCGTCGGGCTCTATTTTGTTGATCTCGGCGGTCGCCTTTTCCTTGTTGGAGCTGAGAAGCTCTGCGCTTGTGATGGTAAAGCCGGGGCTGAAGGTATCGCCTATCTTAGCGGAGCTCTTGGCAACGGGGCCTACATAGATATTGTTGATGGTCTTGTTCTGATACTTGGACAGGTCTATAATAATAGTGCCTTCCTTTTCAGCCGCATAGTATTTTTCCTCCCAGCCAACGCCGTCCGAAGCCCAGCCGTGGAGAACTACAACAACGCCTGCTGCGTTCCGGGGATTTTTCATAGTGTAGTTGATCTTTATTGCCTTGTAGCCCTTAAGGCTCATTCCTGCGGGGTTTTCCATGATATTGATGATCTGATTCAGATCGGGATCTCCTGTGGGGACATCTCCGCTGGGTGACCAGTCCATAGCCTCTTGGATCTTGCCCGAGCTGTAGCTGCCTGTATCGAGGGTAAGGCTCGGCTTTGTTTTGGAGCCCTTGATGCTTACTATTTCGCAGTCCCAGTTCTCAAAGTAGATTTTCTGGAGCTTTTTGGTGCCAAAAGCCTTGTATATGTCGTTCACGGTGACTACCACCGTGCAGGTGGACTTGTCGGAAGTCAGAGTCCTCACTTCATACATTTTGTTCTTGCTTGCGGTATCAACGCCCGAAGTGGTAATTCCGCCGATAGCAACTGCTGCCCACGGACAATACTTGTCATCTGCGCTGTGGCTTCCTGGATGAGTGCACTTCTTAGCGAGGTCGGGCTTGAAGGTCACGGTGAGATACTTATACCCGCTGAGCTCGCTGTAGGACATGGTGGGGGTGCCCTTTTCGTAGGACACGCTGAGCGTTACGCTGTTTACCTTAAAGGTAAGGGAATCCTTTTTGTTATTGCTCCATGTGCCCGCGTTCAGGGAGATGTATTTGTAGTCGGAAATCTTTTTGTCCGAAAGACCTGCAACAGTCTTGCCTGTGATGCTGCCGCTGTAGGTATAGGAGCTCGTTGCCTCGTCGTACTTATCGGTCTTGCCGGAGAGAGTTTTATTTTCGGGGACGCTGGCGTCCACCCAGTTTCCCTTAGAATCTAAGCCGCCCGTAAATGGGAACACATTTACCTCAGCATCCGTCATCTCGGTCTTGAATTCCCATGTGTAATTCACTTGGATATTTTTCACCTTGATGGAATATACATCGGCAAAGTCGCCCGTCTTTTCGAGGATAGCCGCTGCGACCTCATCGGTGCAGTCATAGCTGTCGTCGGGGTTGCCCAAGCCGAACTTGAAATCAGTGGAAAGGGTCTTGTACTCGCCGTCGGAGCCCACCTTGGAGAAGCTTATCGTCTTTGAGTAGTCACAGGGAACAGTGACAACGGCGGTTTTGGCGGAAGAAGCTGCGGAGACCTCGGGAGCGGGAAGCATCACCATACAGCTTGCTGTTACTGCCGAAGCTGTCAGAAGAGCACATGCCTTAGATCTTGCAGATTTTGTCATAATTTTACCTCCTGTTACAATATTTTGGGGATAATTGCCTTTTGTGAGTACATTATATCATATCTTATCGGAGTTTTGGTATGCAGATTTGCATTATTTTCATAATTTTGGGTGAAAATATCAAAAATATTTTGTCCGCTTTGTACAATTGTTAGAATAATGCAAATTTGCATACCAAATTATTGAAATTCAGTGATATAATATGATATAATAAATACAGAAAATCATAACAGAAATTACATAAAATAAATGGAGGTGAGCGTATGTCGTCAAAGCATAAGCTGTGCGGCAACTGCTTTTCTCCCGTAAAGGGCAAAAAATGCAGCAACTGCGGCTACACCGAGGATGATACCTCTTCCGTATACGATGTGCTGCCTGTGGGGACCGACCTCAACGACAGATATATTATCGGAAAACTGCTGGGCAGGGGCGGCTTCGGCATTACCTATCTTGCCTACGACCGCAGGGACGACAAGGCTGTTGCCGTAAAGGAATACTATCCCGACAAAACTGCGGTGCGTTCACATAATAACATCACCGTTGAACCGATGACTACCTTTCAGACGAAGGATTTCTCCGACGGACTGGAGCGGTTTTTCAGCGAGGCAGCAATTATCATGCAGTTTCGCGAAAGCTCGGATATAATGGGGCTGTACGATGTTTTCCGCACTAACGGCACCGCTTACTATGCAATGGAGTTCTTCAACGGTGTCCCGCTTAAATCCTATGTGGAAAAAAAAGGTCTGCTGACGGAGGGACAGGCAGTATATATCGCAGAAAAGCTGCTCCCTGCGCTGTCGGTCATACATGGCGGCGGAGTGCTTCATCGGGATATTTCTCCCGATAATATAATATTATGCTCCAACGGCAGAGTAAAGCTGGTGGATTTCGGCTCGGCAAGAGTTATGTCCGATGACGGGAATCAGAGCATGTCGGTCATTCTAAAGGAGGGCTTCGCGCCGCTTGAGCAGTATCAGCGCAAGGGCAATCAGAGCAGTCGGACAGATATCTATTCGCTGGCGATGTCGCTGTATTTCGGGCTTACGGGGATAATTCCCGAAAATCCCATAATACGCATGGACGACGACAGCGAGCTTAAAAAGGGTCTTGAAAAAATCTCGCCTAATCTGGCGGCGATCATAGAAAAGGCTGCCGCCGTCAAGGAGAACGACAGGTACGCTTCCGACGAGGATATGCTGGCGGATATCAGAAGCTGCGGAATAACGTCGGAAACGACCGAGGTGGGAGAACTTTCCGAGCCTGTGATAAATCCTCCGAAGATAAAAAAGGGCAGACTATCCCGCAGACAAAAGCTTGTTATCGGCATTCCCGCTTCAGCTGCGGCGATAGCTGCGGCGATAGGAGTATTTTTCGGTATGTCTCCCGATGATATCGAGGTGAAGATCGGCGGGGAGATGTATCCCATCAGCACCACCCGCATAGAAATGCAGAACAGGGAGCTCACCAATGCGCAGATAGCGAATCTGAAGCATCTGAAGGATCTTCAGTACCTCAATCTGACCGATAATTACATCACCGACCTGTCTTGTCTTGACGGGCTTACGAATATCGAGTATCTGTATTTCAATAACAACAATGTTTCCGATATAAGCTTTGCCCGTTCGATGAACAAACTTAAAAAGATAAGCGGCGAAAATAACAGCGTTTCGGATATATCTGCTCTTGAAGGGAAAAAAGACCTTGAGGAGGTCTTCTTCGGGGATAATCTGGTGACCGATATATCTCCGCTGGCGGGGTGCGATAAGCTTAAAAAGGCGGGCTTCAACGAGGCGCAGATAGGCACCGTGGACGCTCTTGCGGGAAAAATCGAGCTGGAAATGGTATGTCTTGCTGGCTGTCATCTTGAGAGCATAGAGCCCTTTCGCGGCTGCGATAAGCTTAAGTACGTATATCTGGGAAGAAATTCTCTGACGGACCTGTCTCCGCTGGCAGGCTGCAATATTCAGGAGTTTTATATCGACAACAATCGGCTTTCGGGACATACCGATACATTCAAGGGCATTACTCTCAACGGCTTTGTATGTATGGAGGGCAATGGATTTACCGAGGCGGAAATACAGGATATCATTGACAATATGGACGGGGAATTTTCGGTATACTATTAACAAGGGGTGATCTGAATTAAGACATCGGATATTGAAAAGATGATAAGAAGAACAAAACGCCTTAAAATGGAGATCATCGAAGAAAACGCGCCGCCGTCGCTCAGCGAGTATATAGTGCAGTGCATCAACGAAAAGGGAATGAAGCGCAGCGAGCTTATCCGTGCGCTGAATATCGACAGGAATTACGGCTATCAGATACTGAACGGCACCCGCACTCCCACGCGGAAACAGATAATACACATAGGGCTTTTTCTCGGGCTGGAGCTGGCGCAGGTGCAGAAAATGCTGACTCTGGGAGAGCGGGACGTGCTGTATGTGCGCCGACCCGAGGACGCAAGGATAGTGCACTGTATCGAGCATCATATAGAGTATGAGCAGGCATGCGAGTTTATCTGGGGAGATGATTCCTGATAAAAAAATTTCCTGTGGCTATTGACACAGAATAGTTATCGTGGTAAAATATATTTTATATATTACATTACGGGAACTTTGTGAAAAAGCGGAGATGTTGGAAATGCAGGAAATACTGACAAAAATACTGGTCTGCCTGATAGCGGGCGCGGGCGCAGGCTTCGGAACGGGACTTGCGGGATTGTCCGCAGCGTCGGTGATAGCGCCCATGCTTATCACATTTCTGGGCGCGGACGCCTATGAAGCGGTAGGAATAGCGCTGGCTTCCGATGTGCTTGCCTCGGCGATGTCGGCTTGGACCTATAAGAAAAACGGGAATATCGACGTAAAAAACGGCGTAGTCATGCTGATATCGGTGCTTGTGTTCACCGTGGTGGGAAGTCTGACAGCGTCGCTGCTGCCGAGAAAGACCATGGGCAGCTTTTCGGTGTTCATGACCTTTTTTGTGGGACTGAAATTCATATTCAAGCCTGTCATGTCCGCAAAGGAGAGCAATCAGACAAGAAGCAGGAAAAAGGCTGTTATCCAGTCTATAGTCAGCGGAATGGCGGTAGGCTTCATCTGCGGATTCGTGGGCGCAGGCGGCGGCATGATGATGCTGCTTGTACTGGTGAGCGTGCTGGGCTACGAGCTCAAGACTGCCGTGGGGACGAGCGTGTTCATCATGACCTTTACGGCGCTGACGGGAGCTGTATCCCACTTTGCGGTCGGCGGAGGGATAACCGATTATTCCGTGCTTATCATGTGCATGGTGTTCACTCTCATAGGAGCGGCGATAACGTCAAAGTTCGCGAACAAGGCCTCGGAGGAGACCATGAACCGTGCGCTGGGCTTCGGACTTGCAGCCCTCGGCATTGCGATGATAATCATCAATTTTATAAAATAACAGGCACCGTCCCGATGGGACGGTCATTTTTTTGCAAAAATTATTGACTTTTAAGTCTAAAAGTCATATAATAAAAAATAGACCAAAAAGTCTATTTGAGGTGAGTGTATGAGATCGTCTGAAAAAACCAAACTGACAAGAGAAAAAATAATAAATGCGGGGATAAAGGAGTTCGGCTCGAAGGGGTATGCGGCGTCGTCCATCAATAACGTCAGCGATCAGGGGATAGCAAAGGGGCTTATCTACCACAATTTCACGGGCAAGGACGAGCTTTACATCGAATGTCTGCGGGTCTGCTTTGAGGAGATGACCGCCGATCTGTCCTGTCATGAGGACTGCGCCGACCACAGGAAATATTTCGATATGCGGATGAAGCTTTTCGCCGAAAAGCGTGAAAAGGCGGCAATGGTGCTGGAAGCGCTGATATCGCCTCCCGAAAAGCATTATGAGGAGATACTCCGTCTGCGGGAGCCCTACGACAGAATGAACGCCGAATGGATAAGGAATATCCTGTCCGCGGGCAGGCTTCGGGACAGCGTGGATATCGACAGTGCCATGAGATATCTGTCGGTGATGCAGGATATGTTCAACAGATACTGCTGCGGTCTGCGGTCGGAGAACAAGTCCTTTGAGAGCCTGATAAGTCTCCACGAGGAACAGCTGCCGAAGGCATTTGAATATATGCTGTACGGCGTTATGAAGGGAGAATGAGTGTCATGATGATCGTAAAATGGCTGGCCGCCATTGTTATCGCATTTTTTGTGGGAAAGCTTGTGTCAAAGCTGCGGCTGCCGTCAATATTGGGCTGGCTCATCACGGGCATCGTTCTGGGACCCTATGCGTTCTCGCTTGTCACGCAGGAGCTTATTGACGCGCCCGCTTACGGCATATTTATCCATGTGCTTGAATGTGCGGTAGGACTTATGATAGGCACCGAGCTTGTCCGGAAGAAGCTAAAAAGCTATGGAAAAACGCTGATAGTGACCACGCTCACACAGTCGCTGGGTACCTTTGCTGTGGTGACTATAGTATTTGCGGCAGTGTTTCATTTTGTGGGAGTGCCGATGTATCTTGCGTTTATTTTCGGAGGGATAGCCCTTGCAACGGCTCCTGCGCCCGCACTGTCCATAGTGAGCGAATTTAAGACCGAGGGACCCGTTACAAGGACTCTTATCCCCATGGCGGCGCTGGACGATATGGTGGGCGTGACAGTGTTTTTCACGGTCATTTCGATA
>JBJESJ010000028.1:0-3775 GCA_051882725.1 Oscillospiraceae bacterium
AAAACCATATGATTGCTGAATATCGCGGCTGCATGAAGCATACCCATAAAACACCATTCCTTCCGATAGATTTCATATATATTATATTTTACCACACAAAATCGTGTTAGTCAACAAGAAAATCACCTGTTTTTATATTATTCATATTATATTGCTGTTCATTGCGTTAAGGAATCGCTGAGCAAAGACAAAGCCATCGTTTCCGACGCCCGGAGATCCGCTGCTGAGAGTGTAGGGAAACAATTTGTTGAAAACGCACAAGATATCCTGACGGATATCGGCAAAATGCCGCCGAAAAAATATTCCACGAAATATTTTTTGTCGATTTATTGACTTGATGAAAAATAAATGTTATAATGAATATAATTGAATAAATATGCTCGGAGAATATCCTCCGACGAGCCAATACAGCAAATATCGAGGTAACTTTATTCATGCTTGAATTCAGAACCATAGACAGAAGCGACAAAGACAGGATAACCGAAATTTTAAGACAGTCCGATTTCCGAGGCTGCGAGTATTCCTTTGCGAACAACCTCGCATGGTACAGGGTCTATAAGACATCGGTCTGCTTTTACGGCGGATTTTATATCACAAAATCAGAATCTGACGGGCTCCGTTTCACCTATCCCCCCGGACAGGGCGATATAAGGCAGCTTTTCTCCGAACTGAAAAGATATTCCGAGGAACGCGGCTTCCCGCTGACTATATCCTCCGTCACCGATGAAAAGCTCCAGATGCTTTCCGAAATGTATCCCGACGGATTTTCCGTATCCGACGACGAGGGCGGCTTCGACTACATCTACAATGCCGGCGACCTCAAAAGCCTGTCCGGCGGAAAATATCACAAAAAGCGCAATCATCTCAAAAAAATAGAGAATTATAACTACAGCTACTCCCCCATGACAGAAGCGGATTTCGACGACTGCATAACCTTTGCCGCAAATCACTACAACGCCCGCGGCAGCGCCGATGAATCGGAAATAGGCGAACAGTTCGCCATAAATACCTTCTTCGGTGAGTTTGACTATCTTGGACTTTCGGGCGGAGTCCTCCGCGTGGACGGACGGGTCGCTGCCTTTACTATCGGCGAACGGCTCAACTCCGATACACAGGATATCCACATCGAAAAGGCGGATACCTCCGTTGACGGCGCATATCCCGCCATTAACAATTTCTATGCAAGATCTCTCCCCGACGATGTAAAATACATCAACCGCGAAGAGGATATGGGGATCGAAGGACTCCGGAAGTCGAAAATGTCCTATCACCCCGCATTCCTGCTGAAAAAACACATCTTGACTTTTAAATAGAAAGGAATTATACTATGATATACGTATTTCTCGCAAACGGTTTCGAGGAGACCGAGGCTATCGCTCCCATTGACATCATGCGCCGCTGCCGCATGGAGGTCCTTACCGTCGGCGTGGGCGGGAAGGTCATCACTTCCTCTCACGGAATACCCGTGACCTGCGATATCACCGCCGCCGAGATCAGGCTTGACGACGCTCTGCAGCTTATCCTCCTCCCCGGAGGACTTAAAGGCACACAGAATCTCGAAGCCTCCGCAGAGGTCTCCGCAGCCATCGACTTCTGCGTGAAAAACGACAGATATATCGCCGCTATCTGCGCCGCTCCCACTATCCTCGGAAAGAGAGGGCTTCTCCAAGGCAGAAAGGCTATCTGCTATCAGGGCATGGAGGGCGACCTTAAGGGCGCTGTCGTAACTCACGAACCCGCCGTATGCGACGGGAAATTCATCACATCAAGGGGCGCAGGCGCTTCTATCGCTTTCGGTCTGAAGATAGCAGAGGTGCTCATCTCCCCGGAAAAGTCAGCAGAAATAGCTGCACAGATAATGTGCTGAGGGCATTTTCCGGAAATGGGCTTTGATCTGAGAGAATATAAATCGGAGCTTAGAAGCCGATTTAAAACCATTAGAAAAGAAATGTCTCCCGAGGAAAAGCAGAAATGCGACAGCGCCGTTTTCAGACGAGTGATAAGCTCCTCCGAGTACAAACGCTGCTCGCTGCTGCTCACATACGTTTCCACCGGTATCGAAGTGGATACCATGGCTCTTATCGGGCAGGCTCTTGCCGACGGAAAAAAGGTCGCCGTTCCCAGATGCATAAGCGGAACACGGCTTATGGATTTCTATTACATATCCTCTCCCGACGAACTGGAGCCCGGCTCCTTCGGCGTGCTGGAGCCGAGGACCGATATCTGCCGTAAAACAGCGGAGTTTGACGGTGCGCTGTGTATCGTCCCGGGGCTTTCCTTCGATATGAAGGGCTTCCGATTAGGCTACGGAAAGGGATATTACGACCGCTTCCTTTCCGCTCACCCGAATATGTATCTGCTGGGACTGTGCTACTGCCGCTGCACCGTGCAGGAGCTTATCAGCGGACGCTTTGACAAGCCTGTGGACTCACTGGCAACGGATAAGTATTATAAAACATTTTCAAATTCAAAGGAGGTGCGCCGCAACAGTGGATAATCAAGATAACATGTCCGAAAAGGAAAGGGAGGAATATCTTAATTCTATCCTGAACGAAAGCAGCGGCACTGAAGAGGAAAACACCGACGCCGCAGAAAATGCTGCGGATGTCTCCGAAGAAACCGCAGCCCCTGCCGTCAATGACGGCATATCCGATGATGAGCCCTCTCCCGCAGAAGAGTCTGCCATATCCGAGGAAGAGGAAAACTCCGCCGAGCAGCCCGCTGAACCCGAAGATGCTGTCCCCGATGATGACAGCCTTGAAGCGAATTTCGGCCGTTCGGAGGATGAAGCTCCCCCCAGACGGGAACCCCCTAAAAAAAGGAAAAGAAAAAAGAAAAAAAAGGGCGCAGGACTGGTTTTCGCTCTTATTCTTACTTCACTGATAATCTGCATCTCAATTTTCATTGCAGTGACCGTTATCAACGTGGTAAAGACGGTGACAGGCCTTGACCGCGAGGACGTGCAGATAGTCGTGGAGATACCCGAAAATTCCACCGCGTATGATATCGCGGATATCCTCGAAGCGGAGGGCATAATCGACAATGCCGACCTGTTCGGGCTTATGGCACAGTTCAAGGGCATGGACAGCTCATTCTCGGCGGGAAGCCACGTACTTTCACCGAATATGACCTACTCCGACATAATGGACGAGCTCTGCAGACACTACGAGGAGGAACGGGAGACCGTTGATATAACCTTCCCCGAGGGAATAACCGTCTATGAAGCTGCAGCGCTCCTTGAAGAAAACGAAGTGTGCGACGCGGACAGATTCATCTACATCTTCAATTCATCCTCCTTCGGATTCGACTTTGAAAAGCTGGTGACCACAAGCTCCGAAAAGTTTCTGAAAATGGAGGGCTATCTCTTCCCCGACACCTATACCTTCTACAAGGACGAAGAGCCCGAGGTCGTGGCTAAGAAATTCTACCGCAACTTCGAGAACAAGCTGACTCCCGACTATTACGGCAGAATGGAGGATCTGGGGCTCTCACTCGAAGAGACTGTCACCCTTGCTTCGATGATACAAGCGGAGGCTCAGAGCTTTTCCGATATGAAGAAGATATCATCCGTTTTCCAGAACCGGCTGAAAAGCAAGGATTTCCCGAGACTTGAATCCGATCCTACCACAAAGTACGTAAACAACGTCATCAAGCCCAACATTGAGATACCCGACGAGAAAATGTTCACCGCATACGACACCTACAAGGGAGAGGGACTTCCTCCCGGACCTATCTGCAACCCCGGACTTGACGCAATTTCCGCGGTGCTTTACCC
>JBJESJ010000029.1:0-17104 GCA_051882725.1 Oscillospiraceae bacterium
CTCCCGATACTCCGGACACTCCCGATACTCCGGACACTCCCGATACTCCGGACACTCCCGATACTCCGGACACCCCGGACACTCCCGATACGCCGGATATCCCCGTGACCCCCGATGTACCGGTAATTCCCGATACTCCATATCCCGATTACCCGATATATCCTAATGAACCCGTATATCCTCCGTACTACCCCGTTGAGGAAATTCCTCCCTTCCTGCTCTACCCCGATGACTCCGAAGACGTTTCCTCGGGCGCAGGCATTACGGAATCCGCAGAGGAGACCTCCTCCGATATCGGAGTTATCGCTGCAGCTGTGTTCATCTCTTCACTGTTAGCTACAGCAGCGGCCGGCATATTCGGAAAAAAGAAGCATGACAGATAATATTTCATTCTGAGCTTATCGCGGCGCACAGCTTTTCTGTGCGCCGTTTTTTGTCCGATGAAAAAATGCACAATATTCCTATTATTTAAATAGGTATTATATGCTAAATCTACAAAGTTTTTCCTACCCTATTGACAAACGGATAATTGTATTGTATAATTCAAGTATATTAAACCTATCGGTTATATATGTTATAATCGAGAAAGGAGATATACATATGATATTCACCGAAAAAAGACCTGCTGCTTTTTCCTCGGCGGGCGGAAAGATACGCTGTTGGATCTTATTTCATTAAAATTTTTAATAAAACTAAAATAATGAAATGAGGTATTCCATATGAAAAACAATAATAAATTCTTATCAGTAACAATCGCATCCGTTCTCGCCGCTTCCCTGTTTGCAGGCTGCGGCTCGGCAAGCGCTTCCTCCGAAGATCCGGCAGATACAGCTTCCGCAGAAAAGATCACTCTCACCAACGTTTCCTACGACCCTACCAGAGAGCTCTACGCCGCTTACAATGAACTCTTCGCAGAGCACTGGAAAGAGAAAACAGGTCAGGACGTTGAGATAACTCAGTCTCACGGCGGCTCGGGCAAACAGGCTCTTGAAGTTGCAAACGGTCTTGAAGCCGATGTTGTCACCCTCGCTCTTGAGTACGACGTCAAGGCTGTTCAGGACGCAGGTCTTATCGAGGAAGGCTGGGTAAGCGAATTTGACAAGGACAGCGCTCCCTACACATCGACGATAGTTTTCCTCGTGCGCAAGGACAATCCTAAGGATATCCACGACTGGGACGACCTCGTAAAAGATGGCGTGGGTGTTATCACTCCCAATCCCAAGACCTCCGGCGGCGCAAGATGGAACTACCTCGCAGCGTGGGCTTTCGCAGACAATGCATACAGCGGAGATGAAGCACAGGTCAAGGATTTCATCAAGAAGCTTTATCAGAACGTGCTCGTTCTTGATTCGGGCGCAAGAGGTGCTACCACTACATTCGTTGAAAACGGTCAGGGCGACGTGCTCATCGCATGGGAAAACGAAGCCTTCCTCTCAATTCAGGACTATCCCGATGATTACGAGATCATCACTCCCAGCATCAGCATTCTCGCTCAGCCCTCTGTTGCAGTAGTTGACGAAGTAGTCGACAAGAGAGGCACCAGAGAGGCTGCTACCGAATACTTGAGCTACCTATACTCCGACGAGGCTCAGCGCATTGCAGGCGATAATTTCTATCGTCCCTCCAACCCCGATATCCTTCATGAATACGCAGGCACCTTTGACCTTGACATAAATCTTGTTACAATAGACGACTTCGGCGGCTGGGACAGCGCACAGTCCACTCACTTTGCGGACGGCGGCGTGTTCGACCAGATCTACGAACAGGGCTAAAATATTATTTATCTCAGCGGGAAAAGCCGAAAACTGTCGGCTTTTCCCGTATACTAAGGAATGGTTTACTCATGAAAAAAACGCACAAAAGAGTTATCCCGATGTTCGGACTGTCAATGGGAATCACGCTGACAATGCTCGGCGTGGTAGTACTTATACCGCTGGCCTCCCTTGTGGTATTTACCGCACAGATGAGCTTATCCGACATTATCGAAACAATAACCAGACCAAGAGTTCTTGCAAGCTTCCGCGTCAGCTTTTCCACTGCATTTATTGCCTCCTTAATAAATGCAGTTATGGGAGTTATCCTTGCATGGGTGCTTGTCAGATACGATTTTCCCGGAAAACGGATACTCGACGGAATGATAGAGCTGCCCTTTGCGCTCCCTACGGCTGTGGCAGGCATAGCCCTGACCTCGCTGACCTCCGACAAGGGAATGATCGGAAGCTTTTTTGCGCGTTTCGGCATTAAAATAGCATACACCCGCATAGGAATAACCGTCGCACTTGTGTTCATCGGCATACCCTTTGTGGTGCGCGCAGTACAGCCCGTGCTCGAAAAACTTGACCCCGTTTACGAGGAAGCAGCGGGAGTTATGGGCGCAGACCGCTCAAGGATATTCAGACAGGTGATACTCCCCGAGATATTGCCTGCGGCGTTCACAGGCTTCGGACTGGCATTCGGAAGATGCCTCGGAGAATACGGCTCGGTTGTCTTCATCGCAGGAAATCAGCCCTTTGAAACGGAGATAACTCCTCTGATAATCATGTCGGAGCTGCAGGAATACGACTATTCCAGCGCAACGGCAATAGCTCTTGTAATGCTTATCGCAGCGTTTCTCATACTGTTTCTTGTAAACCTTATCCAGTCAAGAAACTCGAAAATTCTCGGAAGATAGGGGGTATTATAAATGCATAAGGAAACCTTCGGCTCAAAGCTGACAAAATGGGTGCTTATCGGGATAAGCGTGCTGTTTGTATTTATAATGCTTGTTCTTCCGCTGGTAACGGTCATCACGGAAGCTCTCCGCAGCGGCTGGGAGACCTACAAGGAAGCGGTCACCGATGAATACACCGTAAAGGCTGCGCTGCTCACCGTTGAAGCTACGCTGGCTGCTGTCATTTTCAACACTGTATTCGGACTTTTCGCCGCGTGGACAGTGACAAAATTCCGATTCAGAGGAAAAAAGCTGCTGACTACTCTCATAGACGTACCCGTCACGGTATCGCCTATCATTGCAGGTCTCATATTTGTGCTGACCTTCGGCAGACAGAGCTTTCTTTACCCTTATCTTGAAGCGGCGGACATCAAAGTCGTATTTGCCGTACCGGGAATAATCCTTGCTACGGTATTTGTGACGTTTCCGTTCATTTCCCGTGAACTTATCCCCGTCCTCGAGGCACAGGGCACCGACGAGGAGGAGGCAGCCGCTCTTATGGGAGCAAACGGCTTCACTATCTTCACAAAGGTCACATTTCCCCACATAAAATGGGCGTTTCTTTACGGAGTTGTTCTCTGCGCCGCACGCGCTATGGGAGAATTCGGCGCGGTATCGGTTTTATCGGGTCATCTAAGAGGAAAGACCAACACTCTTCCCCTTCACGTCGAAATACTTTTCAACGAATTTAAATACGTTCCCGCCTTTGCAGTTTCGTCCATTCTCGTTATGATGGCGATAGTCATTCTCATCGCCAGAAGCGTGATAGAATATGTTGGAAAGAAAAACGGTGAATGATACAGAAAGGAACGGTTTCGATATGTACGTTGAACTGAAAAATATAAACAAATCCTTCGGGGATTTCAAGGCGTCGGATAATGTCAGCTTCGGCATTGAAAAGGGAAAGCTTATCGGTCTCCTTGGCCCCAGCGGCAGCGGTAAGACCACTATCCTCCGCATGATAGCAGGGCTTGAATATCCCGACAGCGGAGAGATAATCATCGACGGCAAGGTAGTGAACGATATCCCCGCCAGCAAGCGCGGCATAGGCTTCGTATTCCAGAGCTACGCTCTTTTCCGCTACATGACCGTGTACGACAACATCGCTTTCGGACTGAAGGTGCAGAAAGCGGATAAAAAATACATCGACGAACGGGTACGGGAGCTTATCGACCTTATCGGGCTCTCGGGACTGGAAAAGAGATATCCCAGTCAGCTTTCGGGCGGTCAGCGGCAGAGAGTGGCATTTGCAAGAGCACTTGCTCCCAATCCGCAGCTGCTGCTTCTTGACGAGCCCTTCGCAGCGATCGACGCTAAGGTGCGGCAGGAGCTCAGAAGCTGGCTCCGCGAGATGATAACCCGTCTGGGCGTGACGAGCATTTTTGTGACTCACGATCAGGACGAGGCTATCGAGGTGGCAGACGAGATAATCGTCACCAACAAGGGCAGGATCGAACAGATAGGCACGCCCATTGAGGTATACAGAAACCCACAGACGGCGTTCACCGCGTCCTTCTTCGGACATACGGCATTTCTGGAGGAATACCGCCGTTTCAGCAGCTTCGACGACATCGATGGTGCAGACAAGGCCATCGTTCGTCCCGAATTTGTGAGAGCGGCTAAAAAGAACGAGAACATCATCTACCGCAGCTCCGCATCGGAGGGCGAGGTGCTGCAGGTATCCTTCCGCGGAAATGCTGTTGAACTTCTTATCAGCGTGAACGGCAGTATCATCACCGCCAACCGCGGACTGGACGAGGCTCCCGTTGAAGTGGGCGAAAAGGTGAACGTGTTCCTCTACCGCATTTTCGTCACCGCAGGAGAAAAGGCGTATCTGCTGGAAAACAGGTCGCTGGCGGAGAACTCGGTCGTTATCTGATATGTGCATAAAAAATTTATCCGTGAGTGTTTTTTCACTCACGGATTTTTTGTGCTGCCGCACACTGTTTTTTCCTTTACATACTCATAGTTATTTCCCAAGCATATCCCGAACGCACATCAGCGAAAACCCCAGTAAGTTCTGTCCCTGCCACTCATTCATATCAAATCGCCTGCCGTCCTTCATTGACAGTCCTATACCCCATATCCTGTCCTGCACGGCACATTCCGCTAAAATATCATTACCCGTGGCAATGAGCATATTTTTCAATTTCTCATTCTGTCTGAATTTTTCAAGCAGTCCCCTGTATACGACGATCTGCCTTATACCGCTCCATGCAGTATCATCGTAATTTCTGACCGAACGCCCCAGCGCCTTTATTTTGCCGACGTTTGACGTGTCCATAATCTGCCGCGCAGTATCACTGTCACCAAATATGACAGCTTTCCGATACATCATATACTGCTCCATTGATGAAAATTTCACCCCGTCAGCCTCAAAATCGGAGATATACCAGTTGCTTAAGTAACCATTCATTTCGTCGGGATTATGAAAGCATATTATTTTTCTCAATTGTATATCCCCCTTTTACAGATCCAGCCGCAAACCAATAAGGCTTATGCGGCTGAATAGATCATCTTAAAATAGTGAGCCGATAAAGCTGTCCAGATCATTATACTCCTCCGAAGTGAGCGTATACTTCTCGGAGGATACCGTTCCGTTGTCATATCTGTTGATGATAAGCTCGCCTTTCTTGAAGCTTATCTCGAAAAGCTTTGCATTGTTTTCCGATTCGTCTGCGGAATAGATGGTGAGCTTATATCTGTAGTCGTACATTTTCGTTTCCGCATCAAAGTGGTACTGACTCTTTGAAGCCGTCAGCCCGCTTATCTTATTGACTATTGAAGAATTTGTGCCCACTACGGATTCATCGAACATCGCTCCGTTTGATACGATGAAGGTGCCCGAAACAGGATCATATTCGTCGAAGCCCGCCTCGGCGGAGATATAATACTCTCCGGCGTCAAGGTCGGATATGGTATCGGGCACATAGACCTCGTCAGCACCCGACGCCGCAGACCTGAAAGAAACATCAAGAGTATATGTGTTCGATGAGCTGAAAGAGTACGGCTCTTCAAAGCTTCCTGCAACGGGAACAGGCTCCGTATCGCTGCCGATGAACGATTCTTCATCCGCATCGTCCTCCTCTAAAATTTCGTCCGAGAACGAGGGCACCCACATAGGCGTTCCGTATTCGGTATCTGAATCGGCTTCTTCCTCACCATAATACACATCATCGTATAAAAATGACTCGATCGAATGATCATAGCCGTAGGGACTGTATGTGGTGGTCACATAGTCATCAGAGGAGCCTTCCTCCTCATACACTGTCACAGGAGCGTCATTTATCGTATTTACGGCATTTACTCCGCGGTCGCTGTCTGAAGGCTCTGCTCCGAAGCCGGAGCTGATGTCATCGGTGCTTTCGGTTTTTTTGTCTGTCTGCTTTTCGGAGGCATCAGTTTTTGCATCGGGAGCCTTTTCCGTTTCAGCAGTGAGCTCATCTTTTGCTTCTGCCTCCTCTGAAGCCTCGGGCTCTTCGGTCACGGGAGCTGTTTCTGTTTCTTGCTCGGTGACCGACGTTATTTCAGCGGTTTCCTCTGCGGGAGCAGCTGTTTCCGCTGTGACCTCGGTTTCGGCGGAAGCTGCGGATTCGGAAGCCTCAGTATCCGCGTCGCGGGTCATCTGACTGTCTACATTTGCCTTGTTATACACATTTAACGATACCGCGCATATCAGCACAGCTGCAGCTGCGGAAAGTCCCATTGTCCATTTCTTTATTCTTATTGTTCTTGAATTTGTGTCGATATCTATCCTCTGTCCCGCCTCGGGAAGAGCATCCGTTTTTGTATTATTTGCTGTTCCGTTTTGTTCATCTCTTATCTTTTTCATGAGAGCTTCTGTTTCGGAGATGAAGGACCCGGAAGGAACTATTTTATCCATCGAAGCTTTATATTCGTTCATTGTTCTTTTCATAGATCGATCTCTCCTTTCAGAATTTTTTTGAGCTGTTCCCGTCCCCTTGCCAGACGAGTCCCGACAGTTGCGGTATTAACGCCTGTCACCACTGCAATTTCTTTTATTGACATCTCCGAAAAGTAGAACAGATGGACCACCGTGCGATATTTTTCGGGGAGCGCAAGAACTGCGTCCCTGACGGCATTATCCTCTTTATTATTGTTTTCGGGATTGCTTTCATTGTCTGTATATTCATCCTCTAAGGGTACTGTCCGCTTAACTCTGCTCGATTTCAGAAGATTCTTACACTTATTCACAGCAGTCCGCATAAGCCACGCCTTTTCGTATTCTGCGTCCTCAAATTGCTGATTTCTGCGCATCAGCTCCAAAAACACATCCTGTGCAATATCCTCTGCGTCCTCTTTATTTTTGACATAAGTATAACAAAGCCTGATTATCTGGGCGGAGTAAGTTTCGAGTATGTAGCGGATGTATTCGTCGCTTACGGTACCGGTTCCGGAATACATAGCATACCTCTCATGTGATAGACGGCAGACCGTCCTTTATAATGCATTATAAACAGGCAGCCGTGCATATATGATACACGCTTTTCTCCCCGTCTATAATATAAACAACTCAGAAGCCCTGTATTTTTCACAATACATAAAACTTCCCGAAACGTTTACAAAAAATTAATATCCAAGCTTATTCCCAGCGAATGACCGCCACATCGCCCTCTTTGATGGGGTCCATAAAGCTTACTTCCTTTCCGTTGAGGGAAATAACGATGTTCATTCCCGGCGGCGGATTTTTTGTGTCAAGATTTGCCAGCGCCATAAGCTCCAAGAACTCATGGGGAGAGCTTCTCCGTTCAAGAAGAGTCGGTCTGCCGTTAAGAATGACCGTAATGGGAGCTCCCACATCGGATACTTCGGCTTCCTTGTCGGACTCCTCCGCAGGCTTTTCGGCAGCGGCAGGAGCTTCCTTTTTCGGCTTTTCGGCAGGCTGGATAACAGGCTTTTGCTGGGCAGACTTACGGGAACTTTCCATCTCCTCAAAGGCTGCTCTGTCGCAGGTCTCCAGCTTATCGCCGTCGTTCAGCAGATAATCGAACCGAAGCTTCTTTCCGTTTTTCATAAACACGATACCGCTGCAGTCAAAGGGCAGCGACAGCATCAGATCTCCCAGCGTTTCAACAACAGAGACCGAAATATTGTCGTAATTCTGTATTTTATAATCGGAGGACACCCGCTTTTCATTCACAAGGGCAGCCGTCCCGAAGGGATATTCCATGCCGTCGATAGAAACCCTGCGCTCGGTGACGTCCCCCGCGATATCGGCTATGGAAAGCTGCGCATTTACGCCGTTTTCCGCCTCTTTAAAGGTAACGGTATCCCCCTGCTTCACGGGAGAATCTATCGCCGCAGCCTTCCCGTTGACGGTTATCTCCGCAGGCACCGCAAGAGTTCCCGCCGCAGACTTTCTCTCTCCGTTTAATATATATGTAAGATTTCTTCCCGAACGTCCGATTATCTGATTGGGTTTGTAGCCTGCGATGCGGAGCAGATCGACCACGGTTATCTTCTTTGTGTCGAAAATGCGTACCTTCTCTCCGTTGAGGGTGATCGTGGAGAAGTCATAGCCTCTCTGGATAGTGGCCGTAACGCCTATTCCGATAGGAGTTACGAATTCGGGACCGTTCATCTCCACGCTGCCCGTATCCACGTTTCGCATGAACTGCCTTCCGCCCACAGCGGCTCTTTCCTCGGGAATGCCAAGCTTCTGCGCCACATATTTTGACAGCTCGGGCACCTGACTTCCTCCGCCCACAAGGAATACCGCCGCAGGAGCTTCTCCGCCGTTGGCTTCAAGGATATTCGCCGCGATCGTGTCCGCAAGCAGATCGACAGTCGGGAAAAGGCTCTCGAAGAACGCCGATGTTTCCACAGTCTGCTCCATTCCGAGGATATTTCTGTACTTGATAGTTTCTCCGGAAGCGCTCTGCTTCATTTCCTCGGCGGTGTTGAAGTCCACCAGATATTTTCTGATTATTTCCTCGGTGATCTCGTCGCCCGCAATGGTCGCCATGGCATACGCCACTATGCTTCCGTCCCGTGAAATGGCGATATCCGACGTACCTGCGCCGATATCCACCAGCGCGATGTTGATGAGCCGCACCTCGGCGGGAATTATCACATTCATCGCCGCGATAGGCTCCAGAGTGAGACTTCTCACCGACAAGCCTATCTTGTCCATAACGGAGTAAAGGCTCTCCACAACGGGACTGGGCAGAAATGCCGCAAGAATTTCCGCGGAAGCGGTCTTGCCGCGGTGACCCTTCAGGCTTTTTATCGGATAATCGTCAAGGAAATACTTTACGACCGTATTTCCCACACAGTAAAAGGACGAGCCGCCCGATGACTTTTCATCGAGGGAATCCTGTGCGTCGGCGATAGCGTCCATTTCCAGCGATTTCAGCATTTCATCGTTGATATAGCCCTTGTCCTCGATGTCGATGGAAGCCTTGGTGCGGCAGGTCTTGAGAGCACGTCCTGCGGCGGCAATGGACACCTCTGTTAGGGTGATATTGTTTTTTTCTTCAAGCTGTGCTTTGACTCTGCCTGCTATCTTTGCCACCTCGTCGATATCCTCTATCTGACCGTCGGTCATAGCGCGGCTCTTGTGGGGCACGGAGCAGCAGTCGTCCACCACAAAGGTATCGTCGGAGACATGTCCCAGCACACCTACTACCGTTCTTGTACCGATATCCAGAGCGAAGACCTCATTTTCCGACTGGAGCCTTGCGCCGTTCTGCACATTATCATTCATATGTAAAACCGTCCTTTATCATATAATTCCCGAAAGGTCAAAATCGGGAGTAAATCCGCTGTCCGCCGAGGACTTGTCCTGCATATAGCCGTCAAGTCCCAGACCTATTGCCTTGTCGAGCACGTACTCATATTCAAATGTCGAAAGCCGTCTGTTTATCTCCCTGAACTCGCAGCTTCTGTAGCAGGGAGTGTACTGGCTCATAAGGCTTAATCTGAAGCTGACGCGTGGAAGCTTATCCGCCAGCCATTCCATTATCGCCGCCGAATCCTTTCTCATTCCGGGAAGTATCATATGCCGCACGATAACGCCCTTCTGCATGATACCCTCATCGTCGAAGCGGCACTCTCCCGTTTGTCGGCACATTTCCTCCAAAGCCCTTGAAGCATACTGAAAATAATCCGCAGCGCCCGAATACTTTGCCGAAGCCGAGCTGTCCATGTATTTCAGATCGGGGAGATACACGTCGATATATCCCTCCAGCATTTTCAGAGTATCGATCTTTTCGTAACCGCCGCAGTTATACACCACGGGGATATGAAGGCTGTCCTTTGCCTTGTCAAGAGCGGATATTATCTGCGGCACAAAATGGGTGGGGCTTACCAGATCAATGCAGTGAGCGCCACGTTCCTGCAGTCCGAGAAAGATCTCTGCGAGCCTGTTCTCCGATATTTCCGCGCCGAAATTATCGGAGGATATCCGATGATTCTGACAGTACAGGCATTTCAGACTGCAGCCCGAAAAGAAAACCGTTCCCGCGCCCCGTGTACCCGACAGGCAGGGCTCCTCCCACATGTGAAGATACGCCTTTGCAGCCTTTACGGCAGCACCTCCGCCGCAGAAGCCCGTCCCAAGTGTGCGGTCCGCCCCGCATTCTCTGGGACAGAGCGTGCAGCTTGTAAAATCGTAGTCCATAACTTTAGTCCTTAGTGATAAGCAATTAGCTGTTAGTCAATAGCAATTAGCAATATGCGTTCCGAGGTCATGTACTGCTGCTAATCACTACTTACCTACTTTAATTATAACACATATCACAGATTATTGCAATACCCCGAAAAAATAAAAAGCATGTAAGCTTTTCACATAAATAAAGGCTTACATGCTTTTTTGCTTTCGTTTTACAGAAACATTTTTATGATATTTTTCGCAGGCTCTAAGTAAGACGGTACAGTCTCATCGAGCATTTGTCCGACGGAAGCTATTTCCTGTCCGGAAAGCTCTCCCGTCTTTTGGAAAATGCTCCCTGCCGCATTTGAATCGCCCAGCGCTATCATCGCCCGTGCATTATCGCCCATAGCAAAATATTTTCCCACAGCCAGCGCGCCAACGGAAAAATCTCCCACAGCGACCGCTCCCAGCGAAATGACGCCAAAGCTTATCGCTCCCGCAGCAAAGGCTCCCACGGAAAAACAGCCTGCAGACAACAGCCCCACAGCCAGCAGTCCAAAGGATAATATCCCCAGTGAAATCATGCCTAAAGACAGCACTCCGACGGAGAAAACTCCCACGGAAATTATCCCCCTCGCTTTTAGCCCCACCGCGATTATCCCCTTTGCATTCCTGCCGATGTGCCACAATGGCATTCCCCAAAGGGTGCGTTTGCTTTTCATCTCATGCAGTGAAACGGAAAAACGGATATTTCCCTGCATTTTTTCTGTTTCCTGCGGTTTTTCCTCCGCTTCATCAAGGGACATTTCCCCGTCCAGCAGCAGATAGTCCGTTGTACAGCCGAACAGCTTTGCCATGCGTATCAGCTTTTCTGTCTCGGGGTATGAAACTCCGCTTTCCCATTTGCTTATTGCCTGCCGAGATACCCCGAGGATATCGGCAAGCTGTTCCTGTGTAAAATTATTTTCTTTTCTGAGCCTTGACAGCTTTTCTCCCAATGTCATAGTGAGCCCTTCCTTTCCGAACCTTTCGTTCATGAATATAATAGCATGACCGCCCGAAAACGTCCACCATCTTGAGATATCTTTATGTAAGCTTTCGGTTGCATCCACGTAAAACGGGCGTTTGTCACACATAAAAAGTAAGCCCTCCGACGGAAAAGCCTATACTTAGCTCCGACAATTAAATGTACAAAAAATCTGCGCAAAAGCTTGCTTTTTGGCTTTTGCGCAGATTTATGTCCGCACTTTGACCGCAGATCAATATCCATGCCATGTCATCATTTAAAATACATAAACAGCTGACACTTTATCATACCGTTATAAAGCTTTCTCCGCTTGTCCGCTCTTTTGCCGAAAAAGCGCTCAAAGTCCTCGTGAGGCGAGATGATATAGGACGGACATTCTCCGTTTGCAGGGAATACCTTTCCCATTACTCCATACAGCTCCTCCGCTTCCTTAAGCTCCAGCATTCTCTCGCCGTAGGGCGGATTGCAGACGATTATCCCACCCTTTTCCGGAGAAAAGGTTCTCACGTCGGTGCAGGTCATCTTCACCTTATTACGAATACCTGCCTTTGCGCAGTTTTCCGCAGAAAGAGCTGTGCACTCGGGGTCGATGTCCGAGCCGAAAGCAAAAAAGTCCGCGTCCTTATTTATTGCCGCGATAGCCTTATTGCGTTCCTCTCGCCATATTTCTGAGGAAAAGCAGTCCCACTTCTCCGCCGCAAAGGAACGCTTTATTCCGGGGGCGATGTTCATAGCCTTGTACGCCGCTTCAATCAGAAATGTTCCGCTGCCGCAGAAAGGGTCGTAAAACTGCGTATCGCTGCGTATTCTCGCAAGGTCGATGATCCCCGCCGCAAGAGTTTCCTTGATGGGCGCGGCATTTGAATTCTTACGGTATCCTCTCTTATGGAGCCCCGTGCCCGAAGTGTCAAGGTATATCGCAGCCCTGTCTTTTATGATGCTGAACTGTATCCTGTGTATACTGCCCGTTTCCTCGAACCATTTCACGCCGTATTTTCCGCCGAGACGGTCAACGACTGCCTTCTTGATGATAGCCTGACAGTCGGGTATGCTGTGGAGCTGCGAATCCAGCGAATGTCCCTTGACGGGAAAGGCGTCCGATTTTGAGATATAATCCTCCCAAGGCAGCCTTTTCACTCCCTCGAACAGGTCATCAAAGGAGTACGCGTCAAACTCCGTAAGCTCGATAAGCACTCTTTCCGCCGTGGCAAGGCAGAGATTCGCCCTTGAAACAAGCTCCTCGCCGCCGAAAAATGACACTCTTCCGTCCGAAACGGAAATATCCTCTCCGCCTATCTTATTCACTTCATATTTCAGTACGCTTTCCAGTCCGAAATGACATGGACATACCAGCTTTAATTTATCCATAGATCAGTCTTCCTCCGACTCCTGCCCTGCAGGTTCTTCCACGGCAGGTTCTTCCGCAGCAGGCTCGGTCTCCTCCGCAGCCGCCGAAGTTTCCGCCGTTGTCTCATCAGTGCTGTCCTCCGATGTCTGAGAAGCGGTGCTTGAATAGCTGCCCTTGCAAACGGTGCAGGTCTCGGGGAGAGCCGATTTCTTATAATATCCCACGCCGCCCGATTTGCAGTTTCCGTTTGAAAGCAGTCCAGTTTCGGCGCAGAAATAGTATTCCTCCACATCGTCGCATTTGGGGAACTGGGTCAGATCGCCCTTCTCGGCAATATCTCCGAACACGTTCTTCCATATCTGCGCCGAGCTGTAATATGTGCCCGTTTCTACGCTGTCGTTGTTGTCGTAGCCGTACCATACGCCGCTGACATAATTCGGCGTACAGCCCACAAAGAGCAGATCGGCATAGTTCTGAGTGGTACCCGTCTTGCCCGCTACGGGGATATTGTTCAGCTGTGCAGCTGTACCTGTACCGTTGGGACCGGATACTACCTGCTGCATCATCTTGTTCATAATATACGCCGTGTCCTCGCTGATCGACTGGATAGGCGTGTAGCTGTGCTCGAGGACAAGCTCTCCGCCGGGACCCTCGACGCGGGTATATGAGGTGGGCTGATAGTATCTTCCAAGATTTCCGAAGGGCTGATACGCCGCCACCAGTTCTCTTAAATAAACGCCGTCGGTAAGCGCTCCCACCGCCATAGGCGCAAGGTTCGCGTCGTATGCGTTAAGGGTGGATATCTGGAACTTGTTCTGAACGAAGGAAAGCAGATTCTGGGGACCGATAAGCTCCGCAAGCTGTGCGGGAACGGTGTTCAGCGACCTTTCCAGAGCATTATATACAAAAACGTTCTCCATGCTCCAGATATCGGTATAGTTTTTGGGCCACTGTCTTGTGCTCATGGGGTCGTTCTCGTCCTCGATCTCGATAGGTTCGTCGATGAAAATCGTCGAATAATTGATAAGGTCATGCTCGATGCCGTAGCTGTAAACGGTGATGGGCTTGATGCAGGAACCGGGCTGACGTTTTGTCATGGTGGCATAGTTGAGGACATTGTCTCCCGCCTTTTCACCTACCGCTCCCGCAACAGCAAGAACATTGCCGTTGTAGTCCATGGCGATGAACGCCGACTGGGGAGGATTGCTCAGTACCGTATCGGAGAAGGTGGAATAATCCTGATATTTCCTCTCAACTTCAAGCTGCATTTCAACATTGCAGGTGGTATATACCTTGTAGCCGCCGTTGTAGAGTCTGTCACTGGCTTCTTCATACTCAATTCCATACAGGTCCATGAAATCGTTGATAACGTCATTGATGACCATATCCACGAACCAGTTCTGGATACCGTTGTCGTTGGCGGTATAGCTGTTGTCAACATCGTTGGGAGAGCGGAAAAGTATCTCTTCATTGATTGCTTCGTTGTACTCATGCTCGGAGATAGCGCCGTATTCAAGCATATTGGACAGCACTATCTTCTGTCTTGCAAGACAAGCCTCCTCGTCCACCCACGGATTAAGGGACTCGGGGCTCTGAGGGATACCAGCAAGGCAGGCTCCCTCGGCGATAGTCAGCTCGCCCACATGCTTTCCGAAATACTTCTGGGAAGCCGCCTCAATGCCCGAGGTCTTTCCTCCGAAGCCGATGTAGTTCAGATAAGCTTCAAGGATATCCGACTTGGTGCAGTACTGTTCTATCTGGCTGGCGCGGATTATCTCGCGCATTTTTCTGTCCCAGCGCTGCTCAGAGTCTCCTGTTACATTTTTTACCAGCTGCTGAGTAATGGTGGAACCGCCCTGACGGGTGCCCCAGATATTGAGTATCTCGTTGACGAAGGCACCGAAGGTACGCTTCCAGTCAACGCCCTGATGCTCGTAGAAACGGGCGTCCTCGGTGTAGACGAAGGCGTCCTGAACGTGCTGAGGTATCTCGTCGATAGTAACGGGGATACGGTCAACGTTTCGGCTGAGCTTTTTCATCTGTACCAGAGAGTCGTTATCGTCATAGGCGTAGATAAAGGACGAACTTTGTTCATCAAGGCTGTCCAGATCTATGTCGATAGTAGTGTTCTGAACGAACTGCACAACGTATACGGTCAGCGCAGCAGCGAGGATAGACCCCGTTATCAGCACGATAAGAACAAGGGAAAGCAAAGTCGTTCCGATGACCGCAAAGGTCTTCTTCACGGGGTTGGACTTTTTCTTTTTCTTCTTTTTCTTCTTGGGGACTTCGTCGGTATATGTATCCGCAGTCTTCTTTTCTTTATTATTCAAATCAACGCATCCTCCGTTCATAAAATCAGCGCAAAAATCGGTTAAAGTTATACAATTTATATTATAACACAAATCCCCGCAAATGTTAAGCTATTTTTTTGATTTTGGCGATTTATCCTTATTTATCAAAAATAGCCGCCGAGAATTATGTATATTGACGAAATGCAGCTGATCACAGCTCTCTCATTCATTGGAATAAAAAACGGTTTTTTCTCATATTATTTACGGACAAGTAATCAAAAAGGAACTGCATATCAAGGACCAATTTTTTACGGAGGAAAATCATATGAACTGCAAAAATCTGCTTGACTGCGAAATAAGCGGGGAAAAGCTCTCCGAAAGCAACAAGGGGCTGTCGTCACGGCAGGCGGAGGAACGGCTGACGAAATACGGAAAAAACGTTCTTGCCTCCTCGAAAAAGGCTAAACCGCTGAAAATATTTCTGGGACAATTCCGCGATGTTATGGTGATCATCCTCCTTGTGGCAACGGTGATATCCTTTCTGCTGGGAGAGACCGCCGACGGGATAACTATCGTCGTTATCGTGACCATAAACGCAGTGCTCGGCTTCGTTCAGGAATACCGCACCGAAAAAACGCTGCTTGCTCTTGCGAACATGACCGCTCCCAACGCAAAGGTATACCGCGACGGACATCTTGTGACGCTGCCCTCATCGGAGATAGTCCCCGACGATGTTATCCTCGTGGAAGCGGGAGACAAGGTCCCCGCCGACGCAGTGCTCATAAAGGCGAGGGACCTGTGCGCCGATGAGAGCGTGCTTACGGGAGAATCTCTCCCCGCCGCCAAAAAAGAGGGTGACGTCACCGACAGCGACAACCGCATCGGCAGACAGGACGTTATCTACAGCGGGAGCATGATAACCAAGGGCTCCGCCGAAGCGAGAGTCATCGCCACGGGAACAGCCGCCCAGATGGGAAAAATATCGGGCATGCTGACCGATATCGAACAGGAAGAAACTCCGCTGCAAAAGCGTCTTGCGGAGCTGGGTAAGATAGTGGCGATCATCTGCATAGCTGTCTGCATCATCGTGGCAGGAGCAGGTATCCTCCGCGGCGAGCCTGTTTTCGATATGCTCATGACCGGCATAACCATTGCAATAGCAGCCATTCCCGAGGGACTTCCCGCCACGGTCACAATTGCCCTTGCACTGGCAGTGAGCCGCATGCTGAAAAGGAATGCCCTCGTACATAAGCTGCACTCGGTGGAAACGCTGGGCTGCACCTCGGTGATATGCACCGACAAAACAGGCACCGTAACCGAAAATAAAATGACCGTAACCGAGGTGTACTGCGGCGGAGAGCTGTACTCCGTTTCGGGCACGGGAAACCGCCGCGACGGGAAGATAATCCCCAAAAAATCAGACTCGGGCGAGATAGTCCCCTATCGGAAAAACAAGGATAAGTCCGCCGAGCTTGCGGAGATATCCTATTCCGACTGCGGAGAGGACTTCACTCTGCTCTTGAACGGCATGATACTCTGCGAAAATGCGGATATCTACGTTGAAAAGGTCCCCGGAAAGTATTCCTCGGAGTGGCAGACCTCGGGCGACCCCACCGAAACGGCACTGCTTATCGCCGCCGCAAAATCGGGAGCTGATATCGGACGGCTCCGCAGCGAAAACCTCCGCACCGACGAGATACCCTTCGAGAGCGAGACCCGCTGCATGAGCGTTATCTGCAAAAACGGCGCCAACCGCACAGTATACTCAAAGGGCGCCTGCGACGTGATACTGGACCGCTGTAAATTCGTCAACATCAAGGGCAACATCATGGACCTGACCCACGAGCTGAAAAGGGAGATATCCGGCGAGTGCGGCAGAATGTCCGCTGCGGGACTGCGGGTGCTGGCGTTTTCCTACAAGAAAGGCGGCGGCTCGGATAAGGAGCAGATGATCTTCCTCGGACTGTGCGGCATGACAGACCCTCCCCGTCCCGAAGCAAAGCGTGCTGTAAAGCTGTGCAGGAACGCTCACATAAAGACCGTGATGATAACCGGAGACCACAAGGAGACCGCTGCGGCTGTTGCCCGTGAAGCGGGTATCCTCCGCGGG
>JBJESJ010000030.1:0-17094 GCA_051882725.1 Oscillospiraceae bacterium
GGCGGGATAATTGACGGTAACTCGTCCGTCCGACTCGAAGAACTCTGCCAGCTTCAGAGCGCTGCTGCAGAGCCTTTCCATACGCAGACCCAGCGTTTCGAGTCCTATCGAGTTGAGGAACGCGTTCATTGGAGCAAGACAGCTTCCCATATTGCGCCAGATGCCGTTCCTGAGCTTTGCAAGGTAGGCAAATTTTCCGTATTTTTTGTAAGGTGATAAGCCCTTGTATCGGTCGAAGTCCCAGCCGAAATTGCCGCTGTCGATGATTATTCCACTGATAGCATCGCCGCTGCCGTTTATGTACTTGGACGAGGAATGGACGATGATATCCGCTCCGAAGTCCGCCGCGTTGATAAGATAAGGCGTTGCGGTGGTACAGTCCGCTATGAAGGGGATACCTCTGCTGTGAGCCAGCTCGGAAACGCTTGTGATATCCACCACATCAAGTCCGGGATTGCCTATTATCTCGCCGAAGATCGCCTTTGTTCTGTCGGTTATCAGGGGAGCTATTTCCTCGGCGGTCACATGTCTGACGAATTTTGTCTTGATGCCGAAGGCTTCAAGATCACCGAACAGGTCTATCGTTCCGCCGAAAAGTCCCGCGCCTGCGATGATCTCATCGCCCGATTCGAGGATATTCAGCAGCGACATCGTAACGGCTGCCATTCCCGATGAACAGGCAACAGCGCCTATTCCCTTTTCGAGAAAGGCTATTTTCTTTTCAAAGGAATCCACGGTGGGATTGCTTATTCTCGTATAAGCGAACCCGGGAGCCTTGTTATTAAATACCTTTTCGAGCTGCTCGGCGGATTCGTGAGAAAAAGCGCTGACCTGATATATTGGCGTCAGTGTGGAGCCGAAGGTCAGGTTATCCGCATTGCCGTGGAGCAGCGAGGTGTTGAATTTCATACGCAGGACCGTCTTTCTTTTTTAGTATGACTTTATTATACACCCTTTATCATACTAAGTCAATAGGTATTGTGTATTTTCTGCATATTGAATATGAAAATCATGGCAAAACAACAAATATTTGGCATAAGTAACAAAATAAAAGATATTGATTTTTTTCTTAGTATGTGATATACTACTAATATGATATGTTTTATATGTAAAGTATGATAACTACCATAATAAATCATTAATAATGTGAAAGGGGAACGACTATGAGAATATCCACAAAGGTCGAGTGCGGGATAATCGCGCTTATCGATATAGCGATAAATTCCGCCGACGGAGAAATTGTAACGGTCAGCAGCATAGCGGAAAGGCACAACATTTCGGTGAAATATCTCGAACAGATACTGCCGCTGTTAAGACAGGCAAATCTGATACGCAGTCAGAAGGGCTCCCGCGGGGGATATGTTATCTCGTCGCCGGGCAGGGATATCACCTTCAAGGATATATTGAATGCTCTTGATATAAATATCCTCAGCGATGTGACCTTTGATCTTCCCGAGAAAAACAACGGCTATGTAGACGCGATAAACGGCTTTCTCTGGAAGGACATGACCGAATATATGAAAAAATATGCGGAAAAGATAACCCTCTCCGACGCGGTATCCCGCTGCCGTGACGCCGCCCCGTCCGACCCTGATGAGTTTATGTATTATATATGAAAAATCCCCGATAAGGCGATGCTGTGTGCCTCATCGGGGATTTTTCATGCGAATATTTCTTCAAAGCGTTCCTTGAACTCGTCGGGTGTGTTGGGGGAGTAGGAAATATTACGCAGGGAGGAAAGTCTCTTCGGGAACATATAGAGGTCTCCTAAGGGTATTTCACAGCTTACGGATATTATCTCGCCGTCACAGAGAAATCTCAGCTTTGCTCCGTACAGATAAAATCTGTCTATGCCGCATATCTCTTCGTCCGTTATATACAAAATGCTGTTTGTGTCACCGTCAATAAAGAAATAGTCAGCGGTGAATCTTCGGATAAGAGCTTCATAGCTGTCCTCCAGTCCGGACAGTGTTTCCGTTTGGAAGCAGTCAACATAGTCCGCAAAGCTTATGAACATATCTCTCGGCATTGAGCCGCTGATATCAAGCTCGCCGAAATACTGTACCGCAGCGTCACGGCTGATAAGCGAAAGCGCAGGAAAGCCTCGTGAAAAGCTGTTGTATTCTTCCGGCGATGCTTCGTCGTCAGAGATGGATTCCTCGGACTTGTACAAGTCAAACCTTATTCCGAAGCAAAGGCTGCTTCCGGTAAATACCGTTTCGTTATCGTATTCAAACATAAGGACCTGCGCATAGATATTGTGAGTATTGTCCTGCCGCTCTTCAAGCTCAAGGATAAGTCTGCCATACACATTATCGTCAAAGGTCTGCTGTGAAAAAACACCGACCTTTACGATAGGGTGTTCCGAGAAATATGCTTCAAGGTCTTCCGCAAACTGTTCTTTTAAGTCTGCAAGCTCCTGTTCGGAATAGGTGTCCTGATTGGGCAGCTGCATCATATCCAGTGCTTCAAGATATTTTCCCTGTCTGAATTTGCTGCCAAGCTTTCGCAGCCCGCTGTTCATTTTCAGCGTTGACCATGACATTCCCCGGTTGCTTTCCTCGTTGATAGTCAGCACACCGCAGAACACAGCGGGAATAATTACCGCCGCACACAGCAGCAGCGTTATCACAACAAGCCGCACATAGCGACTGTGATATTTTTTGAAAGCGTTCCCGTCCTTCATTTCGGGGATATTATCGGAGCTTTTGGGTATCTCTGCGTTCATAGCGTCAAGCTTAGCACGGCATTCCTCACATTCGGCGATGTGCTTTTCGACCAGCGCGCCGCTTTCCTCCGAGCAGACCTTGTCCGCATACAGAGGCAGCAGGTCTTCAATAATTTTGCATGATATTTTCATTCCGACTCCTCCAGTATTTTTCTGAGTTTTTCCTTGCCGCGGTAGAAGGTGACTCTTGCCCAGCCCTCGGATCTTCCGAATATCTCGCCGATATCTGCGAAATTCAGCTCGCTGTGTATGCGCAGCAGGATTATCTCACGGTAAGGCTCCTCCAGACGGTGAACAGCCCTATATATCTCGCGGCAGTTTTCCTGTTCGAGCATGTCCTGTTCCGCGGCGATCTCCGTTTCGTCGATATCGCAGCGAGGGTGCCGCTTTTCCTTTTTTAAATAGGAAAAGTATGTGTTCTTTGCGATAGTGCATAGCCATGTGGTGATTTTTACGTTTCCGTCGAAGCTGTCTGCGTGCTTGACCGCGCGGAAAAAGGTCTCCTGAGTAAGCTCCTCCGCAAGGTCGGCGCTGCCGCACAGCACGATAAGATACCGATATACCATGTCGGCATATCGCTTGTAAGCGTCGTCGAGATCCAGACCGTTCACCCCCTTTCTGTTTATTAAACTCCCCGAAGATCAAAACGTTACATATAGATAAAAAAAATTGGCTTTTGCGGAAAAATGTCAAAAATGAATTATTCTCACAAAAATTATGCAAAATTTCGGAAAACCTCTTGCAAATCGGGATAATAGGGTATATAATAGACATATATTTTATGATAGATTGGAAGACCTTTTATGGAAAAGAAAAAAATACCCCTGCCCGGGAACCGCATAATCAAATCGGCAGTGGGAGTATTACTTTGCTACGTCATTTATATCCTCCGAGGATACCGCGGGATACCCTTTTATTCCATGCTTGCGGTGCTGTGGTGTATCCAGCCGTACTCAAAAAATACCGGTACGAACGCTCTCCAGCGCAGCATAGGCACCCTCATCGGAGCGGCAGGCGGACTTGTCACACTTCTGATCATGAAATATATCTTCGAGCCGCTTGCATTTCCTGATTTTGCATCCTATCTGCTCATATCCTTTATGATAATTGTGGTGCTCTATACCACTGTGCTGCTCAACAAGAAAAACGCTTCGTATTTTTCCTGCGTGGTGTTCCTGAGCATAGCCGTGGTGCATATCGCCGATGAGGAGCCGTTTATCTTCGTGCTGAACAGAGTTTTTGACACCTTCATCGGGATAGGTGTGGGAGTGCTGCTTAGCATGCTCCGAATGCCGCGAAGGCGCAGAAAAAATATTCTCTTCATCACCGAGCTGGACGATATGCTTGCTCCCGTAACGGAAATGCTGACCCCCTATTCGAGAGTTGAGATAAACCGAATGCTGGAGGACGGGCTGAATTTTACCGTTGCCACCATGCGTACTCCTGCATCGCTGATGAAGCCTGTGGGGGATATCAACTTGAAGCTCCCCGTGATAGTAATGGACGGAGCCGCTCTTTATGATATGAAGACCAATACGTACTTGATGGCGTATGTGATATCCAATGCCACGGCGGGGGTCATCATCGGTGAGATACGCCGCAGCGGGATAAACTGCTTTATAAACGCCCTCTGCGACGATACGCTGATGATCTGCTACGACAAGCTGGAAAACACCGCGGAAAGCTCTATCTATAATTCGCTGAAATGCTCTCCCTACCGAAACTATATCCATAGGGAGCCATCTCCCGGGGACAGGATAATCTACATCATGGTCATAGATGAGACCGAAAAGATAAAGCCGCTGTACGAAAAGCTTATGAGCGAATACAGCGACCATCTTAAGATACTGTCATATCCCTCGGACGACTATCCCGGCTTCAGCTACATAAAGATTTACAACAAAAATGCCGACAAGAAGAATATGCTGTCAAGACTGCGGGAGCTTTCGGGCACGGAGGAATACGTCACCATAGGAAACCGTCCCGACAACGATATCCAAAGCGAGAGCAGAGATCTCAACGGGATAGTGAAGACCCTGAAAAACACCTTCGAGCCCCTTATCTGGAAGAAGGATACCGAATTATAAAGAAATCGTGCCGATATCGTCTGAAATCGGCACGATTTTTGTTATTCTTCGGAATTAAGCTTCATCTGTATCTGGTATGCCTCGTCGGAGAAATAGTCATCGAGGGATTCAATGGAAATGGAATATCCCTCCGAGGTGGTGATGTACTCGTCTATCTTGTGGTCGGCAATTGCCTTGGAAATATCTGATTCCGAAACGTTGAGATAAGCTGCCGCTTCGCTCTGGGTCAGATATTTCTTCACCGTGGGCGAGTTGACGGTAAGGGTATCGGGTGAAGAGTAGCTGTCGGAAAAGCTCTGTTCAGTCAGCGCCGCAGACAGCTTTTTCAGACCGCTTCCGACAATTATCGCGGAAATCAGAATGAAAATACCGAGAATTATCGCCGATAAAAGGTATGCTCCTCCGGGAACACCCGAATTGCGTTTTGATGACTGGGGCTGGGACGGTGCGCCTGTTCTGTACTGTGACATAGAATCTCCTCCGAATTATTTTATTTTGATCGTACAATCGCTGTCAATGCCGAATGAGTAAATATAAGCCTTTCCGGAGCCTTCGTCAAGACCGAGTATCTTTTCAAAAGCGCGCGTATACAGAAGCATCTGGACCTCGTACATTTTTTTCAGCTCCGACGGAGTTCGCCCCTCGTTGGTCTTGTAATCCACGAGGATAAACCCGTCATCGGTCTTTATTATCAGATCGGCAATACCTTGTACAAAAGTATCACTATAATTATCATTATAATATGTTTTCAGCCGCAAGTCAAGAGGTTCTGTGCCGTTTATGTCAAAAATATCGGAAATTTTGGCGAGAAAAGGCTGTTCCGCCATGATATCCTCGTCCCTTGCCTTTGAAATGCAGTCTGTCCAGAGCGGCGAGGAGAAGAATCCGATAACGCGGCGCTTGACCGTATTGCTTTCTGTGATGTAATCTGCGGCGTCCTGTCCGATATGTCCGTCGAAGTACAGCTGCTGTGCCATGGAGCCCACAGGGTCGTCCTCGGTTCCGATGCTTTCGCAGAGAGCCTTAAGGTCGGCATACTGCATAAAGGAGTGCACGGCAGTGCCCTTTTCCGAAGCAGACAGCCTGCCGCCGAGCTTTTCTGCCGCGGCGAATCTGTCAGGCTTCGGCAGGAAATGAGAGTATATCCTCTCAACGTCCTCCTCGGAGGTCCTGTGAGTTATCTCCGTAACGGTCAGCTTTGCGGGGATATTCTCCTTTTGCCTGTCCGACGCAAATTCGGGAGAAACATCATACTGCTGCAGTGCTTCCAGCTGCTGCATGAACTCGGGGGAAGGGGCAGCATTTATAAAGCTGTCCGAAACGCCTGCGCGGCTGTTGTCCGCGGAGAGACTGCGGAGCAGCTTCCGGTCCGCTCGCAGAGCTTTTATCCTTACATTGACGGGAGCGTCCGCTGCCTTTCCGAAATGCCGAGTGTACGGCACGGTGCCGTCTGCGATAAGGGCGGCGATTATCCACACCAGCATCTTATCGTTTTTCATCATCTCGCGGTGGTCTATTCCATCGGCGGAAACAGCGTTAAGGCTGAGCTTGTCGAGTATATAAGCTATCCCGTCGTCGGGGGGACATTCTGTGATATCGCACTCAAAGTCCTTGTAGATACCATTTGCGGGGACTGCCTTTTCGCGGTAAACGGAGGAGCTGCCCTTTGGGGTCATCATAAGCGTGCCGCTGATAAACAGCTTGCATTTTGCGCGGGTCATGGCAACATACATAAGCCTCATGCGCTCGCTGACCAGCTCACAGCGTTCCTCTCTGCCGATGATGAGCGCAGGCAGCGAGACATAGCCCGTCCTGCTCCTGCTGTCGGTCTCATAGAATGCGGTGCCGTTTTTCATGCTGTAGTACAGCTTTTTTGAGGTGCTGTGAATGGACTTGCCTGTTCTGCAGAGGAAAACAACGGGATATTCAAGTCCCTTTGATTTGTGGATAGTCTTTATGGCAACGGCGTTGTCCGACTCGGAGGAGGAGCTTCCGCTGCCGAAATCCATGTTTTTATTGGGAGATACCGCGTCCACGTAGCGGATAAATCCGTATATCCCGCCTGTGCCGCAGGAGACATTCTTCTCGTATGCGGCGGCATATCGGGGCAGCAGCTCAAGATTAGCCCGTCTTGTCTCGCCGTTGGGATAGAGGGACATCATCTCGATGATCCCCGTCTCGGAGTATATTTTCCGAATGATATCCTCAATGCCCATAACTGCTGCGCAGCTTTTCAGATGATCGTATATGCCGATAAAATGGCGGCATATCTCATAGATGTGGTCGGAGTCGGCAAACTGCGCATCGGAGTTATCGGTGATGAAGGACTTGTTTTCCGCGGCATTTCTCACCGCATAATAGTAGCTTCTCTTTCCGCGGAGAAGGTTCAGCGCAGCAGCGTCGTCTGCGGAGAACATGAACATCGGCGACATCAGCACTCCTGCCATGGCGGTGTTGTTGTGAGGATTATCCAGGATCTTCAGCATATTGAGCATAACGGATATCTCGCGGGAGGCGATGTATTCGCTGCGGTTGTCAAGGCTCGCGCGGATGCCCAGCTTCATGAGCGCCTCGGCAAAGATGGGTGCGTCGTCGTTGGTGGGGCAGAGAATACATATATCGCGGCAGGTCAGCCGAGGGTGTTCCTTAAGGAGCATATGTATCTTCAGTGCAACAGCCTGCGCTTCGAGGACAGCGTCTGCGATATCATCGTCGGACGCAGCGGCTTTGTTGTCGGAAGCGTCCGACTTTGGCTCTGCCTTGCCTGCGGGCGGGTCATATGAAAAGGGAGTGTTCCTTTTGTCCACGAGCAGTATCTCCGTGTCGGCGTCTCCGATGATATCGGCGGCGTCGGGATTCTGCTCCTCCCATACCTTTCCGCTGTAGATAAGCTTCTGGGTCTCATCGTAGCATATGCCGCCCAGCTCGTCGGTCATAAGTCTGCCGAATATCAGGTTGACGAGATCAATAACGCTCTTGCTGCTGCGGAAGTTTTTGTTCAGCAGGATATTTCTCGGCTTGTCGGAATCGGGCTCATCGGGATAGGGTACGGACGCTCTGAGATAGCCGTAGAAAAGCTTCGGGTTTGCCAGTCGGAAATTATAGATAGACTGCTTGATATCGCCCACCACGAACATGTTCTTTCCCTCGGAAACGGAGGTGCCGTCGGGAGAAAGCAGACGGAATATCATATCCTGCAGGTCGTTTGAATCCTGAAACTCGTCGATGAGTATCAGCTCAAATTCCTTAGAAAGCTCCTCGGCGGTCTCGGTCTTTACTATGCTGTCTCCGTCAAGTCTGCCCAGCAGGCGCAGAGCCAACAGCTCGCCGTCGGAGAAAGAAAGTCCGTTTTTCTCCGCTTTGAGCTTGTCAAAGCTTTCATTTACGGCGTCTGTAAATTCGATGAGCAGCGTCAGCTTTTCATAGTGCTTTACATAATCTTCCTTAAGCTCCGCCGAGGTGCAGGGGAAGATATCGCTGACCCTGCTCATGGCGGTGCCGATATAGTCGAAGGCTTCCGTTATCTTTTTTGCGGCGGCTTCGCCGATATCCGCAGCCTTGCAGATAGTTTTTATTGTACTGCCCTTTGTTTTAAGGTCGGTACGGAACAAGTCTCCCGAAATGTTCATACACTCTGCGGCATTGTCCCAGTCTGCGGAGGAAAGTGAGGGGTTATCCTCTTTAAAATCGGGCATGCCGCCTGAGCACAGCTTATTGTACAGCAGCAGCACCGAAGGGACGGAGCTTGTGTAATAATTGCGGGCCCTGTCGCCGAGCTTCGGCGGAAAGCCGGTGTCGTTCAGAATATCGCTCCATTGGGAGCAGATGTATTTTACGCTTTCAATAAGCTCGGGGTCGTTGAGCACGGAAAGATCGTTCTTTGCGTAATAGCTCCCGTAGACTGTGTCAAAGGGGTCGAAGCTGTCGGAATAGCCCTTCTTGTATTCGTTCAGACAGGGAAGGATATATCTTTCCTTTGAAAATGGAATGGAAAGCAGAAAGCTTCTGAAACGGATAAGCTCGCTGTATTTTTCCGCCTTGTCGGAGGTGTTGTTGGTGTAGTATTCAAAATAGGAGAAGATCTCGGAGATCTTCGGGTTTTTATCGCTGTCGGTGAACCATGAATCGGACACTTCTTCGATGGCGCGTATCAGGAGGAGCTTTTCCTCCTGATCGTCGATTATCCTGAAATCGGAGCTGATTCCCAGCTTATCGGCGTGACTGCGGATAAGATTGAAGCAGAATGAGCTGATAGTGGATATCTTAGCTGCGCCGAGATAGCTCTGCTGCATGATGAGCCACGCTTTTTTACGGACGCCGTAAGAGTCGGAGCCGCACTCGGATATGGCCTTTCCGATGGCCTTGTTCAGCTTGCGGACTATCTGTCCCGCCGCGTCGTTTGTAAATGTAACGACGATAAGGCGGTCGGCTCTGACGGGCTTATCGGGGTCGGAGAGGATACGGATAAGCTTTTCGATAAGAACGGTGGTTTTTCCGCTTCCTGCGGCGGCGGATACGATAATAAAGCTTCCGTCCGCCTTTATGGCGTATTCCTGTTCTTCGGTAAATACTGCGCTCATTTGTTATCTCCTTTCCTTATCATTCTGACAGCTTCCTTATCCCCCGAGCGTGACCGCTTATAGGATTCGGGAGTGGGGACGCAGTTCTCGCAGACAGAGCGGTAGTCGCAGTAAGCGCATGGCTTTGCGGAGCTGAGAGGCTGAGCATAAGCTTTTCCGCTGCATATCTCCGAGCATATCTCCCGCAGCTTTTCTATGGTAAAGCTCCGGATATTCTCATATTCGGCTTCGGTCAGGGCACATTCCGGGTCGGGCATAGGTTTTCTGCCCGATTTTTCCGTCAGATTTTTGTCCAGTTCAGCTCTTATCTGTGCAGAGTCGGAATAGAACTCGTCGAAGCGGGTAAAAATGCTGTATGCGTTCAGAAATTCTGCCGCGGCGTCGGCAAACGCCTTGTCGGAGGAAAGTGGGAGACTGTCCCGAATGAGCTGTGCGGCGGAATCTTTAAAGCTGTCGCCGAACTTTTCGCAGATGATATGGGGGTCTTTTTCGCAGACTGCTCTGCATACCGCTGCGGAAAACTCGGGCTCTGGAAGAGTCCCGGCGGCGCAGAATCCGGCGATAAGCTTTCCGCATTCCGAGGAGCTTTTCATATCTGATGCGAGAGAGAAAAGATATTCACGCGTTCTTGCGGTATTGAGAGTCTGAGGGATATATCTGCCCTCCGCGTTAAATTCCATGGCGCGGATTGTGTTGGTGCTGCCCACTGTAACGCCGCTCATTTTCAGATGCTTGTCTATGGTTTCCCTAAGGTGACTTGCGGGATCGCCGCTGAATCTCCTGCCGCTGTCGCCCTTTTCAAAGGAAGCGGCGGAGGACGGGGAGTACATTACTCCCGCAGGGGAGCAGTCATTGTATCTGCTGTCGGTGGATTTATCGGTGACTGCAAACAGATACAGCAGCATCTGCATGTTGATACCGTCCAGAATATCACCGAATTTGAAGGCTTTCACGCCTGTTTTGTAGTCAATTACGCGGATATACCGCACATCGCTTCCGCTGCTTTTGTCGGTGTAAACATCTATCCTGTCCACGGAGCCCGAAAATCTGACAGGAACAGTCCCGCCGTCTGACGAGGAGATATACAGAGTCCAAGGCTTCATATCCTCCTGCTTGTCGAAGCTCCTGCCGATGGAAAACTCGAACTCCGCAGGAGAAAACTTTGAATTATCGGGCGAAAACTCTGCCTGCATATGTAGGAGCAGCTCAAGCAGCACATCCTCCTGACGGCTGAATGTGCTCATAAATGAGGGAGTAGTCTCAAAGCCCTTGTCGGCAAATTCCGACTTAAAATACTGTTCCATGTGGAAATGTATGCGGTCCTTCAGCGCATTTTTTGTGTAGGAGGAGAAATGCTCGTTGAAGGAGATATTCCGCTTTTTCGCTTCGGCGAGAATTTCCGCAAGGAATATGCTCAGTACATAGTGGACGGTATTTCCCCGTATATTGGAGGAATATTCATACTGTTTGATGTTCTGGAGATTCAGTCCCTTTTTGCAGAAGAACATAAAGGGACATCTTGCGTAATCCTCGATACGGCTGGCAGAAACGTTGAGTGCGCCGCTTTTTCCCGTATATACAGCCATTGCCGCTTTTTCGGATATGCTGTGTTTAAGGATATTTCCCGAGTAGATATCTCTGCTGTAACGTTCGGCGGAAAGCATTATTTCCTTCAGCCTGTCACCGTAGACTGCGGCGGCAGCAGATGCTTTGTCGGCGGGAAGCTCTCCGGATTTGCCGAGCGTTCTCACATATTCCGAATATGCGGATTTTGATGTCGTGATGAAAAATTCTGTGTCAAGCCCGGAAATATCTGTAGGCTCAATTCCTGTCATAGCAATTATCGAATCAGTAAGGGGAGAGGAATACTGCGGTTTTCCTGCGGCGTCGGACATGGCGCAGGTGATGAAAAGCTCCTCCGAGGGCGCGGAAACTGCGCTGACTGCGATGAAGCTTTCCTCTGCGGTCATGCGGAAAAGACGCTCGTTGAATTTCAGATGAAGAGCACTTTCGAGAATTTCCAGCTCCTTTTCGGAGAAGATACCGCTTTCGGTGACCTTGTACGGGAAAATCCCGCTGACTGCGCTCATTATGTATACCACCTTAGGCGAGTCAAGCCTTGCTCGGTCGGCAGAGGCAGCTGTTACGCAGTTAATGGCATGAGCAGGGGAGGAAAGCTTCACATCGGAGGCGATTATCCCGAAAAGCTCGCGGTACTCTTTCAGGGTGAAGCTGTCGGAGGACGCTGTAAGCACAGTTTCGGACAGGGACTGCATCGTTCTGACAAGAGCATTTCTGATGCGTACGGCTTCACGTCCCTCTGCGGAGGCTTCGTCAGCGGCCTCGGCAGACCTGTCCGCAGAGCTGAACAGGTCCAGCGTATCGCACAGCTTTGCGGTGATAGTCCTAAGTGTGCTGTGCTCTCCGCAGGAGTCTCTGAAGCTTATCAGCGGGAGCAGCACCGCAGCCTTTATCATGCCTATCCTTGCAGCTTCTATCGCGGTGGCATCGGCGAGCTTTTCAAAGAGTTCGCCGATCTCGCCGCAGTCGTCTTCGGTATCATATCGGAGCAGCTTTTCGTACATTCCGTCGTATTCAGCATATTTTCTCAGGATATCATCGCTGCTCTCCTTAACTATGCCGTGCTCCGTGCAGTAGTTTTCAAGCTCGCTGATGTGGAGCTCGTTTACGGGAGTAAAGCCTGTTTTCATAAGACGAAGGAGCATTTCCGTGGTCGGATTTGCCGATGAAGCTATCTCCAGAAGAGTCAGCACAAATATCATCAGCGGCTTGGAAGCGGCGGAAGAGGGCGAATCGATAAAATATGGTATATCGTATCTGCGGAAGCTGTCCTCCAGAGCAGGGCTGATATTTTCAAAATCCCGTGAGATAACGGCGATATCGCTGTATTTGTATCTGCCCGTGCGAACCTGTCTGCTTATGGACGCGCATACATAATCCGCTTCGGTGAAGATATCGGGAGCTTCGGCGATATGAAGATGTTCCGCTTTAAAGGGCTGCGGCTCCTCGTCCCTGAGAATGGAACGTCCAAGCGTTCTTAGGTCGGGGGAGGAGGAAAAGCGGTCAGTCTCCGAGTCTATCTTGACTATTTCGGGAGTATCGTCGCCGATAATATCAGCCATGGTCTCGTTGACCGTGGAGAAAACGGGGGAGGAATTGGGCTTATCATATGGGGTGGGCAGGCATACGGTAAGGCTTCCCTGCGACTTCATTATCTCCATAAGGCGGAGCTGGTCGGCGGTGAAGCTTTTGAAGCCGTCTACGTAGAGCTTCATTCCTTTGAAAAATCCTGTTTTTGCTGCTTCCTCTGCGATCTCCTCGCCGTCCGTAAGAGAGCTTTTGTAGCCGCATTCGGTGAGCTTCATATCATAAGCGTCGCAGATAGCGGAAATATCGGAAAGCTTATCTGACAGCGCACGGTCGGTTATCTTGTCGGAGGAAAGCTCCTTTGAAGTGATTCCGTTCATTTCCAGCTCGCGGACTATTTTCAGGCATGAAGAGGTAAATGCGGGATTTTTTATCTGTCCCGTAAAATGCTTCAGCCCGGCATTTGCAAGGTCGCGGCGGACGGTATACATTATCGCAGCTCTTTCGGTCTCATTGGGAACTCTTCCGCCGATCCCGCGGTTTTTCATCAGTATGCTTTTTCTGATACGGGTAAAGGTCTCCACATGTATCCTGTTATACAGTGAGATACCCAGTGCATTGTAGAGCTTGTGTTCGGCAGATGATGAAAACTGTTCGGGGACGATAAGCACTGCGGGAATACCGTTTTCGGCGTCCCGACGGATAAGCTCGGTCATATAGAAGGTTTTTCCGCTTCCTATCTCTCCTATAATGAATTTCAGTGAAGGTATCATTTTTATCCTCCGATAATTTGTATATTGATAGCTTAAGGAAGCGGTGATTTAAAGGTGAAGCCATTGTTTCCGCGCTCGAAAATCCGCCACTGAGAGCGTTGTGAAACGATTTGATCAGCGGTTCCTTAAGTGACTTTAACGAAAATCCGCCCCGCGAAAAACTGCGGGGCGGGAGATAACTATTGAAAAGCTATAGATCAGCCGAGAGCCTTGATCTGCTGGTCAGCCTCGTCAACGAGCATGGCAATGACAGAAGATATCTCATCTCTGTTAGTTGCCCAATCAGTCCCGTGGAAAGGCGCTCTAAGACCAACACCCGCACCGCCGTCCGTTGTAAGGCTTGCAACATCTGTGGATACACCTGTTGCAAGGTCAACGACAGGATACTGTCTTGCAGTCTCGTTGATCTCCTTATTGATCTCGATAAGCTCATCGCTCCAATGAGCGTCATCTCTGAGCTTCTGGTCAGAGATAGCGATCGCGTCCTCGTCCACGCTTGCAAGGATAGTGCATTCGGCAAAGCGTGCAACGCCCTCAGGATTTGCCGCTCCCTTGCAGATGCACCAGCCTTCCAGAGTAGCTGCCATATAATTCGGCGAACCTGCGGGAGAAGGAACGGGAACGATGCCAAGGTCATCAGGATCGATCTTAGTGGTCCAAGTTGCAGGGTCAGTAGTGATCGCCCATGAGCCGATTATGTAGAAAAGCTCCTTGCCTTCGCCCATAAATTGAGGCTGTTCAGCCCAGTCGAACAGAGCAAGATCAAACATAAGGCCGTTATTAAACAGATCATAGCCAAAATTCATTGCCTGTTCAAGCTTTTCATTTGTAATATTTGAGGTGAGCGTACCGTCAACCGCTTCGATAGCGGGAACCCCTGCGGAAAGATACAGAGCTTTTTCGTTCCAATAGCCGTCAAGTCCGTAGCAGTCGTTATCTGGATCCACATAAGCTATAAGAGAATTCTTAAATGTATCCCAGTTCCATTCGCCGTTCTTCCACTGTTCGTAAGGATCATCCAGACCGTTTTCTTCAATGGTCTTCTTGCTGTAAATAACGATCTGTTCAGCGGTAACATTTGTTACGAGTTCATAGTGCTTGCCTGCAAAGTTGTATATCTCCATTGCAGAAGAATTTGTCTGCCAGAGTTCGCTGTTAATATCAATATAGTCATCAACAGGCTGGAACATTCCGGAGATGACTCCCTTAGGCAGAGCAGCGGTATCGCAGGGGAAGAAATCTATCCCCTCGCCGCCGAGGATATAGGTGGAAAGGTCATTATATCGTGTATCCCATGTAGTTGGATACCATTCTACATTTCCTTCATATTTGGATTTGAAAAGATTAAGAGCAACAGATTCGCTTTGTCCGCTGGTGGAGGGATTGATATCATAGTGAGCGAGCCACTTGATAGTCTTATTTTCGAGTTCCTGATCGATAAGCTTATCGGATACCGAATCCAGCGTATTCTGATCCTCTTCATTAAGAGTAGCAGTATTTATCGCAACAGTAGCAGCTGTTGTGGTAGTAGTTTCAGAAGTTGTTTCATCTGTCGTATCAGCTTTGTCCCCGCATGCAGTCATTCCGATGACCATGGATAATGCCATGACCCCCGCAATAGTTCTGTTAAGATCCTTCAATTCAGCGCCCCCCAAAATATGATACAATTAAGGAATCGCCGATCGCTCAGCGATTCCTTAAAAGCAAATATGTTATCTGATTTTTATGTGCTTCTTAGCCGAGAGCCTTGATCTGCTGGTCAGCCTCGTCAACGAGCATGGAAACAACAGCAGAGATCTCGTCTCTGTTAGTTGCCCAGTCAACGCCGTGGAAAGCGCCTCTCAGACCAACGCCGTCGCCGCCGTCGGTAGTAAGGCTTGCAACGTCTGTGGAAACACCGGTAGCAAGGTCAACAATAGGATACTCTCTTGCGATCTCGTTGATCTCCTTATTGATCTGGATAAGCTCATCGCTCCACTGAGCGTCGTCTCTGAGCTTCTGATCGGAAATAGCGATAGCAGCTTCATCCTTGTTTGCGAGGATAGTACACTCAGCATAACGAGCAACACCGTCAGGATTGGAAGCGCCCTTGCAGAGACACCAGCCGTCAAGTGTAGCAGCCTGATAGTTGGGAGAACCTGCAGGAGAAGGAACAGGAACGAGACCCAGATCGGAAGGATCGATCTTGGTTGTCCATGTTGCAGGGTCGGTATTAACAGCCCATGCACCGATGATGTAGAAGAGCTCCTTGCCCTCGCCCATGAACTGAGGCTGTTCAGCCCAGTCAAAGATCTCACGGTTGATGATAAGGTTGTTATTGTAAAGGTCAGAACCGAAGTTCATAGCCTTTTCAAGGTCTTCATTCATAAGGTTGCAGGTAAGAGTACCGTCAACGGAAGAAACAGCGGGAACACCTGCGGAGAGGTAGAGAGCCTTTTCAGCCCAGTAGCCGTCCAGACCGTAGCAGTCGTTATCGGGATCTACATACTGCATAAGGGACTCCTTGAAGGTATCCCAGTTCCACTCGCCTGCCTTCCACTGATCGTAGGGATCTTCCAGACCGTTTTCTTCGATAGTCTTCTTGCTGTAGATAACTACCTGCTCAGCGGTAACGTTAGTTACGAACTCATAGTGCTTGCCTGCGAAGTTGTAGATCTCCATAGCAGAAGCATATTCCTGCCAGAGGTCGCTGCTCATGTCGATGTAGTCATCAACAGGCTGGAACATTCCGGAGATAACGCCCTTAGGAAGAGCAGCTGTATCGCAGGGGAAGAAGTCGATTCCCTCACCGCCGAGGATATATGTAGAAAGATCGTTGTAACGAGTTTCCCAAGTAGTAGGATACCATTCGATCTTGCCGTCATATTTTGATTTGAAGAGGTTAAGAGCAACAGATTCACTCTGACCGCTTGTGGAGGGGTTAAGGTCATAGTGTGCGAGCCACTTGATGGTCTTGTTTTCGAGTTCCACGTCCATAAGCTGTTCAGCAACAGCGTCGAGAGTAGCCTGATCGTCATCGTTAAGAGTTGCGGTATTGATCGCAACGGTAGCTGTAGTAGTTGTTGTAACTTCTGCTGTAGTTTCGTTTGCAGTATCGTCGGAGCCGCCGCATGCTGTCATGCCGACAACCATAGACATAGCCATAACGCCTGCCAGAATCTTCTTCATATCCTTCATATTAAAATGATCACCCTTTCCGAACGCTCATTTCAGCGTCCAATTACCCTTTAGGTTTGACAAAAATATAGCTGATTTGAACAGCTTCCTATAAATTTTATCAAATCAATTATATCATTTTTACAAGTTTATGTCAACAATCTATACATTGCATTGATGTAAATCTTTTTCTTGATTTTTTGTTATATTTGTACAAAAAAATTGTGCGAATCTCTCTTTTTTGGTAATTGTAATAATTTGTATGAGGTTTTGGACAAAATGGGAAGGGGACTGCAGTTTTGCAGCCCCCAAAGGAAAGATTTTTCTGTGAATTATTCTGTTGTTGTGTATTCACCGCTCTGAAGAGTATCATTGAACTCGTCTATCATGATATCTACAGCGCCGACCAGCGAATCTCTGACGGTAGCCCAGTCATTTCCGTAGAAGGAAGCGCGGATCCCTGTTTCGCCGCTGTCCACGATATTATACATATCGGTGGGGCAGCCGGTGTGCAGGTCATAAACGGGGTGTTCGCGGGTCATTTCGTTGATAGTATCGCGCATTTCGAGCATTTCCTCGGTCCAGCCGTAGGTGTTGAGGTAGTTTTCGCGGGTGATCTCCTTAGTGCCCTCGTCCTTGTTTGCAGCGAGAATGCACTCCAT
>JBJESJ010000031.1:0-3739 GCA_051882725.1 Oscillospiraceae bacterium
GCAAAGCTCGGTTATCTGCGACACCGAAGCGTCGTCGATAACATCGGTGAACACCTTTGCTGTGTTATATTTTCCATTGATCTCGATCATAATTTTTCCTTTCTCCTCTCAGATAAACAAAAAAGCGCCCCCGAAAAAACGGGAGCGCAATGATATATATCCGTCAGAAAGATATTTCGGGCGGATATACCTCACATATGCACAGCCGTTTGCTGAAATGTTCTGTTGATATTATGTGTGCTGTTGTCATGATTTCCGCCTCCTTTCATATGATCGTTAAAAAATACAAGCATTTCGCTTGATGATATGATATCACAATTTTTCCTGCTTGTCAAGGGATTTATCAAAAAAATCGGACGCAGAGCCGGTCTGCGCCCGAAAATATTACTTTTTGATAAGCTTATAAACCCTGTTTCTCTTTCTGAGAGAATAGCCTGCACCGTTTGAAGATCTCAGCGCATATACCGAGCCCGAAGCGGCAGTTCCTGCTGCTCCTGCGGCGGAGGCTCCCGAACGGGACTCCAGATCCTCGGGGGTATAATAATGTACAAACGCAAATGGCGAGAATTCGCTTACGCTGAACTGTACCAGCGGGATCCCGTCCGCTTCGCCGTAATTCAGTGCAAGGACCTCCATCTGTCCGCTTGAATTGATATGTATCACCTGAAAATCATTATCATACTTTCTGAAGGAATCGGGAACTGGCATTGTCAGCATCACATAATGTCCGTCGGCAGGCTGTACCTTGGTGTTTGTGCCTGCGACATACGCTGAAACGTCAAAGGGATAGACATCGAAGCTGTCAAGTCCGTCGGCATATCCCGAAAGAACATCATAAATAGCCTTTGAAGAATCGGTATTGACGCTGAATCTGATGTCGATGTCCTGTTTGAACGCAGCCTCGTCCGAATAAGAAGAGATAAGCTCGCTGTGGGAGATGCCCTCGGGGATAGTTCCCACGATATATATCCTATATCCCGTATTTTCAGCGGTATTGTCCGACGAGCTGCCGCTTCCGCTGCTGTTTCCGCTGCTGCCGGAGCTGCCCGAATTGCCCGTATCGCTTGCCGAAGCATAGGGAGTTGCGGAAACTGCCAGCGAATACTGGCTGTACTGCGTAGAAAGTCCCACGGTCTTGTATGCCGCGATCATGTAAGAATAGGTAAGTCCGTTTTCCAGTCCGTCATGAACGAATCCGGGCTTGGATACAACTCCCACTGCAGAGAAGGAGTTCTTGGCAGCATTATAAGCATACACAACATATCCGGTTGCGCCCGTAACAGCCGTCCAGCTGAGTGTTACCTTTCCGTCGCCTGCGGTGGCAGTCACATCAACGGGAGCTGCAAGATAATTGCCTATCGTGACCGATCTGGGAGTTGCGAAGGCACTCTCCACTATCTCACCGTTAGCAAGGACCTTATAAGCAGTCACCGTGTAGGTGTAGACCTCTCCGTTGATAAGTCCCGAATAGTCTACCTTATTCTTTGTAGATGTGCCGAGAAGGATAGGCACGCTGTTCTGGTCGAGCATATATATTCTGTAACCGTCGGCGCTGCTGACGCTGGTCCACGACAGATGTGCTGTGCCGTCGTCCGTTGTTACGGTGAAGTCGGGCGGGAAATCAATGAAGTAGGGGTCTGTCTCGCCGTCCTCAGCGTATATCGCGTCGGGAGTTGCCTGAACGGGGAGCGAATAATCACTGACGATAGTATGCCATGAAACGCTCTTATAGGACTGGACCGCATACCAGTAGGTCTTGCCGTTTTCGAGGTTCATGTCGGTATAGGTCGTGCCCGATACGGAGGCAAGAAGCGTGTACTCGCCTGTTTCTGGGTCGTAGCGGCTGATATAGTAGCCGTCGGTTGTCTTGGACTGAGGATTGGGAGTCCATGAAACAGTGACCTTCTTGTTTCCGGGCACAGCCGTCACATTGGGAGGATATATGGGCGAGCCGACGATTATGCTGATCGAAGAACCGGGCTCACTGGTCTCCTCCTTGTCGTTTACGGTCTTGTTGGCGAACACCTCAAAGGAGTAGAGGTCGCCGTTGTCAAGATTGGAAATAGTATAGGTAGTGCCGTTGACGATATAGGTCTGTGTGCTTATGATATTGCCGTTATCGTCCACGCGGTTCGCGATAAGGGTATAGTATTCAACATTCTGATCGGAATGCTTGTCCCATTTTACGGTGATAGAGCCGTCGGAGGTAGAACCTGTCAGTCCGGTGACAGGCAGGAAGCGGTCGCCCGCAACGCCGTTGGCGGAGACCTTAACGCTCTCCACGAGCTTGCGGAGATTAGGGTCATTGCTGTCGTTATTGGCAACGGAGTACACCGAGGTAACGTAATAGGTATGCGGCGTGCTGTTATCCATGGGATGATCGACGTAGGTAAGCTTAGTTCCTGACTTTCCGTCGGCTTCGAGCTTGAGTACGGGAGTTTCCTCGTTATCGCGGTAGATATAGTATCTGTCAGCCGCGTCAACAGATAACCAAGTAACGGTTATCTGACCGTCGGAGCCTTCTGCCTTAACATCGGTAGGAGCGCTCAGGCTGGCGTAGGCTTCCTTGAACTGGAAGGTCGCCGTTGCGGGCATAGGATCGGCGGTTCCGTCGGAATATACAGCCTCCACCTCATACTCGAATTCTGCATAGTAATCAACGTCGCCGTTGGGGTCGTCGGGATCGGGAGTATATATCGCAAAGGGAGCCGTTCTGTCCACGTAGGTATTTTCCAGTCCAAGACCCTTTCCGGGATACTTGGCTTCAAGCACGATATCAACGTTTTCTTCCTTTGTGCCGTCAAGTCTTCTTCTGATTATCCTGTAATACTGAGCCTTATCGTTGACGGTATTCCATGTAAGAAGAGCGCCTCTTCCACTGGGCTTGTCAGAGTTGTTCCACGATACCCTGAGCGTAAGATTATTTGTGGGAGTAGCCACATCGGTCACGAGAGTATCGGCGTCGCCCTCGATAGGATAAGGCTTGTATCCGTTAGTATTGTATGGTGTGGAAGGCAGATCGGCATAGCTGGAGCTGTTCTCATGCTGTGAATGAACAAAGGGAGTAATCTCCACGATATACTCGGTATTATTCAGAGGAGAAGCAGGATTTGAGCCCTTGCTCTCATTAAATGTCTGGATACGTTCAAAAGCATAGCCCGTATCATCAGCGGTCATATAGCTGTCATGGAGCAGATCGCCCTTCTGGTCGCCGTTTTTGGAGAATATCTGCATATGATAGCCTGCTATGGGATTATACGGGTCCTGAACATAATCGGCAGGAAGCTCTGCGATAACAGAAAACTCTCTGTTTCCGTTTTCGACAGTAAGAACAGGCTGAACAGTGGGTTTTACGGCAGATTTAGCTCTTGCCTCATTGCTCGTGAAGAAGTGCTCGTGAGTACTGTCGGGGCATACCTGCGAGACCGTAAAGGTATATTCGATGCCTGGCTTAAATGTACCGTTTTCGGAGGTCGTTATCTTATAGGTATAATTATTCTTGCTGTCGGGAGTCACGCTGACACCGCTTATCGAATCGGATCTCGTCTCCTCCTCATTAAGGGCATAGGAATAGCTGATTATAAAATCCTCTTCATTCTTTGCATAGCCTGTGGGATTAGTGGAGTTTGTGGTCGCGGGATAGGTCCATTTCAGAACGATCTCATTTTCGTTCACAGATTCGGTGGTGAGCACATACTTATCCACAGAAAGCGAATAATCCGAATTTTTCTCACCGGGC
>JBJESJ010000032.1:0-16946 GCA_051882725.1 Oscillospiraceae bacterium
CCACCGAGTGGGACGTTATGAACTGCGACGCTTACTGGGGAGTATACGCAGGCAGCGAGGGCTATCTGGAGCCTATGGACTACAGCGTTATCACCACCAAGATCGACGAAGAGGTGCAGCTTGAATATGTAATGGGCGCGGAGATATACACCTCGGTCATCGCATGGAACACCGAAAAGTACACCGAGGACACCGCTCCTCAGAACTGGGCTGATTTCTTTGATACCGAGAAATATCCCGGAAAGCGTGCCGTATGGCAGTATCCCGTGACCGTTCTGGAGGCTGCTCTGCTGGCGGACGGCGTGGCTATGGACGAGCTTTATCCTCTTGATCTGGACAGAGCCTTCGCTAAGCTTGACACCGTCAAGGACAGCATCGTATGGTGGACAAAGGGCGCGGAGCCTTCGCAGATGCTCTCCACGGGCGAGGCGGACTTTGCTCTTGCGTGGAGCGGAAGGATCGCCACTGCCAAGGACGAGGGTTCGCCTATCGACATGACCTACAACGGAGGTATCATGATATCCGCAGGCTGGGTAGTTCCCAAAAATGCACCCAATCTTGAGAATGCGATGAAGTTCATCGAGTACGCAAGCGAAGCGAATCAGCAGTATGAGTTCTCCAAGCGTATCCCTTACGGTTCAACCAATCCCGATGCGGTTGCTCTCATGGACGATACCTTAAAGCATGAGCTGGGACAGTCCGACGAGCAGCTTGCAAACGAGATATATCTCGATAACAGCTACTGGGCAGAAAACCTCTCCGAGGTGGAGGAACGCTTCAACACATGGCTCGTATCATAACAGATAAATAATTCGGACCGCCGCATATGTCATGCGATATATGCGGCGGAGTTCAAAAGGGAAGTGAAGATATGGCTGAAATAAACCGCAATATTTCCGGCGATATAAACGCAAAGGGCGTTCCGCTGTCTCACAGGATAGCAGGGCTTGACAAGCTGAAATGGATAATTATGCTTCTTCCTGTGCTTTTTGTAGCTGCTGCGCTGATAGTTCCCATGCTGGGAACGCTGAAAAAAAGCTTCACGGGAGCGGAGGGATTTACTCTTGACAATTACATCAAGATACTGACCGAGCCGCTGTACATCAAGGTGCTTCTGAACACGCTGAAAACGGGAGTTATCGTAACGGTGCTCTGTCTTCTTCTGGCATATCCGGCGGCGTATCTTTCGGTGAGGGCGAAAAAGCCCATTGTCCGCAGGCTTATCACAGGCGGCATACTTATCCCGTACTGGATAAGCATGCTGGTAAGGATATTCGCATGGCAGATAATCCTCCAGACAAACGGCGTGCTTAATCAGCTTCTGATGTTTCTGAAAATAACCGACGAGCCGATACAGTTTCTGTACACCACAACAGCGGTATGTATTTCCATGACCCACATTCTGCTGCCGTACATGTTTCTGAGCCTGCAGTCCAACATGGAGGGCATAGACGCCAATCTTTCCACCGCAGCAGAGGTAATGGGCGCACGTCCTGCGAAGAGCTTCATCGACGTATTTCTGCCGCTTTCTGTACCGGGGATATTTTCGGGCTCGCTGATGGTTTTCGTGCTATCGCTGGGATTCTATATCGCGCCTGCGCTGCTGGGCGGCCCTGACAACATGATGATGTCCAACCTCATCGAGGAGAACATGAACAATTTCAACTCCAATTTAGCGGCGGCAATGAGCTTTGAGCTGCTGGTGATAGTATTCCTCATTGTGGGGATAGCCTTTAAATTTGTCGGAAACATCTTTGTTCCGAATGTTAAGAAGTAAGGGGGAGAATTATGCTGCATGTATATGTTGTACTGCTTATCATTGTGATGATACTTCCCGCACTGGTGATAATCCCGCAGGCGTTCACCTCGCTGAACTACTTCAAGTTTCCCGTTGAGGAGTTCTCCTTCAAGTGGTTTGAGAAATTCTTCAACAATTCTGAGTGGATAGTGGGAATGGAGCGCAGCCTTATCATTGCTGTTATATCGGCGGTAGTCGCAACCGCACTGGGAACAATGGCTGCCCTTGCCATGAACAAGCTGGACTTCAAGGGCAAATCCATTTTTATGAGTATCATGATATCGCCCATGGTAGTCCCCGTAGTAGTTGTGGGCGCGGCGATATATACCACCTTTGCGCCGATAGGTCTGACAAACAGCTTTGTGGGACTGGTCCTTGCGCATACTCTTCTGGGGATACCTATGGTGTTCGTGACTATGCTTTCCGGCTTTGCGAACGTCAATGAAAATCTGGAGCTTGCCGCCATGAGCATGGGAAGTACTCCCATAGGAGCTTTTTTCAAGGTAACTCTTCCCACGGTAAGATCGTCGCTGGTATCATCGGTGCTGTTTGCGTTTGTGACGAGCCTTGACGAGGTAGTGGTGACAACCTTCGTATCGGGTGCGAACACAAAGACCCTGACCATGGTAATGTGGGAGAACATGAGGACTAACATCGACCCTACTCTTGCGGTGGCGGCGTTGTTTATGATAATCCTCACACTGGGAATGTATATCGTCAAGGAAATTGTCGAGGTAAAATCAAAATAGTAAAGGAATGAGCATAAAATGGCAGTCTACAAAAACGCAAGGCTGAGAGGAAGCACAGGTCTTGCCGATATCCTTGTTGAGGAAGGGATCTTCAGAAAAATAGGAAAGCTCACCGAAGAGGAAAAAAAGGGACAGGACGTGACCGATCTGAAAGGTAAGCTTGTCTGTGAGCCATACTGTGACTCTCATATTCATCTGGACTATGTTTTCACTGCGGAGAGCTTTTCCGAAAACGGCACGGGCACGCTTTTCGACGGGATAGCAAGCTGGTCGGAATCTAAGAGCGTGCTGTCCGAAGCCGATATCGCCGAAAGAGCAAAGGCAGGTCTGCGGGAGCAGATACTGGGCGGTACGCAGTATATCCGTACTCATGTGGACGTGACCGACCCGAAGCTTACGGGGCTGAAAGCAATGCTGAAGCTTCGGGAGGAAATGTCCGATCTGGCTGATATACAGATAGTTGCTTTTCCTCAGGAGGGAATGTACTCCTACAAAGGAGGAGCGGAATTGGTGGAGGAAGCGCTGAAAATGGGCGCAGACTGTGTGGGAGCTATCCCGCATTTTGAGTTCACCTCCGAAATGGGTGCGTTATCGGTGAAAAAGGCTGTGGAGCTGGCGGTGAAGTATGACAAGCTGGTGGATGTTCACTGCGACGAGACCGACGACGAAGCTTCCCGCTTCGTTGAGCTGCTGGCATATGAGGCAATGGCTAACGGCATAGGCGAAAAGACCACCGCAAGCCACACCTGTGCCATGGGATCCTATAACAACGCATATGCTTTCAAGCTGTTCAAGCTGCTGAAAAAGTCGGGGCTGAATTTCATATCCTGTCCCACGGAGAATATACATCTTCAGGGAAGATACGATACCTACCCGAAGCGCAGAGGACTTACCCGAGTAAAAGAACTTCTGGATGAAGGGATTAACGTGTGCTTTGCGCAGGATTCCATCTGTGACCCTTGGTATCCGCTGGGAAACGGAAATCTGATGTATGTGCTGGACGCGGGATCTCATATCTGTCATCTGACTTCTCCCGAGTACATGAAAAATGCTCTTGACCTGATATCCCGAAACGGAGCAAAAACGCTGCATTTAGGGGAAAGCTACTATATCCGCGAGGGCAATCCCGCAAGCTTTATCGTGATAGACGCGGAGAACGATTTTGACGCTCTGCGTAACCGTGCGGGAGCGGTGATGTCTGTGAGAAAGGGAAAGGTCCTTTTTGAGAAGAAGCCTGTGGAATACAGCAGGAATATTTTAAGTGAATACGGGTTATAAACTTTCAGTCCGTTTCCTGTCTGAAGCAGGAAACGGACTGACTTTTTGTGATGTGTGGTATAATTTGATAAAGGATAATTCGATGTTTATAAAAAGTGAGATGTTTTTATGAAAAAGGTCATTATTGGAAATATATACAGCATAATAAGTGTATTCTGGCTTTTCTTCTCTATCCTATTGATATCGGCATTATGGCTTGAAAAACCAAATGCAAATGATTGGAAATAGGATGCGATCTTTATTCCGATTTGAATTGTTATGCTCATCATTTGGGCAATTTGTTTTTTTTGCATTGATATCCGGCATTAAAAGAAAAAAATAACTGATAGATAATTTGTTCTTACATCAAAAACACGTTCAACGACGCAATCGTGACAAACAATGTCATGACTGCTGCGGCGTGATTTTTCATTATTTTGTAATGTAACTTGACAAAATATCCATTTGGATTTATAATGATATTATACCGATAAAATGTGAAATAATTTCCCAATGAAAGGATCGATATTATGTCAGATTTTTCAAGAAGACTTCCTGTGTATCTTCTGCTTGATACGTCGGGCTCAATGTCGGGCGACCCCATCGAAGCTGTAAGACAGGGCGTGAAGGCGCTTGTTTCCGAGCTCAGAGGAGACCCTCAGGCACTTGAGACCGCTTATCTTTCGGTCATCACATTTGCTTCCTCGGCGCAGCAGGTTACTCCGCTCACCGAGCTTATGCTCTTTAAGGAGCCCCAGATAACCGCAGGCGGAAGCACCTCTCTGGGAGCGGCTTTAAGGCTTCTCACCCAGTGCATCAATACCGAGGTGAAGAAATCCACGCCCACACAGAAGGGAGACTGGAGACCGCTGGTGTTCCTGCTGACTGACGGCGCGCCTACCGACGATTTCCGCAGTGCAGCTGCCGAGCTCAAAAACACCAAGCCTGCTAATATTATCGCATGCGCGGCGGGTTCCTATGCGGATACCACCGTTTTAAAGGAGATCACCGACAATGTTCTGCTTATGAACAACCTTTCCGCAGGCGACCTTGCACAGTTCTTCGCATGGGTATCGGGTTCGATAAAGATGTCCTCCAAGAGTCTGGACGCAAAGCCCGGCGAGGCTATGGAGCTCCCTCCTCCGCCTCAGGGATTTGTTATCGTACCGTAAGAATAATCCTTTGATAAGTTCATCAAAACGGGGGTGCCGAAGATATGAACAACGAGCCTGTTAAAGCAGCAGATGAAATAATTTCAGAAAATAAGGCGGAGGAGAATTCCGCCGAGGAAACAGCCGAGGTAAAGGCTCTGTCAGACAACGAAGTGACAGCTCATACTTCGTCGCTCTGGAGATATAATCCCATTCCCGAAAAGCCCGAAAAATATCCTGAGTACCGTCATTCGTATAGTATGGACCCCGATAATCGGCTTTCCGTCACCGCCGCAAGAGTCCGCGGAAAAATGCATAAGCACGACGGCACCAACTGCGACGACTGGTTCGAGTACGACTTCGGCGGAGGTATGGCATTTGCTGCCGTTGCCGACGGAGCGGGCTCAAAGCTGTTCTCCAGAATAGGCGCAAAAACTGCCTGCGAAGCGGCTGTAAAGGTAATGAAGCAGGAATTTACCGGGTATTTCAATAAAAATACCGAAGCGGTGTCCTATGCGGCAAGAGCCTATTCAGACCCCGAGTTCAACCGCGTGTGCTCCGAGCTGGCGGGGATGATCCAAAATGCGGCAGCCGAAGCTGCCAAGGCTGTGGAGGACGAGGCGGAAAAGCGCAGGACCGATAAGGAGCTTATCGAGGCTGCGGGTCGGGAGCCCGAGCTTTCGGATTATTCCGCAACGCTGCTTATCGCGGCGGTGATACCCGTTATCTCCGAGGAAACGGGCAGTGCGGAGAGCCTTGTCATATCCGTTCAGATAGGGGACGGAATGATCGCGGCAGTTAATGCTGACGGTGAGTATTCCTCCGCATTAAGTCTTATGGGAGCTGCGGACAGCGGCGAATTTTCGGGGGAAACGGATTTTATCACCACACCGAAAATGAAGACTCCCGAAGCACTCATGAAGCGCACAAAGATAACCCGCCGTCCCTGCACTCATGTTATGCTTATGTCTGACGGCGTGGCAGACGATTATTTCCCCAATAATCCTGAGATGCTTAGGCTTTTCATGGACCTGTCCGCAAACGGAATTGTCCCCGCTGCAGACGCGGAGATAACCGATGTGAACCGTCCCTATATCAGCAAGATACCCCGTCCCGATAAGAATATCTGGGTGAATGATAACGATGTCACCTTTGAGTATCAGTATATCTCGAAGGTATGCGAGGATACGGGGCTTTCCGAAGAGCAGCTCTGGAGCATGCCCGATGTGGCGGCAGCAGCTTCTCTGCGTTCATTCGGGATAGAGGTGTGCTCCGACCCCTCCGAGCAGCTTGAAAAATGGCTGGATAACTATGTCCGCCGCGGCTCCTTTGACGACCGCACACTGCTTATCATCGGCATTGACAACACTCTCGCCGGGAAAGGACAGGATATCCAATGAGCAGTATAGGTCAGGCAACTCTTGCAGACGGACGGAAGATACCTTACGTTATTACAGATAATCCGCCTGCGGGAGGAATGAAATACACCTATTTTTCACCCGACAGGTCGTATGTGGTGCAGTTTTTCAACGACCCCTCGAAGGTGGATATGAACATGCGCTCCCGACTGGAAGCCATACTCACAAGATATAATCCCACTCTGCCCGAAAGCAAAGGCGGAGCTGTGGGCAACGACGAGAAAACTGCAGAGTATTTCTCGAAGAGATTCTGTTGGCCCACGGATATTGTGGTCTATCCCGAATTCGGCATTGTATCGCCCACCTATCCGAGAAGCTTCTTTTTCGGCAGCAATGCGTCGGATATCCTCGATTTAAAGGGAAAGGACAAGAAAAGCAACTGGTTCACGGGAAAGAACCGCAAATACCTGAATCCCGCGGAGCTTGGAGATTTTCATACCATGCTCCAGACAGCGCTGCTGCTTTCCCGTTCGATAAGACGGCTCCATCAGGCGGGGCTTGCTCATTCCGACCTGTCCAATAATAACGTGCTTATCGACCCGAAATCGGGCAATTGCGTAGTTATCGACATTGATTCCCTTGTTGTCCCGGGGATATATCCTCCCGAGGTTGCGGGCACGAGGGGATATATCGCTCCCGAGGTGGTGGAAAGCTTGGAGCTTCCTGTGGGAGACCCCAACAGAAAGGCTCCCAATGCATATACCGACCTCCATGCCCTTGCGGTGCTGATATATGAATATCTGCTGCGGCGTCACCCGATAATCGGACCGAAGATATATTCCGCAGAATCTGCCGAAAAGGACGATTATCTTGCGCTTGGACCAATGGCGACCTTTATCGAGGATCCATATGACACGTCAAATCGTCCCGCAGACCTTAAGGTGACTATCCACGATCTGGGACCCGAGCTTGAGAGCCTGTTCCTGCGTGCATTTGTGGACGGACTTCACGACCCCGATAAGCGTCCCACCGCTATGGAGTGGGAAAGGGGACTGGTACGCACATGGGATCAGATGCACCGCTGCTCCAATCCCAACTGCGATTATAAATGGTTCGTACTGTATGATCTTGATGCTCCTGTCTGTCCGTTCTGCGGAACAAGGATCGATGATACGGAGCTGGTACAGCTGAATTTCAGCAGACATATCAGGGGACAGAAGGGAAAATGGCGGAGATACTCAAAGCTGCTGGCAGTGAACAACACGCCGATATTCGGCTGGCATATCAAGGACAACATCTTCCCCGATGAAAAGGCGGACAAGCAGCGGCTTGGGTACATCTGCAATTATAAAGGTAACTGGTTCCTTGCCAATGAGCATATAAGCGGGCTTGTTTCACCCGGAGGAAATTCAGTCCCCGCAGGAAGCGGTAGCATCATGATAAGCGACGGAGTGCAGTTCCTGACTTCCAATGACGAGCATGGGCTGCTGGTGACGGTTTCCGTCAAAAAACTTAAATAGGATATAGTGAATAACGAAATATTAATCAGGCAATAAAAATCCACCGGAGAACATAAATCCCATTCTCCGGTGGATCTTTTTGACCGTTCTGACTGAGCCGAGCAATAATATCCATATGATAACGGTGCTCAATGTTTGCCGAACGCTGATATGCTAATTGCTGACCACGTCAGACATTAACGCCGAAGCTGCGGCAGAGAGCAGCAAGTCCGCCCTGATAGCCTGCGCCAACTGCGCTGAATTTCCACTCGCCGTTTCTGCGGTATATCTCGCAGACAACGATAGCGGTCTCAATGGAGAAATCCTCTGCAAGGTCGTATCTGAGAGCTTCCTCGCCTGCGAAGTCGTCCTCGGAGCTGCGCTTAGCAACTCTTACGTAAGCGTTGGAGACCTGACCGAAATTCTGATTTCTCGACTGTGCCTCGTGGATAGTAACGGTAATAGCAATCCTGCTGATATTAGCGGGCACCTTTGTGAAGTCGATGAGGATCACCTCGTCGTCGCCTTCGCCTGCGCCTGTGAGATTATCTCCGGTGTGCTTAACTGAGCCGCTATTATGTTCTAAGTTGTTGTAGAATACGAAGTCTTCATCGCAGGTGACCTTACCGTTTTCGTCAAGAAGGAATGCTGCGGCATCAAGGTCGAAATCATATCCGCCGTCATACTTGTTTGTGTCCCAGCCCAGTCCGACCAGTGCAAGGGTCATAGACTTTTCAAGGCTGACCTTTTGTCCTTTTGAAAGATTTACTCCCATAATACTAACTTCCTTTCGATATATAAATAATATGCTGTTAATTACAGAAATCTTTTAGCCATTTCGGAGATGCCGTTGTCGTTGGTAGGCTGACCCACAGCGCTGAACTTCCATTCGCCGTTATAGCGGTAAAGCTCGCCGAAGATCATTGCGGTGCTTCCCGAATAATTCTCGGAAAGATTGAACTTGCAGAGCTCGCTGCCGTTGGAAGCGTCAACGATGCGGATAAATGCGTTCTGGATAAGTCCAAAATGTTGAGCGCGCTCTCTTGCCTGATAGATCGTGACAACGAAAACAATCTTCTGATACTGGTCGGGGACCTTTTTAAGGTCTACGATGATCTGCTCGTCATCGCCGTCGCCTGCGCCGGTGAGGTTATCGCCCTGATGATTAACGGCGCCGCTGCTGTGGCGGAGATTGTGATAGAATACCACGTCGCTGTTGGAGGAGAGCTTATCTCCAGCAGTGAGCATGATAGCCGATGCGTCGCAGTCGATGTCGGCGGGCTTTTTCGAGAAAAGACCCCTTTTCTGAGCGACCTCGTCCCAGCCCAGACCCACGATAACTCTTGAAAGTCCCTGATTATTTTTTGTAAGGTCTACCTTCTGACCCTTCTGTAAGTTTACAGACATGTTAAACATTCCTTTCTCTTTCGGAGTTATGCTCCCGATATGTTTACGGAGCCGCAGACCGCGGGGACGCGGCTCCGATTTTCGTCATTATGCCTTTGAAGACTTAGCTCTGAGAGCAACAATGCCCTTTCTGATAAGATCCACTGGGATAATGGATACTGCCATTCCCAGAACAACGCACCACTGTGAAAGATTTAACGGTACGCAGTTCATGACCTTTCCGCCGAGGTAGATCATGCCGATCTGTACCACGGTGATAAGTCCGAGTATTTTAAGGAAGCCGCTGTTTTTGCCGATGTTGTCGAACAGATTAGCCTTTTCGGTCCTTGCGTTGAATGCGTTGAACACTGCAATGAAGATGAACAGTGCGAAGTATCCCGAGAACAGGGCGTCAAACCTTGTGGAAACGGTGCCGTCGTCGTTGATTATCTCAGCGTCATGCTCGGGACTGGGAACGTAGAATGTGGGGATAGACGATTCGTATTCCTGAGTCATGTCAAACTCCTGCTGAGAAATGGGAACGTCCTTGATGAATACGCTCTGAATGGGGGAGAACAGCAGGAACGCCATGCTGAGGATAAGCGCCCATGCAGAGCCTGTGATGATCTCCGACCACATATACTTGGAGATAATGGGTTCCTTTCTGGACTTGGGCTTTTCCTGCATGTATCTGGAGAGAGCGGGCTCGCCGCCGAATGCCAGCGCAGCAAGTGTGTCCATTACGAGGTTTACCCAGAGTATCTGGATAATGGACAGAGGATTGTCCATTCCCAGCAGCGGGCAGATGAAGGAAACTGCAACTGCCGCAACGTTGATGGTAAGCTGGAATATGATGAATTTTCTGATTGAATTGAAGATGGTGCGTCCGTAAAGGATAGCCTTGTCGATGGAATTGAAGTTGTCATCGAGGATAACGATATCGGAGGCTTCCTTTGCGACTTCGGTACCGCCGCCCATTGCAAAGCCGACGTCTGCCTTTTTCAGAGCGGGGCTGTCATTTACGCCGTCGCCTGTCATACCTGCAACGAGGTCAAGCTCCTGTGCGATGCGGACAAGTCTTGACTTGTCGGAGGGAAGTGCTCTTGAGATAACTCTTAAGCGGGGGAGTATCTTTTTGATCTCGTCGTCGGAGAGCTTGGAAAGCTCGTCGGAGGTAAGAGTAACAGCGTCGTCGATGTCGATGATGCCTGCCTCCTTAGCGATAGCACATGCGGTATCCTTGCGGTCGCCGGTTATCATAACGACCTGAACGCCTGCGCTGTGCACTTCCTTGATAGCGGTGATGGATTCGGGGCGTACCTCGTCTCTGATGCCGAGGATGCCGACCAGCGTCCATTCGCCGTTGGGGAGCTTATCGCTGTCCCTGTCGATGGTCTTGTCGGAAACTGCGAGAGCGAGGACTCTGATAGCGCGTCCGGCCATTTCGTTCATCTTGTCGTCGATGACCCAGTTGCCGCTTACAGGCACCTTTTCGCCCTTAGAATTGTAGAAGTACTTGCAGCGTTCAACGATCTTTTCGGGAGCACCCTTGATAAGAGTGAGCCTTTCACCGTTAACCGAAATGGTGGTAGCGGAGTACTTGTTGTCGCTGTTGAAGGGGATATTAGCAAGCTTTTCCACGCCCTCGGGAGTCTTGCTGCCGACAGCGAAGGTAAGCACTGCACGTTCGGTAGCGTTTCCGCCGATAGCACGGCCCTCGTTGATAACGGAGGTGGAGTTGTCGATTATCGACATTGTGAGAAGGTCCTTGAGCTTGCCTTCGGTCTCGTCCACGGACTTGTATTCGGTGCCGTAGCCGTCCACGAAGGTAACTACTTCAAGCTGACCCTTTGTGATAGTACCTGTCTTATCGGAGAAGAGGATATTGAGAGAGCCTGCTGTCTCGATACCGTTTATCTTGCGGACAAGTACGTTGTCCTTGAGCATCTTGCCCATATTCTGAGCGGAAACTATGGCTATCATAAGGGGGAGACCCTCGGGAACAGCCATTACGATGATGATGACCGCAAGAATGATAGCGTCAAGTATGTTAGTGATGAGCTCAGGAACGAAAACGGAGGATTCTCTTGCAAAGAATGCGGTGACTCCGCCGTCAAATTCGAGGAACAGTCTTGAGAAGAGCAGTGCCACTGCAATGGCAACGCCGCCGATGTAGCCGAATTTGCTTATGCCGTTTGCAAGGCCTGCCAGCTTTACCTTAAGAGGTGAATCTCTCTCGTCGTCCTGCTGGAGCTCGGCTGCTATCTTGCCGTACTCGGACTTGTCGCCGACAGTTTTTGCTATCATCACGGCATTGCCCGAACATACGATAGTACCTCTGAATACCTTGTATTCGTTAAGAGTATCCAGTGCCTTTTCCTCGTCCTCGACGTAGCCCTCGGGCATTACCTTTTTGGTAGCCTCCTTGGACTCGCCGTTTAAAACGGACTGGTCAACCTTGATAGTACCGTCTGCGATGATACCGTCAGCGGGTATCTTGTCGCCGGACTGGAGCAGGATATAATCGCCTGCCACGATATCGTCGATAGGTATCTCAACGATAGCGCCGTCGCGGTACACCTTGCAGAGTATGCGGGAAGCCTCGTCCTGCAGTTTCTGGAAAGCGTTCTCGTTGTTGTACTCGGAGATGGTGGAAACGAAGGTAGCCAGAATAACTGCGATAGCGATTCCGAGAGGCTCGTACCATTCCACGCTCTCGGCGACGACGCCTATCTTTCCGAGGATAAATATTCCCACGTTGACCAGAAGAGCCACGATAAGTATCTTTATCATCGGGTCGTCGAAATTGCCCTTGAGCTTATCCCAGAAGGATTCGCCCTTAGTTTCGGTCAGCTTGTTGCTGCCGTTTTCTTTGCGTGACTGTTCGACCTCTGCGGAGGTCAGTCCCTTAAAGTCCATTCTAATAATTCCTCCTATTATATTTTGAGCAGTTTATGTCCGAAAAAAGTGAGTTTTCATGATGTCGATGTATAATAAGGAAAACTTTCCTTATCTGAATATATAATACCACATTCGAGGATTAATTTCCATATATTTTGCATTAAAATCAGATTAGAAAAACGCTCATTCAAGACCCAGAGCAGTTTTTATCTCACCTGCGAGATATTCCGCAGCCACCTGATGAGTAGCCTCGGTAGGGTGCCAGTCAGCGGCGTAGCCGAGGGTGCCGTCCTGAGTGGGAAGCTGGAGGAAATGCACCTTGTCGTCGCTGTTATCCTCGGAGTAGAAGAGTGCAGCTTCGCCCACGTCATTGAAAAGCTCCGCGCCCATAATGCCCAGCACGCAGAAGATGTCGGCGTCGGGATTATTTTCCCTGACCTGACCGATAAAGTCCATGTAAGCGGCTTCAAACTCGGCGCGTTTGTCCTTGTCGCCCTTTACGTAGCTGTTGTCGTTGGTGCCGAGATTGATAACGATGATATCCGATTTGAAGCGGCTGAAATCCCAGTCGATATCCTGCGGAGCGGTGGTTCCCGCGAACTTGTTGTAGGAATAGCCCAGCTTGCCGTAATAGAGTGGTATCTGCTGACTGTCCGCCTTTTTTGCGGGGTCGCTCGTATATCCGGAGATTATGCCCCAGCCGCTGATGGAGACCATGCTGTAATCTGCGTCAAGAAGCTGTGCGGTCTTGTAGGCGTAAGCCTTGGTGACGTCCTCGGTGGAGGTGGAGAAGTGATGTTCCTTGACCTCGTCGTCAACGCCGTAGCCGCAGGTTATGGAATCGCCGATGAATTCTATCTTGAGAGGCTTTGCCTCGGCAGGAGCTATCGATTCGCCCTCGGATAAGACAAAGGGCTTTATGCCGATGGTAGACTGTGCGGTCTCGGAAAGTTTGATTATCTGTATCTCGGACGTGGTGATATCGTCGTTTTCGGCAACTCGGAAGGTCTTTTCGGCGGAGTCTATCATTTCATCGACCACCCTTTCGCCGTTGACATAGACAGCCACTCTTGCCTGATTGTCCGAGCCCACTGTGGCAGCGCCGTCGCCGACGATAGTGATATCAAGCCCTTTTCCCGTGTAGATGAAGTCCGCGCCGGTGCCCGAAAAGGCGCACCAGAGTGTGTCTCCGATAAGCTCTGTTCTTCCGGTGAGCTTGACTGTATCCTCGGTAAGCACCACGGGAGAAGGCACGGCAGCTGTTTCTTCGGAAACGGTTTCCGTTATCTCTGCTTCGGAAACGGTCTCCGAAGGGGCTGAATTATCGCCGCAGCCCGCGAACATCCCGCAGCAAAGCAGAGCGCAGAGAGCGGCGCAGATCATCTTATTTTTCATAATATTCCTCCGATTTTTACTAAATTGTAAAAAAATCCGCACTTATAAAAGCGCGGATTTTATGCAGGCACATTCCTATTTTCCCGAGTCGTCGCCAACTGAGTATTTTCGGCGTATGTGAGCTTAACTGCTGTGTTCGGAATGGGAACAGGTGGGACCTCACAGCCATTTGCACCTACAATGTGAAGTATACCACATTTTTCACAATATGTCAATATCGCACCGCGGATTTAACATTTATTTAACAATATATACACATTGCATCAACGCTTGTGAGGGTCGGTAGCCTTTTTATCCGAAGGGTCGGCGCTTTCGGCAGAGACATCCTCTTCGGCGGGAGCAGCTCCCTGTATCGGAGCTGTCTTTTGGCGGTTGTTGTAGAGTATGCCAATAATTCCCAGAACGGCGGTTATAACAAAGGCGATGATCCCCATAGTCAGATTGCGGCTCTGCAGAGAAGAGCCTATCATCACCGATGAGATAGTTGCGGGGAATCTGGCGAGAGTGGCTAAAATGCAGAATTTCTTTCCGTTTATGGGAGTCAGCGGTATAAAGTAGGTCAAAGCGTCCTTGGGGATACCGGGGATAAGGAACATGATAAAAACGATAAGCTCCAGATTTTTCTCGTTCTTTAAAAATTTGAAGCGTTCAAACCTGTCCTCGGAGACAAACGCCGAAACCAGAGGTTTTCCGACCTTTTTCACCATTGAATAAACAGCGGTCGTCCCCAGAAGGAAGCCCAGCATGCATATGGCAGTTCCCCCTGTGGTGCCGAAAAGCACTCCGCCGAGTATCTCCACGGGGCCGCCGGGGATAAATGCGATGATTATCTGCGCCACCACGAGCAGCATGTATATAACAGGTCCGAGAACGCCTGTTTCCATGACCCTTTCCTTAGCCTTAGCAAGCCCGTCCTCTGTGGCGAGGAGCCTGCAGTAGGGTATCGCTGCGACAGTGATCGCAGCGGCTATGAGAAGAAACAGCACAACAGCTATGATACGTATCATATCGGTCTTTGTGAGATGTTTTCCCGAGGTCTTGTTTTTCATTTGAGTTCTCCTTTTGTCTTTTTCGGGTGTCGTCGGGACAAGTGTTCACTATCCTTATGATAATTATATACAGCAATGTGGATATTTGGTATATACTTTTGTGAAATAATTGTGAAATTTTTTACAGGAATTTATTCCGATATAAAAATGCCGCGCCGATATCTTATGGAACCGCTGATCAAATCGTTCCAATACACTCTCAGTTATGGATCTTCGAGCGTAGTAAACGATGCTTTAAGCTTAATCAGCGCTTCTATAGCGTCGGCGCGGCAGTATTATCAGATCCGGTTCAAAGGCAGGCTTACTCTGTGTCCCCGAAGAAGCCCTGTTCGTCAGTGCCGCATTCTGGAGAGTTATCGTCATCCTTTTCGTAGGCGCAGAGCTTTTCGTCCTCGGGGCAGGGGAAGAACTGTTCGGTGGGAAATTCAAGCCTGCTGAATATCTCGCAGGGGGACTCGGCAGGGGAACAGCATTCCTTGCCGGGTATGCAGTAATCGTATGAGGGGATAAGCAGCGAAACGGGACGGGTCAGCTGAATCACCGAAAACAGCCCGAGAGTTATGTATATCCCCTTGACGAGAACAGGCTCGCAGCTGCCCGAGGTCTTTATCCGTTTGCAGTCTATCTTTGTCTCGAGGGCAATGGGAGTGACAACGCTGACGGTGACCTTAGGCTTGTTGATGACCTTGCAGCAGCAGTCGTCCTTATCGTTCCTGCGTCCGAGTTCGTCGCTGGAAAAGGTCTTGATATCGCCGTTTGCGCCGTAGAGTATGACCCTCTTGTTCCACACTGCGCTTCCCGTCAGAGGATAACATTCCTCGGTGCAGCTGTTTTCGTAGGCGTCCATTTTGATATCAAAGGTGTAGGTGATATCCACCGAGTAGTAGCCGCATTTGAAGGGCACGTTATCGACGGCGATGCATACGCGGCTGACGTCAACGCTGCGGGTCTTGATGATGTTCATGCAGTCGGTCAGGCAGCAGCAGGGATCAAGGCATACGGGAAGCTCGCTGATACAGTCTCTCTCGGAGCAGGTATCGAAGATTCGGCGTGTCTCGATGCTGACAGCCTCCTTGAAAAAGTCGGGACATTTCTTAGGATCGTTCATAAAAACTCCGTTCTTCTGCGATAGCAGATACATATTGCGCTATATTTACATGAATACAGTGCTGTAATATCATTTTATTCGGAAGTTTTCGGATTGATACAGATTTGTCGTATAAAATGAAAAAAATCCCCCTTTGACGTGCAAAAGGGGATATATTCACTGATAGATCATTCCACAGCCTTAAGCGAGGTAGCCATATCTATCTTCTTCATTCTGAAATGCATGGTGATATTGACCAGCGCAGAGAAGAGTATCGTGATAGCCGCCGCCACCGCAAAGCAGTATGCGGGGATAGTGGGGTTGAACATTACAGAATCTGCTTCGGCAAAGATGATGACTATCTTAAGCAGACCCACTCCGCCGGCAAGTCCCACCAGCATGCCTATCAGCGTGGAGAAGATGTTCTCACGGAAGATGTAGGAGGAGACCTCGCCGTCGAAGAAGCCCAGCACCTTAAGGGTTGCAAGCTCGTGGATACGTTCGTTGACGTTTATCGTCACAAGATTGAACAGTATGACGAAGGCAAGTGCTCCCGAAAATACGATTATCAGGATAACAACGAGGGTCAGGCTCTCGATAAGGTCGCGGAACCTGTCTCCGCCGTCAACGGTGAAGGTCACCGACAGAACAGCGTCGTTTTTCAATATCCTTTCGGAAAATGCGCTGCTGTCAAAGCCGTCCGCAAGGTCGATAAGATAGGAATTTGAAGCGCTTTCTCCAAACAGCTCGCCGCAGGTCTTCTGCGTGATGTATACGTAATTGTTGGCGTAGTTTTCGGTTATTCCCAGCACGGTAAGAGCTCTGCTGCCGTCCTCGGCGGTTATGGTATCGCCTACCTTTACGCTGAGAATATTTGCAAGCTTTTCGTTGATTATTGCTCCGTCCTCGGGGATATACAGTTTAAGTCCCGACTTTCTTTCGCGGAGGTCGATATATTTGCCGATCTCGTTGATGTCCTCGGGAGCGACGATATAGCAGTCAGAAACGCTCCTGCTGTCGGAGGATACCTCCTTGATAGCCTGATATGCGCCCATATAGGAATTGACCGTATCGCTTTCGCCGATAAGCTCCGTAAGCCCGTCCAGAGTTTCACTGTCGGAATCGGTATCGAATGCCACAGCCGCGTCATAGGTGAGTATCCCGCCGAACTGCAGGTCCACTATGGAAGAGATGGAGTGCTGAAGTCCGAATCCCGCGACAAGCAGTGAGGTGCAGCCTGCAATGCCCAGCACGGACATGAAAAATCTGCTCTTGTATCTGAGAAGATTTCTGAAAGTGACCTTAAATGTAAAGCT
>JBJESJ010000033.1:0-16783 GCA_051882725.1 Oscillospiraceae bacterium
TTGACGTCAACTCCGACCTCTCTCTGACGAACAGCCGCGATACCCTGCGGATACACATACTCGATAGGGTCCTCGATAGTGAGGATATGCACCGGCTTTGTCATATTGACATGATTTATCATCGCAGCAAGGGTGGTGGATTTACCCGAGCCCGTAGGTCCCGTAACAAGGATAAGTCCGCGAGGCTGATCAGCTATCTCCATAAGCACCTCGGGAAGATTGAGCTGCTCCAGAGTAGGTATGGAGGTGTTCAGCAGACGAAGTACCGCTCCGATATGTCCCTTTGAACGCAGCACGTTTACACGGGCACGGGAGCCGTCAGGAGCCGCAAGGGCGAAGTCCAAGTCCTCTCCCGCCTCGAAGAGACGCTTTTTTTCCTCGTCGAACATGGAATATATCAGGTAGGTCACATGCTCGTCCGAAAGCGCGAGGTCGCAGGGCACGAGACTTCCGTGGATACGGAACATCGTCGGCGAACCCACATTCATATGTATATCGGATACCTTCTGTTCTCTGGCATATGCCACCAGATCGTTCATATCGTTCAGAACCATTGTTTTACATTACTCCTTATGTAGAATGAAGCTGATATCGATAAGTGCTTGATCCTTAGATATCAGCTGTTTGTTAACAGCTATTCGCTATAACATGATTTGGTAAATTTGTATACAGCCAAGACCGCTATCAGCATGACGGCGGAAAAAAACCATTCGGGAAGTCCTATTGCTCTTGCGGCAAAGCTGAAAGGATATATCGTCAGCATTCCGCCCAGCTCGCCGATTATCGGCACAGCGGCGGCATTCGACACCGAGAATCCGCAGGCGACATATATCACTGTCGGCACTATCCAGTAGCACAGCGAAAACACCGCAAATATGCTGCAGCCGTCTCGTCCTCCCAGATACGCCGAGAACAGCCAGTTCACAAGCATCAGCAGAAGAGCGGCGGTCCTCAGCGGAAGCATTGCGCCTTCGCTGAATAGCCCGTCCATTCCCAGCAGCGACGAAGCGGCGGTTATCCCCGCACAGAGGACCATATTCCCCGCTCCGAAGCGTATATTATCGAAGAAGCCCTTTTTTGGGGTCTCCTCCGAAGCGTCCTCTATCTTCTCATTCAATTCCATGATGTGATGCGATAGTACAGTTCTTCGTACTTTTTAGCGGAGGTGTTCCATGAATAATCCGCGGTCATAGCTCTGCGGACCATATCGTCCCACTCCTTACGATTCTCGAAGTACACCTTCTTGGCGTAATTGATGGTATTGATAAGCTCGCCTGCGTTATAGTTCGCAAAGGAGAAGCCCGTACCCGTATTTTCGTACTCATTGTAGGGGCTGACCGTATCCTTAAGTCCGCCCGTTTCGCGAACGATGGGGAGGCTGCCGTATCTCATGCCGATAAGCTGAGTAAGTCCGCAGGGCTCAAATCGCGAAGGAACGAGCACAGCGTCGGAGGAAGCATATATCCTGTGAGCAAGAGGCTCCGAGAAGAAAATATTTGCGGATACTCTGCCCTTATACTTCCACTGATAATGCTTGAAAAGGTTTTCATACTGTGCGTCGCCTGTACCGAGGACTACAAACTGTGTAAACTCGTCGCATATCTGGTCGAGCACATATTTTACAAGGTCAAGACCCTTCTGGTCGGTAAGTCTGGAGATAATGGAGATAACGAATCTGCCCTCGTTCTTTTCGAGACCCAGCTCCTCCTGAAGAGCAAGCTTATTTGCCTCCTTAGCCTTGCGGAAGGTCTTGCTGTTGTAGGTCTTGGCGATATCCTTGTCCTTGGAGGGGTTGTACGCGTCATAGTCGATACCGTTGACTATTCCGCAGAGAGTACGGTTCCTTGCACGGAGAAGTCCGTCTAAGCCCTCGCCGTATTCCCAGCTCTGGATCTCGCCTGCATATGTATTGCTGACTGTGGTGATATAATCGGAATATACTATGCCGCCCTTAAGCATATTGGCGTCCTTTTTGTACTCCAGCTTATCGGGAGCGAACATGTAATCGGGAAGTCCTGTAAGATACTTGAAGGTATCCACGTCCCAGATACCCTGAAAGCGAAGGTTATGGATAGTCATTATAGTCTTTGTTCCCGAATAGAAGGAATTGCTGCCGTAGATGGTCTTCATGAACACGGGGATAAGCGCCGCCTGCCAGTCATGGCAGTGGATAACATCGGGACGGAAATTGATAACGGGAAGTATCGCCAGAACAGCCTTGCTGAAGAAGGTGAATTTCTCGATATCGTAACGGGTATCGGCATAGGGCTTTGCGCCGCCGAAATAGAACTCATTGTCCACGAAATAGAACTTTATGCCGTCCAGCTCATACTCCATAATGCCCACATGAACACTGTCAAAGCGGTGTCCCAGCTCCATATAGAAGTGGGTCACATACTTGAAATTATTGCGGTATTTATCGGGGATACAGGTATAATTGGGGATAATGACTCTCACGTCAAACTCGTCCTTGTTGAACATCTTCGGAAGAGTTCCCACAACATCGGCAAGACCGCCTGTCTTGATAAAGGGCACACATTCGGAAGCGGCGAATAAAATATTCTTCATAACAGTTCCTCCAGATTCATTTATATTATGCTGTATATTTGATTGATGACAGAATATAATGACTGTATTTATGACGTTCTCCGAAAAGCCGGCAGCGCTCCGTGATCTGCCCGTCGGTCTTTTGCGGACATTCGTTCAATGCGTTATACTAATTATAATATATTTTTTCAAATTCGTCAATACTTATTTTAAATTTTCCCATTTCGGGAAAAACCTGTCAGACTTAAAATCTGCATAATAAAGCTTTTGAAAAATTATATATAATGATTCTTGATTTTTTGAATAATATATGATATAATAAATTATATTTTTACAGTACGTATTTAGGGGCTGAAATTCGGACGGAAACGTCATTTCGGCCGTGGGGGGTCGTTATGTTCAGAGGATACAAAATTATCGCATTCTGCGTTCCGAGAGCTTATGACAATATCTGCTGCAATATTATCTCCGCTATGAATAAGGCAGCTGTGGAAAAAAATTACCGTATATTTATTTATCACACCTGTTCCGACCTTTACTGGGGCACCAAAAACGAGGACTGCGACAAGGCAGTATTCCGTCTGATGGATTTTTCCGTTATCGACGCAGTCGTTATCTTCGACGAAAAGATATACGACAAGAATGCCGTGGGGGATATATGCAGAGCCGCACGGAAAAACAATGTGCCTGTTATCCTCATAGGCGCCGAGCGTGAAGGCTGCATCAGCGTGTTCTTCGACTATGAGAGCGGCTTTGAGGAGGTCGTCCGCCATGTGGTGGAATATCACGGGATAAACGATATATTCCTCCTCGCAGGCAGCAAGGACAGCGATATCTCCAACCGACGAGTCGAGATATTCAAAAAGATCTACGCCGAAAACGGCTTCGAGTTTCACGACGATATGATGGGCTACGGCGATTACTGGTGGGGCCCCACGCTGGAGATAATGAACAGGCTCTACTCCGAAAAGCGCATACCAAAGGCGTTTATCTGCATAAACGATTCCATGGCGGTCACGGTCTGCTCATTCCTGCAGGAAAAGGGGTATAACGTCCCGGAGGACGTCGTCATCACAGGCTTTGACGGCATAAGCGAGGCACGGTTCTGCATACCTCCCATAACCACGAGCCGCATGAAAAACGAGGAGCTCGCCGATACTATCATCGGAATAGCCGACGATATCTTCTCTCAGGGCGAGGTCAGGGATAAATATATCATCAAATATTCCGTAGATATCTATGAGTCCTGCGGCTGCAAAAATCCCCGCAAGCTCATCAACACCGGAAAGCTTTTGAAGGATACCGACGAGCGGTTCAGAATGTATCAGGACTACGATCTGGTATTCCATACAATTTCCGAAAAGATAATGAACTGCTCCTCCACACAGGAGATAATCGACAATTTCGAGCGCGCCGACTTCGCGGAGACCTCTATCGTCATAAACAACAGCTGCTTCGACGAGTCGATAAATCCCTGCGACGACGTGCCCGGAAACAATCCCTTCGACGATTATATCCTGCTGCTCTACCAGAAGGCGGAAAAGGAGGACGCGCCTCTTACGCTTCCTGTACAGTTTGAAAAGAAAAATGTTCTCCCGAACATAGATTATATGCTGTCAAAGAGGTCCCCTCTGCTTTTCAACACGCTGGGCTATATGGGAGTTCCTTACGGCTATGTGTGCTTCTCCTATCAGCCCTGTCAGGATTCATACTCAAAGATACCGCAGATAATCTCCTTCATAAACTACGCCATAGGCGGCTATCGCAATGTCAAATATGCTAAATATGTGGCGAAAAACCTTGAGGAGATCGCCGACCATGATTTTATGACCGGACTGTACAACCGCAGCGGCTTCTACAAACAGATAGACAGGATAAGAAATGCGGATAATGTCCGCTATATGACAGTGGCTATGGTGGACCTTGACGGTCTGAAAATGATAAACGACACCTACGGCCACGACAGCGGGGATTTCGCCATCAACTCCATTTCCCGCGCCCTGAATTTCATCTCGCTGAACAACAAGATCTGCGGCAGATTCGGCGGAGATGAATTTGTGCTCTGCGCTTCGGTGGTAAACTCGGAAGCCGCGGAGGAGCTTATCCGCTGCGAGATAACAAAGTACCTCAACCGCATCAACGATATCGGCGACAAGCCCTTCAAGCTTTCCGCCAGCATAGGAACGGTATCCGCTCCCGTTGACAGGTCGGATTTTGACGAACTGATGAAGATAGCCGACGACAGGATGTATGCCGAAAAGCTTACAAGACCCAATCATCGGGTCCGCAGGAGCAATGAATGATAATATAGTGTACAAAAGCTTGAATATCCGGGTCTTGCACAGATCATTTGTCTGCACTTTGACCGGAAATAAGTATTTGATCCGCACAGGCGCGAAGTCTGTGCGGATCTTTTCATAACATGTGTTCTTACACACGGTATGCCGGTATTTTTGCAGCGATATCAATATATTATGCCGCATGCTCCGATTTTTCACAGCCTGCCATGCATTTCCCCGAAAATCCGGATATAATATATAATATCACATCAAACGAAAGAAGAGTGCATATGCCCGAATCCTATGCGCATTTTTCCATGGGCTGCAGGGTCGCCGAGAGGCTTCCTCCCGATATCCGCAGAAGGCTCCTCCCTTACAGAAGACTGTTTTTTATCGGTCTCCACGGCCCGGATATTTTCTTTTACTATCACCCCGTTATCCCCAACAGGATATCTATGACAGGCTATGCCATGCACGGGGAAAGCCCCGCAGCCTTTATCGCTCATGGAAAAAGCGTTATCCTGTCCTACAAAGGTCAGCGGGAGAAAAATATGGCGTTTGCCTATCTCTGCGGATTTATCTGCCATTACTATCTGGACAGGGAATGTCATGCCGTTATCCATGAACGGGGAAAATATGACCCGCTGTATCATTTCCGTGCCGAAAGCTCCCTTGACAAGGTGCTGTATCACCGTGACAGACTCACAGGCTCCGCCCGGAACAAAAAGGATTACCATGTTATCCCATCCGCGAAAAGCTGCGGCATCATCTCCGACCTGTACGATGATATCTCCCCGAAGCAGATTTACCGCGCGGCAAAGGGACACAGATTCTACTGCGAGCTCCACCATTTTTCCGAAAGGCTGTTTTACAGTGTGTTCCCCGAAAAGAAAAAATTCTCGGTGAAAAGCGCGGACATCTTTCTTATGCAGGAGCTTTACGAGCTTGCCGCCGATGAAAGCACAGCTATGATATCCGCTCTGGAAAGCTATATATTTCATAACGGAAAAGCTCCCGTTTTCTTGGCAAACTTTAAAGGAAGATAGAGAAACAAGCGCAGATAAGCATTGCCGCCGCTTATCTGCGCTTGTTATATTATTTCTTCACTTCGGAAAGAGTTATGCCGTTTTTGCCGAGGGGTATCTGATGGTCAAGTCCTACGAATTTGCCGTCTTGCTGCCAGAGGACTTCCTTTACGAACTTGTACTTTTCCTCGTCCCATGTGACGAAATCGTCCTTGACAAGTCCGCCCGTATCGCCCGAGTTTGCGTTGAAGCACCAGAAGGTGTGATTGATGCGGTTATCCTTTATCAGCTTGCGGAGATATGTCATCCATGTGATGTTGGGCTCGCTCATATAGCCGCCCCATTCTCCGATGAGCAGCGGCGCAATGTTCTCCTTCTGGATATAGAACCAGTTGTCGTACCATGCGTCCTTGTAGAGGCTGTCAAAGGTGTAGTTTCCCTTGAACCAAGGCTGTTCGTATACGGTGGGACCGTAATCGTGAGGAGAGTAGACTATCTTGTCGTTATACTTGCCCAGATCGATAGGGTCATTCTTTACGCCGCGGAGATTTCCTCCCCACCATGTGCAGTAGTAATCGTTCATATCCGTGGACTTGAAGCTGCCGTTTGTCTTGATGTCCTTGGGATAGATCTCGATGCCCTCTATCATGACAAGCACGTTGGGATTGGCGGAGAGCACCTTTTTCGCCGCCTTTTCGGCTATGTACTTCCAGTTGTCGGAGTCGGTGGAGCCGTCCCACTTTGCACGGGGGTTTTCGTATGCCTTGCCGTGGGGCTCGTTTTCGAGGTCGTAGGCGATGATGGTATCATCGTTCTTGTACCGCTTTGCTATCCAGCCCAGCGCGTTCAGATAATCCGCTTCGGATATCTTATCACTGTACCACATATTCGCCATATGACCCGATGCGTCGGTATTGGCGCTGTGGATATCTATCATTATCTTGATGCCGTCCGCGCGGCAGAGATCCACTACATAATCGAAGATCTCAAGGCTGTTCATGCCCACAAGATAATAATTTGTCGCCTGATTGAAGTTCGCCGTGGGATAGTTCCCCTCCGACCACTGCTTGATAAGCTCGGCGGAGATGGGAATTCTCAGCAGATTGAAGCCGCGGTCGGCAATGCTGTCGATGGAGGTCTCAAGGTCGCAGGTCCAGAGTCCGTCAAAGGTATTGGTGCCCGTGTTGTAGCCGAACCAGTTTATGCCCGTGAGCCATACTTCCCTGCCCTCGCTGTCAAGTATCCTGCTGCCGTCGGTATGGAGCCAGTCATCGGTGGTGGGTGCGGGGATATCCCGCTCCTGATGTACTCCGCCGCCGTTGGGGTTTACTGCCTGACCCGAATTATTGCCGTTATTGTTATTATTATTGTTATTATTATTGTTATTCACATTCGCCGCAGCGGAAAATCCGCCGCTTTCCACCTTTGCTTTTGAAGAGTCTATCTTATCGGGGTTTTTCAGGATAAGCCCGAAGGAGCCGCCCTGTCCCGGCTCTACATTTGTGTTGTAGCTGACGGGAGTTATGGTCAGCACGCCGTTTTTCTCGGATATGGTGCAGTTCCATGACTGGTCCACTGTCGCATTTTTGCCTGCGCTGATAGTGACTGTCCAGCCGTTCAGGACCTTATCCGAATTATTCTTCACATTTACGTCTATCTGCGTAAAATCGTTCTTGCCGTCGTTCCATGAGTTGGAGTTGGTTATCTCCAGCGTAACGTCCCCGGAAGAGCTTTTATCGCCCGAAGAAGTCTTACTGTCGGTACTGCTGCCCGAGCTTTTCTCCGCAGAGGAAGCACCCACAGAGCCGCTCTCCGACGCTGTTGTAGCTGCGCTTTCGGACGGCGCTGCAGCTTTGGTCTCCGCAGGCTGCTCCGAAGCAGTGACCGCTTCGGTGGTTTCCGCTGTGTTTTCCGTATTATGCACCGCAGTTACGGTAAAGGCGCCGTTTCCGCCGTAGGGGTCGTAGTCCTCGGCGAAGGGGTCATAATCCTCGCCGAAAAGCTCCGCTGTTTCCGACACGGTCTCCTTATCGGACTTGCTTTCAGTCTGCCCCGAGGTCACGGCAGTTTCGCTTGTGATATCCTCCTCGGGCACGTCTCCGCAGGCTGTCAGCATTGACAGCATCACCGTCAATGCTGTTACGAATGAAATGATCTTGCGCTTTTTCATTTTATCACTGTCCTTTGAAAGTTTATGTTATCCTCAAAATAAACCTTGTACCATACAAGGAAGGTATACACTGTCCATATCTTTCTGCTGTTGTCCGCCTTGCCGTTTCTGTGGTCGTCCATGAGCTTTATCAGCATATCCGTATCGAAGAAATGCTTTCCCGCTTCGGAGGTGAAGGTGTCCTTTACCATGTTATAGTATTTGTCCTCCTTGAGCCATACTCTGATAGGCACGGGGAAGCCCAGCTTTTTCTTGTTGGCGGTCTTGGGGGGAGCAGCCTTCAGCGCCGCCTGCCGCATGGCAAGCTTGGTGTTTTCGGTGCTTACTCTGTACTTGACGGGGATACGCTCCGCCACGCCCATGACCTCCTTGTCGAGGAAGGGCACTCTCAGCTCCAGCGAGTTTGCCATGGACATCTTATCCGCCTTTAAGAGGATATCTCCCGTCATCCACAGGTGCAGGTCAAGGTACTGCATTTTGGTGATAGTGTCCTTATCCTTGACCTTGTCGTAGAAGGGACGGGTTATCTCCATTGCCGCAGGTGCGTCTGTCTTTATCCTAAGGAGCTTTTTCCTGTCCTTTTCCGAGAACATATATGCATTGCCGATGAAGCGTTCCTCGATATCCCTGCCGTTTCTGACGAGGAAGTTCACGCCCCGCTTAGCGGGAAGCTGCTCGGCCACTTTTCCGATACCGCGTCTTATAGGACGGGGCAGAGCCTTGTATGCAGGAGCCGCAAGGGGCTCCTTATAGACGTTATAGCCGCCGAATATCTCATCTGCGCCCTCGCCCGAAAGGACTACCTTCACATACTTCGCCGCTTCACGGCAGACGAAATACAGCGCGATGCAGGCAGGGTCTGCAAGGGGCTCGTCAAGGTGATACTGTATCTTCGGGATATTTTCCCAGTATTCCTCGGGGGTTATGACATGGCTGATATTCTCCTTGTGGATATACTGTGAGAATTCCTTTGCCCAGCCTATCTCGTTATATCTTTCGTCCTCGCCGAAGCCTACGGTGAAGGTCTTATCCACGTTGGCAACGGACGCAACATAGCTGGAATCCACGCCGCTGGACAGGAAGCTGCCCACCTCAACGTCGGATATCTTATGTGCACGCACAGAATCGTTGAACACATCGGATATCTCGTTTACCCAGCCGTCCATGTCGGGCTTGCCGTCCTCGCTGAAGTGGATATCCCAGTAGCGCTTTACGGTGAGCTTACCGTCCCTGTACTTGAAGCAGTGAGCGGCGGGGAGCTTATACACGTTCTTGAAGAAGGTCTCGTCGGAGGGATTGTACTGGAAGGTCAGATAGGTCTCCAGAGCGGACTCGTTCAGTTCCTTTTTGAAGGCGGGGTGGTGCAGGAAAGCCTTTATCTCCGAGCCGAACATGAAGGTCCCGTTCATCTCGGCGTAGTACATTGGCTTGATGCCGAAGAAATCTCTTGCGCCGAAAAGCTCCTTTTTAACGGTGTCCCAGATGACAAAGGCAAACATTCCGCGGAGCTTGTTGAGGAGGTCCTCGCCGTACTCCTCGTAGCCGTGGAGCAGCACCTCGGAATCGGTCTTGGTCTTGAAGACGTGACCCTTTTCCAGAAGGTCCTTGCGTATATCCATGTAGTTATATATCTCGCCGTTGAAAAGCAGCACCTTGGTCTTATCCTCGTTGAAGATAGGCTGGTCGCCCGAAGCGGAGATGTCGATGATGCTGAGGCGGCGGAAGCCCATAGCTATCTGCTCGTCGATAAATTTTCCCTCGGAATCGGGGCCTCTGTGTCTGATAGCGTCCATCATTTCTCCGAGGACGGCGTTGGAGTTATCTATTTTATTGGTAAATCCTACAAATCCACACATTTTACAAAATCAATCCTTTCTTTCACATTACAAAGCCGTTCGTAAACATTTCGGCATAATATTATTATACTATATTAAGTATATTTTAGCAATAGTGTTTTTATTTACAAATCAGTAAAACTCGCGGCAGTTTTTCTGCGAATTACACAGAAAGGCGGCCTGTATAAATACAAACCGCCCTGCTGCTGTGAAAAAAAGAGAAAAAGTAATGAAACTGTCATATCAACATCAAAGAACCTCGCTGTCCGTATCCCTATCTGTTTTCCTTTGATGTTTATATTATACTAAACCTTTGCCCGTTTGTCAATAGGTTTCGTGAAAAATCCATAAAATATTACGAAATTTGGAATATATCACAAATTGAAGATGAATTTATAATGCATAATGCTTAAAAGGTCTCTGCGGGACAGCAGAGCTTGAATGGGCTCCGGAGGATCTCATTCATTAGATCCGAAAAGGAGACTTTTTCTATCATCGGAACAGTCAGGCGTCCGCACAGCCGATCATTACGGTAAAGCAGTTCATATCGTTTTTCCTTTCATAATATAGCTCACCGTTATGTCTGCGTGCAATAAGTTTTGATATCGCAAGACCGAGACCTGTTCCGCCGTCGGTTTTGCGGGCTTTATCTCCGCGGGAAAATGCATCAAAGAGCTTATCCGAAAGCTCGCTGTCTATCGCCCCGCCGTCATCGGAAACAGTAACAGATACCCTGCCGTCTGCGGAGAAAAGCTCCGCAGAGATAACTCTGCCCGATTTATTGTATTTCATCGCATTGGACAGCAGATTTGATATTATCCTCGAAAAAAGATGAGGGTCGATAAGCACTGTTATCTCATCGTCGGGAATGAGGATATCAAATTCAAAGCCCGCTCCCGTTATCTCATCGTAATACTCGGCGCACAGCTGCCGCAGATATTCGCAGAGGTTGACTCTCTGCAGCTCAACGTTATACTGTGGATTGTCCATTTTCAGCATGGTGAACATATCCTCGGAGAGCATATGCACACGGTCTGCCTTTGCTTCGATGATATGATATATCTCCTGTTTTTTTTCATCGGGGACAAGTCCCGCTCCCAAAGCGTTTGAATAGCTTTTTATTGTCGCAACGGGAGTTTTTATATCGTGAGAGAGCTCCAGCAGCATCTGATCCTTCTTTCGGGTAAGCTCTTCCTTTTCGGCTCTTTCCCGTTCAAGCGCTTCTGCCATATGATTGAAGGTATCGACTATTCTTTCAAACTCTGCTTCGGTCCTGATATTCACCCTTGCGCTGCTGTTTCCCGAACGCAGGTCCTCCATTCCCGACACTATCTCGTCTAAAGGCTTTTTTATCTTTCTTTTCAGATACAGGCTGATAAGAAGTATCTCCCCTGCGGCTATGGGAAGGAATATCCATGTGATATCGGGAGTATCATACTCCGAAAAGCCGTTTACTATGAGTGTGGGGCGAATCTCCATAACGTTTCTGTCGTAGAGACAGAGGAATCTTTTCGGGCTGTTTTCAGGGATGACGTAAAAGCCTACATAATCGGTGTTTCCGTTGGGCGATGTGATGTTCAGCATTTCCTCCTGTGAGTAGGAATACTCGGGGGATTTTTTTTCGCCGTATACATTGATAACGTTGAAGTTCTCGTCAAGTTCTTCTGCCCAGCCGCCGATTTTTTCAGAAATGTCAAGATTGACGGGCTCGCCGTTTTCGTCGATAAGACTGTATGGCTGAGTGCTTAAGGGACTGCCCTCCCCCACCACAACAGCTTCAAGCATAAGGCACAGTATAAGTGTGACCACCACCAGAACAGCATAAAAAACAAAGCTGACCATAAGCTTTGTGAAAATACTTTTGCCTATCTTCATTTACTGCTCCTTTTCTATCTTGTAGCCCAGACCCTTTATTGTTTTGAGTATCTTCGGCGAACGAGGGTCGTCCTCTATTTTAGCCCTCAGATTGCTGATATGTACCATGACGGTGTTGTCGTCAGCGATAAATTCGCTGTCACGGGAATAGTCGAATATCTGCTTTTTTGTGAATATCCTGCCCGGGTTTTCCATCAGCAGCCGCAGTATCAGAAATTCGGTCTTTGTCAGCTCCACAGGATTTCCGTTTTTGGTCACTCTTCCCTCGGCAGCGCTCAGGACTATATCAAAGCATTTCAGTTCATCGTCAGATTTTTCCGCGCCGTCCGAATAATCATAGCATCTGCGCAGCTGTGCCTTTATCCTCGCCACTACCACCATGGGATTGTATGGCTTTGTGATGTAATCGTCCGCGCCGATGTCAAGTCCGAGTATCTTGTCGTAGTCCTCGCCCCGTGCCGTCAGCATTATCGCGGGGATATTGCTCACCTCACGTATCTTTTTCAGCACAGCAAACCCGTCCAGTCCCGGCATCATAATATCCAGCAGCACAAGATGAGGCTTTTCGCTCCGAAACAGTTCAAGGGCAGTTATCCCGTTGTCCGCCTTTATCAGACGGATATTTTCCCTTTCGGTGTAAAGCTCCAGAGCGTCTAAGAGCTCTGTTTCATCGTCCGCAGCAAGTACCTTGTATTCCATGTTATATCTCCAGTTCTCTGTAAATAATATCTGTGAGCGGTCCGGAAAAATCGAGCTCATTTTTCCAGTCCGCATCCAGCTTGCCGAGTATCATGCACTGTGCCATTCCCGCGCGGTAATACTTTGAGGAGCCCTTTCTGTATTCTCCGATATTGTCGATATATTCCTCCGCGAATCTTTCGGGGAGCTGTGCTCTGTACACGCAGGCTTCCACATAGCAGGCTGTTCCCTCAACTATGGTATAGTATTCCTCCAGCTCGTTCACGTCCTCGGACAGCAGTGCTTTTCTCTGCATATCAAGCTGCTTATATTGTATCATATATTCACGGATATTGTCAATAACTTCACATTTTACCGCCTTTTCCAGCAGCTCCGACTGCTCGGTGAACAGACGGACTGCTTCGGAGTTGGCGTCGGCATATTCGGAGATAATGCTCTCGTCAATGTCCTCGGAGCATATCTTTTCGATATTATCATAAAAATTTGTCAGCTGATAGCAGTGGAATGCCTCATGCCATATAGTGGCGACCTGTTCCTCCGTGCCGTACTCAGCCTCGCCCATGCTCATTATCCCTAAAAGCGAGGACATCTTTTCAACGGTAGGAGCAAGGACCTCGTAATGGCCGTCAACAGGGTAGGCAGTCGCAGCTGCAAAGCTGATAACGGGAGCTCGTCTGTCGATATTATAGCCGCCGTTTTCCCATGTGACCACATAGTCATATTCGCCGTCGTAAAATGCCACGGGATAATCTGTCACTGAAAAGTCCGCAAAGCCTGTGACCGAGCTGTCAATAGCTGCCGCACGCTCATATATGTCGATATTTTTCTGCGTCAGACCGTAAGTCCCCGTAGCGACAACTGCCGCAGCAAGGGCTATCCCCGTAAGAATTATTATCAGCTTTTTCATGGTCAGGCTTCCTTTCTTTTAAAGAGAATTATCATTACCGAGAAGATATAGCATGCTGCCAGTCCCGTCAGTATCACATGGATATCAATTTCTTTGCCGCTTATGATATTTCCTGCCTGCGACTGAATCCCGTGAAGGTCGGGAATGAGCTTCAGCGCATATTTTATGAGCTGTCCGCCGAAGCCTCCGATGATGTCCTTAAGAGTGTACAGCAGGCTGTGGAATATCCCTGCCAGTGCTGCCGCGGCAGATACCGCTCCCGCCGCAAATTTCGGCAGGACAATGCTCAGAGCGCTTGTCAGCAGACATACCGCCGCCACATTCACTCCGATGATAAGGCAGGCGGGAAAAAGCCGCCACAGCTCTGCCGCTCTGCCGTTTTTAAGCATAAATATGAGCATCGCCGCAAAAAGTATGGCTTCGGAAGCAAGTCCCGAGAAAATGTTTGCGAGGGCAAGCTCGCCGTGATAGCGCGGCTGGGAAACGTTTCTGATCCATATCAGATGGCTTGTTTTCCGTTCGTATTCGTTGGGGATAGTGCTTAGGCTCATTATGACGGAAAGCATGCAGACCACGGCATTTATCACGGTCAGCAGTATAGGTGCAAGTATCTTATGATCGGTGACAGCCACGCCGTCTATGGACAGCGTTCCCGAGCCTGTTCCGAAGATGAGCAGAATAAGTATCCCTATGGCGGACACTATGTAAAGCTCCTTTCTGCGAAGCTTTTCCTTAAATGCAGTAAGTGCGATAGTCATTCCCTTATACCTCCCACAAGCTCAATGAATATCTCTTCAAGGCTCTTTGCGTTTCCGTCCGATCTATTCCATTCTCCCAGCTGCACGCCGTTTTTGATGATTATCCCGCGGTCGCAGACCCGTTCGATATCGTTTAAAATATGCGAATTGATGATGATAGTTTTCCCCGCACTTTTCAGCTTTCCGATAAGCCGGATAATCTCTAAGCGTCCGAGTGCGTCAAGTCCTGCGGTAGGCTCATCGAGGATAAGCAGCTCGGGGTCTCCCAGAAGAGACTGTGCCAGTGCCAGCCGCTGCAGCATGCCCTTTGAATAATTCCTGACCCGAGTTTTGTTGTTTTCCAGTCCCACGGTATCGAGAAGCTCTGATATCTCGGCGCTGCGGGTACTTTTGGGGATTTTCTGGATCTTTGCGTAATAGTCCATCACCTCATAGCCTGTGAGAAATGGCGGGAAATATGGCGTTTCGGGTGAATATCCGATGCGGATATTTTCATCGGTGATCATCTCGCCGCTGTCTTTTTTCACAAGTCCCAGTATCATTTTGATCGTTGTGGTCTTGCCTGCGCCGTTGCTTCCGAGAAAGGCGAATACCTCGCCCTTATTCACGGCAAAGCTTAAATCATTGACCGCATATTTTCCATTATATGATCTCTTAAGTCCGATACATTCAAGCATTTCAATTCCTCCTCCGATGATATATGGAACCGCTGATCAAATCGTTTCTCCTTTGATCTGCTCTTCCATAATTATATATCACTCATATAAACATCGGCTAAGGAGAAGCTTAAGATAACCTTAATTTACAGAACACATTCTATTCTGTTTTTGTATTACGATCCTGCGAAAACGATCCATATATGGTGTATTGAGCAGATAAAAGCTGAACGGGGCTGATGCAGTGCAGGCTGCAGAAGCTGTGTTGATTTTCTTGACGAAAAAACGAAGCCCATGGATACTAACAGCTCGGATACTAAAACTGTAAACAAACTGTTAACAATGCAAATTTGTCTTGATTTTTGAAATATTATGGCATATAATTACATATGAAAGCAGGTTGTATTATCACATAATTATAGTTATCAAAAAAGGCTGCTAAGCTGTTATTTTGTGTTGAAAGAGACCGGATAAAGAATAGCGCCCCCTTTTTTATTGTTTTCAAAAGCTTGTTATGCGGCTTATAGGATATTGAGGATCATCATCCTGAAAATGGAGGCTGTATTTGCGGGAATATCAGAAGCAATTCGGAGCACAGATATAGTTCCATAATGAAGATCAAGGCCGGTCTGATTTCCGGATAATCAAAAAGCTCATGTGTCTGCATAGTAACGACGGACCACAATTGACAAAAAAGAATAATGACGCATGTTATGGCTTTAAAAAACTTCCTTTTTTATTTTACGGGGAAGTTATTTTGGAGGGAAAAGAATGCTGAAAATCGGAGATGTGCTTGATAATACATATGAAATCAAGTCTCAGATAGGTTCAGGCAGCGGAGGTATCATATACAGAGGCTATCATCTCAGAATGCGTAAGCCTGTTGCTATCAAGCTTATGAAAAGCGAGGCAAAAGGTATAATCGATCAGCGTTCAGAGGTCGATCTTTTAAAGCAGCTGAAAAATGACCATATTCCGCAGGTGCTGGATTTCATTATTGATGGTAATGATGTATATACTGTAATGGAATTTGTGGAGGGCAGCAACTTCAAGCAGCTCATCACATTCGGCAGGACCTTTTCCGAAAATGACGTTCTGAAATATACAAAGCAGCTCTGTGCAGCCGTAAAATATCTTCACGATCATAATCCGCCTATTATCCACAGTGACATCAAGCCTGCAAACATCATGCTCAAGCCCGATGATTCTATCTGCCTTATTGATTTTAATATCAGTACGATCGTTTCCGAAGGCGGGGCATATTCTGTAGGAGGTTCAAGGGGATTTGCTGCGCCCGAACAGTTCAGGAAGGTCATTGATGTGCCCGTTGTCGTGGACGAGTTCCACGAGGAAACAAGATTTCTCGGAGACGATGATGAAACAGAATTTATTGACGGTTCAGACTCTTCTTCGGGATCTTCGCTCAGGACCAAGAATGTGAGCAAAGCATATGTTGATATCCGCACCGATATTTACGGTATTGGTTCATCAATGTATTATATACTTACCGGCAGAGTGCCGGTAACGGGAAAAACTGATTTCAGAGGAGTAAAGGTCTCTTCCAAAACTCAGAAGATCATAAAAAAATGTATGAATCCCGATCCTGCGAAGAGATATTCAAATGTCAGAGAGCTTGAACACGCACTTTCTTCAAAAGGGTCTGCCGGAATTATCGCTGCAGCTGCGGCGGTACTGATCATCGGTATAGGTGCTGTGGCTGTAATCAACAATAACAGCACTGCAGAGATCGAGTCAGACAGCTATTACGATGATATAATTGCGTCGGAAGTAACCTCAGGACCTGACGGAGAGCCTGATGTACCGGAAGATACCGAGACCGTGACCGCTGAGACCACGGCAGAATCCTATTCAACCGAAACCACAGCAGAAACTTCTTCAGCTGATTCCGGATCAAATACCTCCTTAGCGATCACAGCAGAACCAAAAGCGAACACCACTGCTGAATTTTGTTCCGAGGAGATGCCATTTACAGCCGATGATGAATATAGCCGGTTATCGGATGTCAAGCTCG
>JBJESJ010000034.1:0-16655 GCA_051882725.1 Oscillospiraceae bacterium
AAAGTACGGCGTTATCTACGGCGGCGTTCAGAAGAATGTAGGCCCTGCAGGCGTTGTTATCGCTATCATCCGCGAGGACCTTATCCCCGAAAAGCCTTACATAGAAAACACTCCCACAATGCTCCAGTACAAGACTCAGGCTGACGCAGGCTCTCTCTATAACACACCTCCCTGCTACGGCATCTACATCTGCGGCAAGGTATTCAAGTGGATAAAGAAGATGGGCGGACTTGAAGCAATGAAGGTCCACAACGAAAAGAAGGCTAAGATACTGTACGATTATCTCGACAGCAGCAAGCTGTTCAAGGGCACAGTAAATCCCGCAGACCGCTCCCTCATGAACGTTCCCTTCGTTACAGGCAATGAGGAGCTTGACGCTAAGTTCGTCAAGGAGGCTAAGGAAGCAGGCTTCGAGAACCTCAAGGGCCACAGAACAGTGGGCGGCATGAGAGCTTCCATCTACAACGCAATGCCTATCGAGGGCGTTGAAAAGCTCGTTGCATTCATGGGCGAATTTGAAAAGGCTAACAGCTGAGAACAGTTATTATTAAATTGAACAGTAAACATCTAACGAAAGAGGTAAATTGAAATGTACAATATTCAGACTCTTAATAAGATCTCGCCTTTGGGAACAGATCTTTTCGACAGAGCAAAGTATACCGTTGCAGACGCTCCCGAAAATCCCGACGCTATCATGGTTCGCTCCGCTGCTATGCATGACATGCAGTTCGGCGATAACCTCCTCGCTATCGGAAGAGCAGGCGCAGGCACAAACAATATCCCCGTTGACAGATGCGCGGAAGAGGGCATCGTCGTTTTCAACACCCCCGGAGCTAACGCTAATGCAGTTAAGGAGCTCGTTATCACAGCCCTCCTTATCTCCTCCAGAAAGATACCCGCTGCTATGAAGTGGGCTGACGGTCTTAAGGGCAACGGCGCAGAAGTCGGCAAGATGGTGGAAAAGGGCAAGAGCCAGTTCGCAGGTCCCGAAATATTCGGAAAGACTCTCGGCATCATCGGTCTGGGCGCTATCGGTATCCTCGCTGCAAACGCAGCTGTGGCTCTCGGCATGAAGGTCGTAGGCTATGACCCCTATCTCTCCGTAAATACCGCCGTTAAGCTCGATCCCGCTGTAAAGACCGTTGCAGACAAGAACGAGATATTCAAGCAGGCTGACTATATCACTATCCACGTTCCCTTCAATCCCGAGACCAAGGGCACGGTCAATGCAGATACTCTCGCACTCTGCAAGGACGGCGTAAGGATCATCAACCTCGCAAGAGGCGAGCTGGTAGACAATGCGGCTATCATCGCAGCTCTCGGCAGCGGCAAGGCAGCAGCATACGTTACCGACTTCCCCAACGACGAGATACTCGGTGTTGACGGCGTTATCGCACTTCCTCACTTAGGAGCTTCCACTCCCGAGGCAGAGGATAACTGCGCTGTTATGGCTGCAAAGGAGCTTATCGACTACATCGAGAACGGCAATATCACCAACAGCGTGAACTATCCCAACGCTTCCATGAACGCAGAAGGCACAAAGGTATGCGTTCTTCACAAGAATATCCCCAATATGCTCTCACAGCTGACCTCCGTTCTGGGCGGCGAGGGCATCAATATCGACAACATGGCCAACGCTTCCAAGAAGGACTATGCATATACGCTTATCGATGCTTCCAAGGACGTTTCCGACTCCATGGCTGCTAAGCTTGCGGCTGTTGACGGAGTTATCAAGGTAAGAGTGATCACTAAGTGATCTTCAATTGACAATTGAAGGCAAGGGAGCCTGTTCGGTATAGAGCAGGCTCCTTTCGGAAAGGAACATAAATATGAGCAATCAGTTTTTTGATCAGGAAGATATCAGAGAAAATAAGGGCATAGGCATACTCATGGCTGTATTCTCGTTTCTGTTTTTCCTGCCCCTTATCGCGGGGAATATGAGGAATTCCTCCTACCTGAAGTTCCGGGCAAATCAGTCCTGCATCGTCTTTTTAGGCTCCGCAATATCCGGTATCATCGGAAAGATACCGATAATCGGCTTTATAGGCTCCCTGCTGGGTATCGTATTCTTAGTTTTTACCATAATCAACATCGTTTATGCCGCTACAGAAGAAACACAGGGAAAGCCTTTGCCTGTTATAGGAATTATTGAAATAATCAAGTGATGAGAAGCATCAATGCGGACAGTTTTGCTTTATGTGAAAAACTGTCCGCATTTGCGATAAATATTGATATGTTATTGGAGAGAAAATAATGTACAAATGTTATGATAACCGCGAGCTCAGCTGGCTGAAATTCAACGAAAGAGTTATGGAGGAGGCACAGGACAGGTCTGTCCCCCTCGGCGAAAGACTGCTCTTCGCGTCGATCTATCAGACTAATCTGGACGAGTTCTTTATGATACGGGTAGGCTCTCTCTACGACCAGACCCTCGTCAACTCCGAGGACAAGGAAAACAAGACCGGCATGACCGCAGGCGAACAGCTTGACGAGATATACAAGCGGGTGGGCGAGCTTATCCCTGTGCGGGACAATACCTACCGGGGAATAATGTCCGCACTCTCCGAATATGATATTGAACAGGTGGACTTCAGCAACCTTTCACGGGACGAGGAGGACTATCTTTCCGTATATTTCGACACCGAGATACGTCCGCTGATAAGCCCGCAGGTGGTGGACAAGCGGCATCCCTTCCCCTTCCTTGCAAACAAGGCGGTCTATATCGCCGCTCACCTTGAAGCAAAAAACTCCGTGAAAATGGGGCTTATCGCTGCGAGCGGAAGCTTTTCAAGACTTATTTTCCTCCCCGCCAAGACCAAGATCCGCTTTATGCTGGCGGAGGACCTTATCCTCCACTACGCAAGTCAGGTTTTCGAGAATTACAACGTGCTCTCAAAGGGCATTATCCGCGTTACGAGAAATGCCGATATCAACATGGAGGAGGCTCTCTACGACCATGACGTGGACCTCCGCGATGTTATGGAGGCTCTGCTCAAAAAGCGGAAAAAGCTCTCCCCCGTAAGACTGGAGGTCTCCAAGGAGCTGGGCTTCGACGCTATCGAGTTCCTCTGCAATAAGCTGGAGCTGCGGTCAAATCAGGTGTTCCGCTCCGAAACTCCCGATGACCTGTCATTTATATTCCCGCTCAGGGGAGCTATCCAGTTAAAATATCCCGACCTGTTCTACAAGCCTGCCCGTCCACAGGACAGCCCCGATTTCGACAAGAATCAGAAGCTTATCCCCCAGATATTAAAGCACGATCTCATGCTGTCCTTCCCCTATGAGAGCATAAAGCCCTTTATCGCTCTGCTGAACGAAGCAGCCAACGATCCCGATGTGGCTTCCATAAAGATAACCCTTTACCGTGTGGCTTCCAACTCCAAGATAGTCGAAGCCCTTATCAACGCCGCCGAAAACGGCAAGGAGGTTTTCGTTCTCGTTGAGCTGCGCGCACGCTTCGATGAGGAAAACAACATCGGCTGGTCAAAGCGCCTTGAGGACGCGGGCTGTACCGTAATTTACGGTCCACACAATCTTAAAGTGCACTCAAAGCTGCTGCTTATCACCCGAAAAGCAGGCAGCGAGCTCCAGTATATCACCCAGATAGGCACCGGAAACTACAACGAAAAGACCTCTGCTCTTTACACCGACCTTTCCCTTATGACCGCCGACATGAATATCGGCGCAGAAGCAGGCACCGTTTTCAATGCACTTTCTATCGGCACTCTTGTGGAGAATACCCGTCATCTTCTGGTGGCGCCCTTAAGTCTCCAGAACAAGATAATCGAAATGATAGACTTCGAGATAGCGGCTGCTAAGCGCGGAGAAAGCGCATATATCGGACTTAAGCTCAATTCCCTTACCGATAAGATACTCATGGACAAGCTTATCGAGGCTTCCAATGCGGGCGTTAAGATAGAAATGGTGATCCGCGGCATATGCTGTCTGGTGGCGGGGATAAAGGGCTATACCGAAAATATCACCGTCAGAAGCATCGTGGGACGATATCTTGAACATTCCCGCATATACATCTTCGGACGGGGCGAAAGGACTAAGCTCTACATCTCCTCGGCGGACTTCATGACGAGGAATACTCTCCGCAGAGTGGAGGTAGCCGCTCCCGTCAACGACCCCACTATCAAAAGGCGTATACTGAACATCTTCGATATAATGCTGGCGGATAACGTAAAATCGCGGCTCCAGCTTCCCGACGGAAAGTACAGGTACCGCAGCGAGGCTGACCCCGACGCAGCTGCAGCCGAAAAGCTCAGCTGTCAGGAATACTTCATCGAGGAGGCCTACAGGCGCGCCGAAGAAAGCAAGTCTAAAAAACCCGTAAAAGTAACTGTGAAAAAAATCAAGCGAACAGCCCGCAGATAGGAACTGACAGCGATTAGCGGACAATCGTCCGTCTTAGCCCCTATCAGTCTGCGGAGCACAGCTAACAGCCGGTCAGCTGCTCGCTCATTTGGAGGAAACATAATATAATGGAATATGCTGCCATAGTTGTTCTGTTGATATTTTCTGCCTTTTTTTCGGCGTCGGAGACTACCTTTTCGACGGTGAACAAAATAAGGCTCAAAGCATATGCAGACAACGGCGACAAAAGAGCTGCACGAGCGCTCAGAATTGCAGAAACATACGATAAGGCACTTACCACTATCCTTATCGGAAACAATATCGTAAATATCCTGTCGTCCTCGCTGGCGACGATCATCTTCACCCGCCTTTTCGGCGACGGCGGAGTGGGCGTATCTACGGTAATAATGACCGTGCTGGTGCTTATCTTCGGAGAGATACTCCCCAAGACCATCGCCAAGGAAAACGCCGAGAAAATGGCTTTGTCCATGGGCGGTGCCCTGAATTTTCTTATCATTATCTTCACACCGCTGTCGTCACTGTTCATGCTGCTGAAAAAGGCGGTGTCCAAGCTGTACAGCAAGGGCAATTCCCCAAGCGTTACCGAGGACGAACTGAAATACATCATCAACGAGATCGAGGAAGAGGGCGTTCTTGAAGAACAGGAAAGCGATCTCGTGCGCAGCGCTCTCGATTTCGACGAAAAGACCGTGGAACAGATACTTGTGCCCCGTGTAAGAGTCTGCGCCGTCGAAAAGGACGCAAGCATTGATGAGATACGGGAGAAGTTTCTGTCGGAAAGCTACTCAAGAATGCCCGTTTATGAGGAAAATCTTGACAATATCATCGGCATAGTCAACGAGAAGGACTTTTTCCGACTTATCTCCGAGGAGGAGGCTCCGAGCAGTATCGGAAATATTATCCAGAAGGCTCTGCACTTCACCGAATTTATGACCATATCCGAAGCATTCCGCGAAATGCAGAGCCAGAAACAGCACATCGCCGTGATAAACGACCAGTACGGCGGCACCAGCGGCATTATTACCATGGAGGACATCATCGAGGAGCTTGTGGGCGATATCTACGACGAAAGCGACGAGGTGGACCATTCCTTTGTGGACTTGGGCAGCTCATGGTATGAAGTGGACGCGTCACTGAACCTCTGGGACATGGAGGACAAGATGGACATTCCCCGCAGTCTGATAGAGAGCGACAGCAACACAGCAGGCGGCTGGGCGCTGGAGCTTTTCGGGCGTATCCCCGAAGCGGGAGAGGAAGTCAAGAGCGGCATTTTCACCGTAAAGATAATGTCGGCGGACGAGAGCCATGTTGAGCGGCTGCTCATTAAGGTAGAAAAGCCCGGCGGGGACAGCTCCGCTGCCAATGCCTCGTTTTGAGACTTTCGGCTTAGGTGACATCTGCCCGCGGAAGTTACCGGAAACCAAAACGACAAACAGCCATTCGTATGAAAACCTTAACCCGTTCAGAAAATACAGCGAGACCATTTAAATATACAGTATCTCAATCAACCGAAAAGCAAACCCAAAAGGAATGATAAAAATGAAAATATATCTCGACAATGCAGCGACGACTCGTCCCTGCGAGCCTGCAATATCTGCCTGCTTTGCATGCATGGCGGAAAATTACGGCAATCCGTCCAGCCTGCACAGAATGGGTCTTGACGCGGAAAATGCCGTGACAGAGGCTCGGAAGGCTATAGCCGCCGCTCTTGTGTGCGACCCCGAGTGCATCACCTTTACCTCGGGCGCTACCGAGTGCAATAACACCATTATCTTCGGAGCAGCCGAAAAAATGGGAAAGCGCAAAAAAAAGATCGTTATTTCCGCAGTTGAACACCCCTCCGTCGCTAAGCCTGCAAAATATCTCGAAGAACACGGCTTTGAGGTGGTACGGATAGATCCTATGAGAAACGGCGAAATATCCGCAGAGGACTTCATCTCCGCAGTGGACGGAAATACATTCCTCGTTTCCTGCATGCTCGTGAACAACGAAACAGGCGCGATAAATCCCGTAAGGAAGATATTTTCTGCGGTAAAGCGTGCATATCCCGACTGTCTCACCCACTGCGACGCGGTGCAGGGATTTCTTAAGCTGCCTATCAAGGCTTCCGAGCTGTGCGCAGATTTCATCACAGTCAGCGCTCACAAGGTGCATGCCCTGAAGGGCGTAGGCGCGATGTACACCAAAAAGGGCGTGAAGATACCTCCGCTGATGTACGGCGGAGGTCAGGAGAAAAGCATGCGCTCGGGCACGGAATCCGTTCCGCTCATCTCGGCGTTCGGAGCAGCTGCGAGGGCGCTCATGCCCACCATGAACAGCGCTTACGAGAACGCCGAAGCTGTCAATGAATATCTCAACAGCAAGCTGAAAAAGCTGCCTTTTGTGACGATAAATTCCACAGCGGAGAACAAGTCTCCGTTCATCACGAATTTCTCCGTTGATGGCATACGTTCGGAAATAATGCTGCATTTTCTGGAGAGCAGGGACATTTACGTATCCAGCGGCTCGGCATGCTCCAAGGGCGCGCACAGCTCGGTGCTGACGGCAATGGGCATAAACGACAGGCTTGCGGACAGTGCAATAAGAGTTTCGATAAGCAGGATAACGGAAAAGCAGGAGATCGACCTGCTGATCGAAGCACTGGAAGAGGGGCACAGTACACTTGCCAAGCTTAAATAATTGAGAATTGATAATAAAGGTGCGCGGCTGATGGAAACAGCCGCTGAGAAGTAAGCCCGAATCAAAAACACAGCAAGTTGTAATATCGAACATACTCGAAAGAGCTGAAAACTCGCCGATGTGTAAAGAAATATACTTTACAAAAAGAAAGGAACCGATAAGCATGGCATCATCGTCATATTCAAAGGTAATGGAAATACCGAAATTCTTCCTCTTCTCGGAGGGGGGCATCTACAGCGGCGGAAAATATGACAAAAGCTTTAACTACAAGATAGTTCCCTCAAAGTCGGACAATAATATGACGGTCAATATCTGGTTCGGGAAAAACTGCATTGACAAGTCAGAAAATGTGGAAAGCAGGGTCTATCCTCTCACCGAGGAGGGTCACGCCGACGCGGTCAGATGGATAGAGGAGACCTACCTCGCCGCTCCGCTCACCGACGATTATCCCGCCTCATTTTTCGGCGATGGGACTTCGGTCATTCCCTGATCTGAACATAATAAAAACGGATAAGATAACAGGCTCTTTTGCCTGATGTCTTATCCGTTTTTTGTTTATTTTCGATCAGCCTCTTTGATCAAGGGGGATATATTCTTTCTCCTTCAGCACCGACTTATACGCAGGACGGATTATCCTTCTGCCTGTGCATATCTCCTCAAATCTATGCGCACACCAGCCTGCCATTCTCGATACCGCAAACAATGGTGTGAACAGATCCTCCGGTATACCCAACATGGTGTATACAAATCCGCTGTACATGTCGATATTCGCACACATTACCTTGCCGTTGCCCTTCACTTCTTCAAAAAGCTCGGGCGTGAGCCGCTCTATGCTCTCCAGCAGATGGAATTCCTTTTCAAACTCTGTGCCCTCTGCCATGGAACGGGCATATTCTTTCAGAATGACCGCTCTCGGGTCGGACAGCGTATATACCGCATGCCCCATGCCGTAGATAAGTCCGCTGCCGTCGCCTGCCTCCTTGCGGAGTATCTTGCGGAGGAAATCAGCTACCTCGCCCTCGTCCTCCCAGTTCTGAACATTTTCCTTGACGCACTTCTGCATCTCGATGACCTTATGGTTCGCACCGCCGTGACGGGGACCCTTCAGCGAGCCGATAGCTGCCGCATATGTAGAATATGGGTCCGTTCCCGACGAGGTCAGAACTCTTGTGGTAAAGGTGGAATTATTTCCGCCGCCGTGCTCTGCGTGGAGCATCAGCATAAGGTCGAGGAGCTTCGCTTCATCACGGGTGAACGATCTGTCGGGACGCAGTATGGACAGGATATTCTCCGCAGCGGACTGTCCCGGGATAAGGGGGTGCATTATCATGGATTCTCCGTAATAGTACCGTCTCTTGACCTGATATGCCGATACCATGATAACGGGCATCTTGGCGATAAGTGATATTGCCGTATCTATCTCATGCTTGGCGGAGACCTCCTCCGGGTCGTCGTCGTAGGAGTACAGCGCCAGCGTGGAACGGGCAAGCTTATTCATGATATTCTTGGAGGGAGCCTTTAATATCATATCCTCGAAAAAGTAGTTGGGAAGCGCGCGGTTATCGCTGAGCAGCATTGAAAAATCCGCAAGCTCGGACTTTGTGGGAAGCTTGCCGCTCAAAAGAAGATACACGATCTCTTCATAGCCGAACCTATCCTCGGCGACAGCCTTTCCGATAAGCTCCTTGATGTTGTAGCCGCGGAAGATAAGCTCGCCCTCGCAGGGCTGTTTTTCGCCCTCGTTGACCACATATCCGTGAACGTTGCAGATGTTGGTAACGCCTGCCATAACGCCTGTGCCGTCGGGATTTCTCAGTCCTCTTTTAACGCCGTATTTTTCAAAATACTTAGGGTCGATAACGTTGCTCTCCGCAAAAGAGTTATAAAGGGAGTCAATGTTGAAATCGCTCATATTCATCGTTCCTTTCAGCGGCAGAGAGCGGAAAAATATATATTGCAAACGCCGCCCTTATGAAATAAGCCGTATCATAAGGGCGGAGCGCTTCATTGCCTGCGAATATTTATTTTTGATTTCTTGCAGAAACTGCCGTAAGATTTGCATAAATACCTCAAAAATCAGAGAAATATGAATTTAAAAAATAATTATCCGTCATTTTCAAAGTATCTATATTTATATTGTATCAGCAAATCACGAAACTGTCAAGTGCGCAGCGGGCGGATTTTGAGATTTCGGGGAATTTTACAGTAAATTCACAAAAATAACGAAAAAAATGATCGGATTTTTCGGTTTTAACAGAATATCTTTATTTATTCTACAGATACATTTCATTCTGCCGTATTTCTTCGGAAATGCAGTATAATCACATTTTGGGCAATTCTGAATAATATGCAGTATGAACATTACAGGCAGATTTCGCGGTTTTCGGATATTCTGCCGAACTTTATATGAAAGGCAGGATAATTTATGCAAAAGCTGGTTGTCAGCGGCGGTGACCGACTGGGCGGGGAAATTGTGCTTCAGGGAGCTAAAAATTCAGTGCTGCCTTTGCTTGCCGCTTCGGTGCTTTGCAGCGGCAGGATGACCTTTACGGGCTGTCCGAGGATATCCGACCGCTACGCCGCCATGAGGATACTCAATCACTTAGGCTGCTCCGCCGAGGGAAAGGACGGCACCGTTACAGTCAACGCTGAGACTATCACCTCCGCCGATATCCCCGACGAGCTTATGCGGGAGACCCGCTGCTCCGTCATTTTCATGGGCGCGCTCCTCGGCCGCTGCGAGCAGTGCAGGCTGTCGCTTCCGGGCGGGTGCAATCTGGGACCCCGTCCCATTGACTATCACATTTCCGCCCTTACGGCAATGGGCGCAGAAATATCCGAAAAGCACGGCGAGATAATCTGCTCCGCTCCCGACGGACTTCACGGCGCAAGGATAGCTCTCACCTTCCCGTCCGTGGGCGCTACGGAGAATATCATCTTAGCAGCGGTCCTTGCCGAGGGCGAGACCGTCATCACCAACGCCGCCCGCGAACCCGAGATAACCGACCTTGCGAACTTCCTGAACAGCTGCGGAGCACATATCCGCGGAGCAGGCAGCGGCACCGTTATCATCAGCGGCGTGAAAAAGCTGCGCTCCGACATAGAATACCGCGTTATGCCCGACAGGATAGCCTGTGCTACATATTTATCCTACACTGCGGCATGCGGCGGGGAAATTCTCATAAAGGACTGCGAGCCCTCTCATATGGACGCTATCCTTTCGGTGCTGGAGCAGATGGGCTGCAGGCTGAAAATTTTCGGAAAAAATATCTATTTAAGCCGAACGGGCGCACTCAAAAGCGTGGGGACTATCCGCACCATGGTCTATCCCGGCTTTCCCACCGACGCACAGGCTGTCATTATGATACCTCTCTGTCTCGCGGAGGGAACTACTCTCTTCGTGGAGAACATCTTCGAGAACCGCTACCGCCACACAGGAGAATTACAGCGCATGGGCGCGGATATCCGCGCAGAGGGCAAGGTAGCTGTCGTCAGCGGAGTAAAGCGGCTCTACGGCGCAAAGACCGAGGCTCCCGACCTCCGCGGCGGAGCGGCTCTTGTGGGGGCGGCTCTCTGCGCTGAGGGAGTAAGCGAGATATCCCGTGCGGAATACATCGACCGCGGCTACGAGGACATCGAGGGGGTCATTCGCTCCTTAGGCGGGGTCATTTCGCGAGTTTACAGTTAATAGTTAACAATTAACAGTTGATAATTATTGATCTCTTTTCATCAAAAAGGACTGTCGGGGTTCGGCAGTCCTTTTCGATGTATTTTATTTTTCTTCCGAAGAGTCGGTCAGCTGTTTTCTTACACGTCTTTCTGCGGCAGTACAGTATGCATTTATCTCCATGCTGCTCATATATGTTGTAAAAGCGTTTTTTCCATGCTTTTTGAAAATGCTTTTATCGGGCGTGCACAGCCTTATAATATTTGTCTGATCATAAAACATCAGCTGAACGGGAACACCCATTATCCTGCTGATACCAGATACGATAAGAACGCCGTTTTCCTCCGCGGCTTTCGGACAATTACGGAGGATATTTCCTGCCGCACGCACATCGTCTATACATTCCTCCTGACCTGCTCCCGCTATCCTGCCCACTGCCACTCGCTGAAGATCGTCTTTAAGATCCGTATCTATCACAGTCTGCGCAGCGTCAAGCATAAAATCATATCCGTACTGCCATGTAGCCTGATAATCCGCAAGCATCCAGCCGTTGTCCTTATATACCTTTTTCAGAAGCATTTATTTTTCCTCCGCAGCACGAGCCGCCAGCAGCTTATCCAGTTCGGCGCCAAGCCTTGACTTTAATTCCTCTAACTCACTATCCGTAGGACGGTTCGCGTCGTCGTACATCTTATCCATAGGATACCACCAAACGGGGCCCTTGCCATTATTTCCGTAGTTTTCAATATCGCCCATTACCCGCGGGAATATATGCCAGTGAAGATGTGCGTCGCCCTGTCCAAGACACTCATAGTTCATTTTTTCTGCGCCGAAGGCATTTTTCGCCGCTTCCGCAACCAGTACCATTTCCTCCATGAATTTCGCGGCAAAGGCTCTGTCCAGATAGAAAAGCTCCGTTTTATGCTGCTTGCAGAGGAAAAGCGTATACCCTCTGAAATGCTGATTGTCGCCGATGACTACATATCCCGTTTCAAGCTCCCTGACAAAATATGGGTTAGTCCCATTCTGTATCATTCCGATGCGATCACAGATAAAGCACATGATTTTTCCCTCCGTTCAGAATACCCAGCCTTCCGTTTCGATAGAATTATCCTCATACACCGCAATGCTGAGTTCGCCCTCCAGATACTCCGGCTCAGAAACGACCAGCGTTATGGTTTTTTCCTCCGCGTCGAAATCAATGCGGACGATATTCAGCTCCTCGGCGAATTTTTTCAGTTCTTCCTCCGTGTGATCGGCTTCATCCACCCAGCCATCGCGGATGATTATCTTTGCCAGCTTTTCTCTGTTCCGTCCGATACGCTCCAGCTTTTCGGACAAAAACTGCACACGTTCCTCAAATGACATACTCGCTCCGACCTCCCGTTTGTTTTTATTATTATATCATACGCCGCAGAAAAAATCAACCGTCAATGTTCTTCCCCAGCGACATATGACCGTTCAGCACGAAAAATCCCCGCTTCTTGTAAAACTCATAGGCAGGGACATGTTCCTCGGTCTGAAGGAATATCTGCTTTATATTCCGGGAGAGCAGGTCCTTTTCCATTTCATCGAGGAAATAAGTCCCAAGACCATTTCCCTGCTTATCCGTCCGTATGCACAGCTCAAAGATGTAATACTCAGTCGCCATGTACCAGTGCATCACATATCCCATGGACAGCCCCACCAGCTCGCCGTCCTCGTAAAGCCCATAGGTCAGCGAATTATTATTTCCCGTCAGGTCATTGATGTACATTCTAAGCTGATCCTCGTCGCTCTAGTCGTCCTTCCACGGCTCGGCGGTGAATACCGACCGAAACAGGATCATTATCTCTTCGGTGTTTTCTTTTGTCAGTTTTTTAAGTGTTCTCATGATGTTTCTCCTCCATATAAAAAACGACAGTCCACGGCACAGACCGCAGACTGTCGGGTATTTGTCAGATGATCACGTCAGCCTGTTCAGAACTGTCCTGTATGCTTCTTGCAGAAGCCTCTTGCGGTTATGCACACCGCCGTTACGGAATTAGCCACTGCCAGAGCCAGTGCAACAACATTCAGCACAAATGCACAGGTAGTCTTTTCGGTCTTGGAACGCTTTACCGAAAGCACCAGTCCCGGTATCGAACAGCCATAGGTCACCGCGGGAAACAGAACAGAAAATACTATTCCCACGATACCCGTGATAATTCCAGCCGTAAAGGGCTTTTTTTCTGCATTAGTTCTTATCATGATAAATTGCTCCTTTCGATGATCAAGTCACTTATTATCTGAGCTTGCTTCCGTTGGGGATATCCTTGTCAACGAAGATGACCTTTGCGTCCTCGCCCACGTCGGCTGCCACTATCATGCCCTGACTTTCCACTCCGCAGAGCTTAGCAGGCGCAAGATTTGCCACCACGATGATCTTCTTTCCGATAAGGTCCTCGGGAGCATACCACTTGGCAATTCCCGAAACCACCTGTCTCTCGCCGAAGCCGTCATCGAGGATAAGCTTTAACAGCTTCTTCGCCTTAGGCACCTTTTCGCACTGCTTGACCTCTGCCACGCGCAGGTCGATCTTTGCAAAATCGTCGATGCTTATGGTATCGAGGATAGGCGTAAGATTTGCCTTGTCCTTATCCTCGTCCTTGTTCTCGGGTGCGGGGAGCAGGCTGTTGAGATATTCTATCTCGGTATCCATATCAAATCTGGGGAAGATGATATCTCCCTTAGTAACGGTCACATTCTCGGGAAGCACGCCGAATTTTCCCGCATTCTCGTAGGTGACCATATCCTGTGATACGCCCGTCTGCGCCCATACCTTAGGCATTGTTGAGGGCATGAAGCAGGACAGCAGTGTTGTGGTTATGCGTATCGCTTCAAGGAGATTATACAGCACAGCAGCCAGTCTGGGTTTATTTGCCTCGTCCTTGGCAAGCACCCACGGAGCGGTCTCGTCGATATACTTGTTGGCTCTGGAGATGACCTTGAATATTTCCGCAAGGACATTGTTGAGCTGAGTCTCGTCCATGAGCTTGTCCACGGTATCACGGAGGGCAAGCGCCATGTCGATAAGCTCCTTGTCCTCGGGTGCGGACTGCTTCTCTGCGGGGAGAGTGCCGTCAAAGTATTTGATGACCATTGCCACCGTTCTGGAGACCAGATTGCCCAGATCGTTTGCAAGGTCAGCATTGATGCGCTTTATCATAACTTCGTTGGAGAAGGAGCTGTCAGAGCCCAGCGCCATTTCACGGAGGATATGATATCTGATAGTATCTGCTCCGTAGCGCTCGGAAAGCACGATGGGGTCTACCACGTTGCCCAGAGACTTGGACATCTTCTCACCGTTGAAGGTTATCCAGCCGTGAACGGCAAGGTGCTTCGGCAGAGGAAGATCGAGAGCCATAAGCATTGCGGGCCAGATTATCGCATGGAAGCGCATGATATCCTTTGCGACCATATGAACGTCCGCAGGCCAGAATTTATCGAAATCGTCATATTGCCCGTTCATGTAGCCCAGCGCGGAGATATAGTTGGAGAGCGCGTCTATCCACACATAAACAACATGCTTCTCATCGAATGTAACGGGGATTCCCCATGTGAAGGATGTTCTTGAAACGCAGAGATCCTCAAGGCCGGGTCTGATGAAGTTATTGACAAGCTCCACGGCTCTTGTGCGGGGCTGGAGATAGTCTGTCTCAAGGAGCAGCTTTTCTATCCTGTCCGCAAAGGGAGACATCTTGAAAAAGTACGCTTCTTCGCTGGCGTCGATAACATCTCTGCCGCAGTCGGGGCACTTGCCGTTGACCAGCTGAGAATCCGTCCAGAAGCTCTCGCAGGGAGTGCAGTACTTGCCCACATACTTGCCCTTATAGATATAGCCCTTATCGTAGAGCGCCTTGAATATCTTCTGCACCGACTCAACGTGATAATCGTCGGTAGTGCGGATATAGCGGTCATAGCTGATATTCATGGTATTCCAGAGGTTCTTGAATATCTCAACTATCTCATCGACGTACTGCTTGGGAGTAACGCCCTTATCCTTAGCCTTCTGTTCAATTTTGAGACCATGCTCATCGGTGCCCGTCAGGAACATCACATCATAGCCCTGCATGCGTCTGTATCTTGCTATACTGTCGCAGGCTGCGGTGGTATAGCAGTGTCCGATATGGGGATTTCCCGAGGGATAATATATCGGCGTAGTAATATAAAAAGGTTTTTTATCCATTATCTTTTCCTCCATTGATAAGTATAAGTATATTCTACCACATTTTTCGGATATAATCAATAGCTTATAATAAAAAAAATGCAGGACATAAGTCCTGCGGGTCAGATAAAGCAACAACAAATCATTTGTGTGTAGAACAAAAGAAAGGAGACAACAAAACGGATGTTAAACTAATTATGAATTAGTATCATACGATTTCTAACATCATTTATATTATAAACCAAAATTATGCAAACGTCAACAGGATTTTGAGATTTTTTTTAAATTCAGATGATTGCACAAATATTTTTCAACTTTTTTGATTATTTTGATGTATAAAAATGATTGAATTATGTTGAAAACTTTGAAAATATTCAAAATCACGGTTTATAACCTGTTTAAACTCTTTTGAAAAGCGGTTGAAAACTTTTGAAAAGTTGTCGAAACATTTTCTGTGATAATCTTACATTATATCACATCTTTTCAGATTTGTCAATACTTTTTCAAAATTTACGAAAAATATTTTTTTAAAAGGATTTTACTGTAAGTAAAATCCGACGCAGGAAAAATATCTTCCCTGCGCCGGATATGAAACTACTTTGCGGAGCTGTGAGCAGGCTCGTCGGAATTGCCGAAAAGCATTGTGATGCCCCAGATAGACGCAAGGGCGATAAGCACGTAAACTATCCTGCTGATAAGGGAAGCCGAGCCGCCGAAAAGCCACGCCACAAGGTCAAACTCGAAGATACCCACGAGACCCCAGTTAAGTCCGCCGATTATCATCAGCGCCAGTGTGATTTTTTCCATCATGATAATTTACTCCTTTTGATGTAGATTTTACTATCTATTATCCCTGAAAATGCCCTGCTTATTCAGCCGTTACGGGCAATTTTTTAAACTATATTTAAACTTTTTATTAACTTTTATGTTTTATGAAAAAATCAGACCCGCTGAATTGTTTATATAGCAGAAGGGCATAAATACTAAGCTTTGAACAATTATCGGAGTTCAGTACAGAAAAGAAACATATCGGACAGTCTGCAAAGCCCGAACATAATGCGGAAGGTCTAAGCTTGCGAAAGGAGCATGCGGAATGGCAATTCATACAAATATAAACGTAATTTTCGGAACGAATGTTGAGCACACCAAGAGATTTATGGATATCCTCGCACCCGAGGGATATGATATTACAATGAGCGAAAGCGGCGATATCCCACAGGATAACGGTTCGGTAAGAATGGTCATTCTCTGCCGCACAGGCTTCGAGCTTATCGAAAGGATACGCAGCCGCTCCAATGTGCCTATCATGTACATATCCGAAAGGTCGGACGAGTTCAATACTATCATGGCGCTTTCCAAGGGCGCGGACTCGGTGGTCTCCGAGAACGTGGGCGAAATGGAATTCGCCGCAAGAGTAAAGGCTATACTCCGCAGGAGCAGCACCGTCAGAAACGAGCGCATCGTCGAGGAGAACGCCACTCTTTCGGCAGGCAGCATACGCCTTGACTCCGCAGCGAGAACGGTCACCGTGGACGGCAGAGAGGTCCGCACCACAAAGCTGGAGTTCGGCATAATGGAGTATCTCATGCGCCGCAGAGGAACAGTCTGCTCCGCGGACGAGATATATTCTCAGGTGTGGAACTGCAAGTCCTACGACGTCAAGAAAACGGTGGTGGAGCATATCCGCAGGCTCAGAGGAAAGATAGAAGCCGACCCGAAAAATCCCCGTTACATCAAGGTGGT
>JBJESJ010000035.1:0-3663 GCA_051882725.1 Oscillospiraceae bacterium
CAGAAGCACACAAGAGAGTGCTTTGTGGTACCCGAGGAGGGCGCAGACCTTGCGCAGATCGAGTCGGATATCAAGAATATGCCCAACTATTTCAGCGATTATGATACTACCGTACATTTCATCACCGAGGACGAGCTGAAGAAGAACCACAGCGGACTTCCTCACGGCGGATTTGTCATCAGAACAGGCACAACAGGCGCAGATAATGAGCATAAGCATGTTATTGAGTACAGCCTGAAGCTGGACTCCAATCCCGAGTTCACAGCATGCGTACTGGTAGCGTTTGCAAGAGCAGCAGCAAGACTCAATAAGGAAGGCAGCACAGGCTGCAAGACCATATTCGATATAGCTCCCGCATATCTGTCCGCACAGAGCGGCGAAGAGCTCCGCGCACACATGTTATAAGCAGCTGGCGGTTAATAGTAATTTAGTGAACAGTACATGGTACTAATCGTTCATAACTACGGACTTAATAGCTGACAGCTAAGAAATATGCCCTATAAATACAGATGATTTTTGGAGGGATTTCCAAATCATCTGTATTTTTTTATTTTCTCTTGACAAAGTATGTAAAAGGTGATATACCTGTATTAGGTGAGATAGTACAGTTAGAGAGGAGCGATAAGCTTGTATATGATAGATCTCCAGAGCCGGGTGCCGATATTTGAGCAGATCGTGGGCGGGATAAAGAACATGATACTCGACGGCGAGATAAAGCCGGGAGAGAAGCTGCCCAGCGTGCGTGAGCTCGCCAAGACCTTGGGTGTGAATCCGAATACGGTAACAAAGGCATTCCAGACCCTTGAACGGGAAAAGATAATCTATACCGTTCCTGGTCGGGGCAGCTATGCGGCGGATATAATCACGGAAAAATTGAGGGAGGAAGCGTTCGGCGTCTTTGACGCGGCGGTCAGAAACGCTTTCAGAGCAGGTCTTTCAAAGGAAGACCTTATTGAGAGAATGGAGGACATAAACAATGATCGAACTTAAGAATACTGTAAAAAAATTTGGCGACTTTACCGCTCTTGACGATGTGACCCTTACTATCCCCGAGGGAACAGCCTTCGGACTGTTAGGCTCCAACGGCGCAGGAAAATCCACGCTGCTGAGGCTGCTGACGGGGATATATTCACCTGACGGCGGCACTGTGCAGCTGGACGGGGAGGACGTGTACAACAACGAGGAACAAAAAAGACGGGTATTTTTCGTCAATGATGAAACGGTGCAGTTCGGTTCCTTCACGCTCAAGGGCTTAAAGGAATATTATAATGGCTTCTATCCCAACTTTTCCGAGGAAATATATAAGAAGCTGGTGGAGACGGTAAAGCTCCCCGAGAATAAGAAGATAGACACCTTCTCAAAGGGCATGAAGCGGCAGTCGATAGTGATAGTAGGACTTGCATGCTGTACGGAATACCTGCTCTTAGACGAGGCATTCGACGGACTTGACCCCACCATGCGGATAATCGTGAAGCATATGCTGGTAGACGCCATGCTTGACCGAAAGCTGACAGTAGTTATCTCCTCCCACAATTTAAAGGAGATAAACGAGGTCTGCGATACAGCGGCGCTTATGCATCAGGGAAAGATAATATTCTCCCGTGAGCTTGATTCTGTTAAGGGAGATATACATAAGATACAGGTATCCTTCCCCGAGGAGCATTCCCGTGAGGAATTCGAGTGCGAAGAGCTTCTCCATTTCGAGCGCAGCGGAAGCATTTACTATATGATAATGCGCGGCAGTGAAGAGACTATCAAGGAGAAGATATCTCATTTTTCGCCCATGCTTTTTGATGTTATCCCTCTGACCCTGGAGGAGATATTCATTTATGAAATGGAGGTTCTCGGCTATGACGCAAACGGTATCGAAAATGAATAATTCTGCGGCATTGCATTACGGAGCCACACTTGCAAAGCGGAATATGAAATACGGCATGATCGTGCTGTGCATGAGTCTGCTGGGGCTTCCGCTGACGCTCATTGCGTCGCTGGCGGAGTATTCCTCAACGCATAATAATTACGAAGGCATATTGGATTATGTGGATAATATCTATCTGATAATAGCAGACATCAGCGCTGTTGTAATGCTGATAATGGTGATATATATCGCAATGGGTTCCTTTGCGCATCTGTACGACAAGCGGATCTCGGACATGGAATTTTCTCTTCCGCTGACAGCGAACAAGCGCTTTATGGCAGGCTATTTTTCGGGACTTGCGGTATATGTCCTGCCCTATATGATCGCTCAGCTTATCTCGGTGATACTTATAGCGGTCGGAATGAACACCGCGGACGCGCAGAGGACGGACGGCAAAACGATCTATGCGGACTTTATCCCGTATTTTATAATAAATATAGCTGGCGGACTTATCGTCATGGTGATGTTCTACACGCTGTTCGTGCTGACGATGTGCCTTTGCGGCAGCAAGTTTGAAACGAGCATATTTGCCGCAGCAGCAAATCTGTGTCTGCCTGTGATATTCGTCTGCATCTATCTGATAACGGACAGATACGGCTATGGTCTGGAGATGAACTATTTTGATGATACGCTCCTCAACCGGATTTTCAGCTGCACCTCGCCCATAGGAGCGCTGTACAAGATGTACTTCATCATGAATATTGACCCGTTCTATGATTATTCGCAGCTGGAGAAGCCGTTTTTCTCGATGTACTCAATGGGCGGCTGGGCAGTGGGATGCCTTGTATTCACAGCACTGCTGTTCGTGTGTGCAATGCTGCTTTACCGCCGCAGAAATGCTGAGCAGACAGGGGAGACCTTCATATACAAGCCCTTTTATTATGCGGTCATGTTCTGCATAACAGCGGCGGTCTGCCTGTTCATGAATTATAACAGAACGGGCACTATACCGATGATGATCGTGACCATGGCATTATTCGTCATCATTGACTGTGTAATAAACAAGGGCATAAAAAAGCTGGCTCATGCATTTGTAAAATATGCGGCAGTCATGGCAGGAGTGGCGGCGGTATATTTCGTCTCGGTGAAGGCAATGGATGTTTTCGTGGTAAACTATGTGCCCGAGGTATCGGATATAGAATATGCGGAGGTCATGGGCTATGACCACAATCTCGTCGGAAACGGTGAATATGTGGGTGAATATCTTTTTGAGGACGAGGAAAATATCCGCAGTATAACCGGGCTTCATGCCGAGCAGCTGAGACTGCATGAGTTAAGAAACAGTCAATCGTTGGCAGTGCTGCCTGCAGAATGGTTCGGCGTGAAATACACCTGTAAAAGCGGCAAAACCGTGGAAAGATATTATTATGAACCATACAGTGATGTATATGATGAGCTGACCCGTCTTGAATATACGGAGGAGGTCAAAAAGCAGAAGACAGAAGCGCTGAAAAACACTCTGAACAATTTTGATTACACTATGGTCATAGGCAATGACACAACAGGAGAGGTCCTGCGGCTGGATCCCGAAGTTAACAAGGTCATCTTCACAGAAGAGTTCACGGCAGGGCTTTTAGAATGTCTGACCGAGGACATAGCAGACATGATCTTTGAGGATATGGAAGGCAATGAAGAAAGTGATCTTTATGTGGATATCTATGCTGATTATCCTGACTCTGAGACTTTCAGCGAAAACGGACCTGCATATTTAGGCTATAAGATCACGGATAGTTATAAAAAGACCA
>JBJESJ010000036.1:0-3626 GCA_051882725.1 Oscillospiraceae bacterium
ATGTGAGGGAGAATTGTGAAGCTGTGATGAAATATTTGCCGGATACTTGAAAAATAGAAAAATATGTGGTATAATTATTGCATATGATTTGCTCGGAGTGGAAAAAATGCTTAAATGTTTCAAAAGGTTCGATCTTTATTTTGATATAAAGAAAAAGAAAAGGTACTCGCTTATCTGCCTCGGGATAGTTATCCTCTGGATACTTTTGTGGATAACGTTCCCCATGGAGTTTTATTCGCTGTTCTTCGATTCCTCGGCGGGAAGCAACGTTATGCTGCTGCTTATGGAGCTTGTCATAATGATACCCGCAAATCTGATGTTTTCAAAGATACTCAAGGCGAATATCTCCATGTCGCTGACCTTTATAGAGGATATCATCTGCATGACGGCGGCTGCATATACTTTTTCCATATTCCGCTATGACAGCGTATGGTGGGTGATACTTGCCATTGCCGTTCATTTTGCGGCGAAGCTGTTCACGGACGGCTTCGCTTACGAGGACAAGGACACCGTTATCCCGCTGATCAGGAGAAAACCGCTGAATACGGCGCTTGCCGCTCTGGCGCACACTGCTGTGCTGGACGGAGTGTTCCTCGTGCTGATGTATACCGCCGCACAGGTCTTTGCGGGATAAATAATGCCGCAAAGCTCTCTCTTTGCGGCAGATGATATGTATATGAAGTATACTGTCATTTTCTGATCTTGACTGCACAGGCGCGGCTCCCATTCTCGGCGAAGCGCTGCGAGAAGGATTCCTTGCTGTAGGGGACTATGGCGGCGTCCTCCGAGCAGTCCATGAAATAGTATGCGTTCAGGTCGTAGCCCACAAGCACAAGGGTATGGGAATTTCCCAGCCATGTTATCTTTTTGTCCGTTCCCGTGACGTACCACTCGGACTGTTCCGAGTATTTGTATACGTCCATTTTCTGCGACGCCCATACTATGACGGGAACGCCCTCGTCTATGAGCTTTTCAAGATCGGCGGTGTTTATCCCTGTCAGTGAAACGGCTTCATATTCGCTGAATTTACGATTGGCGGCAAAGTAGGAGTTCATGGCGCTGCATATCACGTTCTCATAGCAGCCGTAACCGAAGTCGTAGGGGTCTCCCGCAAAGGAATAATCCGGGTCGGGTCCGTAGAGCACATCGTTTTCATCGGTGAAGAAGCTGCTGCTCTGACGCATGTACAGGTCGCACAGAACGGTCTTGTCCGCGTCGAAGCCCAGATACCGCAGCAGCGCACAGGCGGAGGTTATCTCGCAGCCCGTAGGAAGCTCGGGATACTGGCTTATAACTGGGAAATCCTCGATCTCTGTTTTCAGCGGAGTCTTTTTCGGCTTTTCGTAGCCCTCGCCCAGCTCTTCGACGGAATATCCCGAATATTCTGCGTTGGGATCCGCTCCCAGCTCGGCGTATTTTATCAGCTCGTTTATGCGCGCTTCCTCGGCAGAATCGGTATATGCCTTATATGCCGCGGCTCCCGTGACTATCACGCCTATGCCGAGAACCGCTGCTATTGCTGCGTTGTGCATCTCCTCACCCCTTTGCTTACAACATTATACCACATATTCCTATAAATTGCAACATTTTTTGCTCTGCCTTATGAAAGGAGATATTTTATGACAGGACTTGTACTTGAAGGAGGCACCTTCCGGGGGATATTCTCTGCGGGAGTAATGGACGCTTTTATCGAAAAGGAGATATTTTTCCCATATATCGTCGGAGTTTCCGCCGGGATATCCAACGCCGCTTCCTATGTATCACTGCAGAAGGAGCGCAATATCGAGATACTGGAAAAATACAGGAATGACAAGCGTTATCTCAGCACGAGGAATTTTCTCACTACCAAGAATTATTTCGGAATGGATTTTGTCTTTGACGAGATACCCAACGTCCTTATCCCCTTCGATTATGATACATTTCACAGCTACAAGGGCAGATTCCTTGTGGGAGTGACCAACGCCGAAACAGGCAGGAGCGAATTTTTCGACGGCATGAAGGATACCGACAGATGGGAATACCTCCGCGCTACCTGCGCTATACCCACGGCATTTGAGCCCCAGTATATCAACGGTACGCCCTATTATGACGGCGGACTGTCCTCGCCTATCTGCATCAAGAAGGCTATGCGGGACGGCTGTGACAAGAATGTCATCATTCTTACCCAGCCCAAGGGGTTCGTCAAGAAATGCACAAACAAGAATATCCTTGCGGCGGAAGCGGCGGGAAGGAGGTTCCCCGAGATAAAAAAGGAGCTTCTCCTGCGGCATAAGCTCTACAATGACAGAGTAACGCTCTGCGAGGAGCTTGAACGGCAGGGAAAGGCGATAATAATCCGCCCCGACAGACCTCTCGGCAGCTTTGAAAGCGACGAACGGATTCTCAGGGCAAATTACAATCACGGATACATCAAGGGACTTGACCTCGCTGACAGGATAGCCGACTTTATGAGCAAGTAACAAAGAAAGACTGACGGAAGAATTTTTTTTAGAGGGTGTGATTTTTTGCGGAGAAAGAAAATAGCCGTGATCAGCGCAGAAAATGAGGCGATATATCAGAACAGGCTTATCAGGGGCATAAATGCTCAGGCGGCGGCTCTGGGGTGCGAGGTCCTTATTTTTACGACCTTTGTCAGATCGTCTCAGATAACCGATTATCGTCCGGGCGAGATAAATATATATAATCTGGTGAACTATGACGACCTTGACGGCATTATCGTGCTGTATCTGCCGCTGGAGCAGGACGAGCTCCTTGACGAGGTCATTCCTAAGATAAGGGAGAATGCAAAATGCCCTGTGGTGTGTGTGGACAACGGCAGGGCTTCCGATGATTTCTACGATGCACAGATATTTGCCGATGACTCCGAGTGCATGGAGATAATCACCGACCATGTTATCGAGACTCACGGCTGCACCGATGTGCTATGCATTACAGGCCCCGAAAATGACAGAGGCGCCGCAGCCCGCAGAGACGGATATATCAGATCCATGGAAAAGCACTCTCTGAACACTGAAGGAAGGGTCTTTTACGGCGATTTCTGGTACGATAACGGCGAAAATGTGGCAAGGCGGATACTGGACGGCGAGATACCCTGTCCTCAGGCGATCGTCTGCGCGGGCGACCACATTGCCGCAGGTGCCGCAAATCTTCTGGACAGCGGCGGCATACGCGTTCCGCAGGACGTTATCGTGACGGGACATGACTGCTCGCAGGAGGGCGTTTACAACAGGATATGCATAACCAGCGTCGATCCTCCCATCGAAAAGCTGGGCGCAAGGGCTCTGCTCACTCTCTGGGGTATCATTACCGGAGATGAGCCGGAGAACGTATATTCCGATAAAATAGGCATCGTGAAATTCGGTCAGAGCTGCGGCTGCGAATGTGACATTGATTACATTAACTCTTTCAGGCACTGCAACGACTATCTTCACAGCCACAATTTCAGCGTTCGTCCGAGGACGGATTTCGGTATACTCGACGAGAGCTACATGCCCGAGATACTGACCGCTTCTTCGGGATATATGGACTTTATCACGCGCCTTTCCGAAAAGGTGTATCTTATCAACGATTACCGCTTTTATATGCTGTTCCTCTGCGAGGACTGGAACGATATTTCGGCGGAGGAA
>JBJESJ010000037.1:0-16181 GCA_051882725.1 Oscillospiraceae bacterium
CCGCGGAATGATACGCACCTTTCTGCTGATGTTCGGCAGCATTTATTTCATGTTCACCATTGACCGCAAATTCGGACTTATCGTGCTGTGCGCGTTCCCGATAATCGTGGGCTGTATGGCATTCTGCCTTGCGAAGGCTGACCCGCTGTTTTCAAAGCTGCAGAAGCAGCTCGACGCGGTGAATACCATGATGCAGGAGGACGTGTCGGGAATACGTATAATCAAGGCATGCGTCCGCGAGATATCCGAGAAGATACGCTTCGGCAAGGCAAACGATGAGCTGGTAAAAACGCAGCTGAGCGTGCTTGTTATCTTTGCATTCATGAATCCCGTCATAAATGCGCTGATGTACGTAGTTACCGCGATCATTCTGAAGGTGGGCGCGGTGGAGGTCACAAACGGCGGAGCTACTCCCGGAACGATAATGGCGGCGATAACCTATACAACGCAGCTGCTCCACGGCATAACCATGCTCGTCATGCTGTTCCAGAACATTTCCAGAGGACTTGTCTCATGGAAACGCGTCAAGGAGATACTCTACAGCGAGCCCGACCTTAAGGACGGCTCATTCGACGGGCAGACCGAAAAGCGCGGCGAGATAGAATTCCGCGGCGTTTCCTTTGCCTATCCGGGGACAGACCGTCCCGTGCTGGAAAACATCGACCTGACCATACATAAAGGCGAAACAGTGGCTGTCATGGGAGCCACGGGCTGCGGAAAGACATCTCTTGTGAACCTCATTCCGCGGTTTTACGATGTTTCTTCGGGAGAGGTGCTCGTTGACGGAGTAAATGTGAAGGAATACCGTCAGAGCGCACTTCGTGGGAAAATTGCGCCCGTGCTGCAGAAGAGCGAGCTGTTCAGCGAGACTATCGGGCAGAACATTTCATGGGGCGCACCCGACGCGTCCTCCGAGGAAATAAAGAAAGCTGCCGTCACCGCACAGGCAGACGAGTTCATCTCGCGGACAGCGGAGGGCTATGATACCCTTGTGGCGGAGCGGGGAATGAGCTTATCGGGCGGACAGAAGCAGCGATTATCCATTGCAAGAGCAGTTGTGAAAAACGCGGAGATACTTATTTTCGACGATTCCACCAGCGCACTTGATCTTAAGACCGAGGCGAAGCTGTACGATTCGCTGCAGAAAACGAATCCCGATTCCACGAAAATAATCGTCGCACAGAGGATAGCCACCGTGCGCAGAGCGGACAGGATAGTCGTTCTGGAAAACGGCGGAGTGGCTGCCTGCGGCACACATTCGGAGCTGCTGGAGAGCTGCCCGGTTTACCGCGATATCTACAACTCGCAGATGGGAAAGGAGGGTGAAGAGAATGAGCGGGCTTAACGAACAGAAACCTCAGGTCAACAGAAATATCCCCGGAATGAACCGCCGCGAGCGTTTCGTGGAGGTGCAGCACGCCGAAAATGCGAGGGAGACCGTCAAGCGGATAGTGACCTACTTCACCCACGAGAAAAAGCTTGTGATAGGCATGCTGACGGTGGTGGTATTCGGGACGTTGTGCGGGATATATGCTCCCACAGTGCAGAGCAGGGCTATCGACATCATTGCAGGCACAAGAGCTGAAAGCCTTACAGTCACCATACTTATCATGCTTGCGGCGTATCTGCTGTACAGCGGCAGCCAGCTGCTGCAGGGACTATTAAGTGCCCGTCTCAGCCAGCGCATCGTCAAGCGCATGAGAGAGGAGCTTTTCGGAAAGATAACCGAGCTGCCCGTAAAATATCTGGACACCCATTCCCACGGCGATGTGATGAGCCGCATGACAAACGACGTGGAAAATATCTCAACGACGGTATCACAGTCGCTGCCGTCGCTGTTTTCGGGGGTGCTGACTATTGTGGGCACTGCTGCAGTGATGCTGTGGTATTGCTGGGAATTGGCGCTGCTCAGCTTTCTGACGGTGATACTGACCGTCATCGCAACAAAGGTGCTGTCGGGGAGAGTGCGGAAATTCTCACGGAAGCGGCAGGAGCTTCTGGGACAGCTCAACGGCACCGTGGAGGAAATGGTCTCGGGCTACCGCACCGTGGCGGCGTACGATCATCAGAGCATCATCACCGAGGAATTCTGCTCCACCTCCGATTCGCTGACCAAGGCGGGGATAAAGACCGATATTTTCAGCGGCATAATGGGGCCGATAATGAACTGTATCGGCAATATCGGATTTGTAATAATTGCCGTGTTCGGCGGATATTTTTCCATAAGCGGACTTATCTCGGTAGGCGTTATTTCGGCGTTCATCGTCTATGCGAAGCAGTTCAGCCGACCTATCAACGAGGTGGCGCAGGTGTACGGACAGCTGCAGACAGCAATTGCGGGAGCGGAGCGTGTGTTTGCTGTGCTGGACGAGAAAAGCGAGGATATGAGCGGCGAGCCCCTTTCGGACGAAAAGGATATGACCGTTTCATTCAAAAACGTGGATTTTTCCTATGTGGAAGGACAGTCCGTGCTGCGTGATTTCACCCTGACAGTCCCCGCAGGCAAAAAGGTGGCACTTGTGGGTGCCACAGGCAGCGGAAAGACTACGGTCGTCAATCTGCTCATGAGATTTTACGACATTGACGGCGGGGAAATCTTCATAAATGATAAGGAGCTGCGGAGCATCTCCCGTGAAAGTCTCCGCAAAAATATGGCGATAGTTCTGCAGGATACGGTGCTGTTCAGCGGGACAGTGCGGGACAATCTGAAATTCGGCAATGAGAACATCACCGAGGAAGAGCTTGAAAAGGCAGTGAAAATGAGCCGCTGCCGTGAGCTGATAGATATGCTGCCGCAGGGCTATGATTCTGTGCTGACAGGCTCCGGCGAGAATATCAGTCAGGGACAAAGGCAGCTCCTTGCCATTGCCCGAGCTTTTGCCGCCGACCCGAAGATACTCATTCTTGACGAGGCGACCTCCAACGTTGATACCCGCACCGAGAAAGCCATTCAGGACGCCATGCACCTTATCATGGAAAACCGTACAAGCATCATCATCGCACACAGATTATCCACTATCCGCGACGCTGACCTCATCGTTGTAATGGACCGCGGCGAAATAGCGGAAAGCGGCACCCATGAAGAATTACTGTCGAAGAAGTCGAAATACTATGACCTGTACATGACTCAGTACGCGGGATTTGCCACATGATTTGAAAAAAAATTTCAAAAAAAAGGTAAAATATGTTGAAAAATTGTTTTTTCTGTGGTATAATGTAAATGGTACGAACGATCATGCTCTGAAAGAGAAGGTTTTTACTATGATAAATGATAAGACCCGCGATGAATTTACCCTTGCTGCGCTGTCGGAAATATTTGTTTCTCTTCATATTTTCGATCTGGCGGAGGACAGGCTGTTCCCGTTAAAATCAAATAAGTACATAGATATGTGGTCGGAAGGCTTCGAGAGCAGTCAGCAAAAGCTCCGAAATGTAATGTCCAACATTACGTCCGAGGAGCATCTGGAGCTTATTCTGAAATTCACCGACCTGTCTACCCTTGAAGAACGCATGGAGGGACAGAAGGTGGTCTCCGCAGTTTTCAAAGGAAATGTCAACGGATGGTGCAAAGCCCGCTTCATAAGAGTGAACGGCGGTGAAAATGAAAAGCTTCGCTATGTTCTGTATGCGGTGGAATGTATCGACGAAGAGAAGAAAAAGGAGAATCATCTGCTGTATCTGTCGCAGACCGATCTTATGACGGGGATATATAACCGCGGCTACGGCGAAAGAATGATCTCTGAGCTGCTGGAAAAGCGTACGGACGGTCTGTTCTGTCTGTTTGACGTTGATAAATTCAAGCAGGTGAATGATAAATACGGTCATATTATCGGTGATAGGGTGCTTATCGCCATTGCAAACGCCCTTAAGAAGGTGAAGGGAAATAACGACATAGTTATGCGTCTCGGCGGAGATGAGTTCGCTGCATATTTTTCGGATATCGCCTCCGGGGAGGCTGCCGAGGACATCATAAAGCGCTTTTTTGACGAAATATCTGCGATACGCGTCGAGCCTATGGAAGAGGGTATCAGCGTCAGTCTGGGAGCTATCCTGTATAAAGGCGGGCTGACCTTTGATTCCATCTATAAGCTTGCTGACCGTGGTGTTTACGACAGCAAGATAAATAAGGGAAACTCATACACCTTTAACATTTAATGTAAAATAATGTGCTTTGGTCTCCGCAGGCTTTTGTCTGCGGAGCTTTTGTATTATCGGCGGTGAACGGCATGAGTTTTTCCATGTACGGAAGGAGTTAAGGGACCGCTGATCAAATCGTTTCTCGACGCTGTTTGTATAGAATAAACAAAAAGCCTTCGATTGTTATGTGCATTTGTAGAATCATTGCCAAAATCATTGAAGAAAACATCATTTTATAATATAATATATATCGGCAGATACTAAAAAACCGCGCGAAAGGAAAAGATACAATGAAAAAAATATCAATGCTTATCAACGCTCCCGACAGGATATCGCACATCAACCCCGAGCTTTACGGACATTTCTCCGAGCATCTGGGCAGATGTATCTACAACGGCATATATGTGGGGGAGGATTCGGCTATACCCAACACCGATGGTATACGGAATGATATAATAGAGGCCTTCCGTGATATCAGACTGCCCGTGCTGCGCTGGCCGGGAGGCTGCTTTGCGGACGAGTACCACTGGGAGGACGGCATCGGCGAAAAATCGCAGCGCAGGAAGATGATAAACACCAACTGGGGCGGAGTTACCGAGGATAATTCCTTCGGCACCCATGAGTTTTTCCGTCTCTGCGAGCTGGTGGGCTGCGAGCCATATCTTGCGGGAAATCTGGGCAGCGGCACCGTCGAGGAGCTTTCCCGGTGGGTGGAATATATCACATTGGAGGGCGGCTCGCCCATGTCCGAGCTGCGGAAGAAAAACGGCAGGGAAAAGCCTTGGAAGCTTAAATATTTAGGTATAGGCAACGAAAGCTGGGGCTGCGGCGGAAGTATGCGCGCCGAGTATTACGTGGACGAATACCGCCGCTATCAGTGCTTCTGCAAAAACTATTCGGGCAATGAGCTTTTTAAGATAGCCTGCGGTCCCAACAGTGACGACTACTCCTGGACCGAGACCATAATGAAAAATCTCAATACATATCATACAAGAGGCATCTCCCTGCATTATTACGTCATTCCCACAGGGGATTGGAATCATAAGGGCAGCGCGCTTGAATTCGACAGCGGACTTTATTACAGCACCATCTCAAGGGCGCTTTTCATGGACGAGCTGCTGACCCGCCACACAGCTGTAATGGACAGATATGACCCCGACAATAATATCGGACTTATCGTTGATGAGTGGGGCTGCTGGTACGATGTGGAGAAGGGAACCAACCCCGGCTTCCTTTATCAGCAGAACACCATGCGCGACGCTGTTATGGCAGCCTGCACTCTGAACATATTTAACAGGCACAGCGGACGGGTCATCATGGCAAATCTTGCGCAGGCTGTGAACGTGCTCCAGTCCATAATACTCACCGAAGGGGAAAAAATGGTGAAAACTCCCACATACCACGTATTCGACCTGTTCAAGGATCATCAGGACGGCGAGCTTGTCTACTGCTTCTCCACAAACGAGCAGGCAGGCGATAAGGATAAGGTGCCGATGCTTTCAAGCTCCGCTTCCGTAAAGGACGGCGTTATGACGATAACTCTTGCCAACTGTTCGCTGGAGGACGGCGCGGAAATATCCTGCGATATACGGGGCTTTGAGTGTTCGTCGGCTTCCGCGCGGATACTTACGGGAGAAGTCCATACCTGCAATGATTTTGACGAGCCCGAAAGGCTGATGCCCTCCGCTCACCCCGTAAGCCTTGAAAACGGCGTGCTCACCGCGGAGCTTCCGCCCTGCTCGGTGGTATGCGTGACCGTGAAATGAGCAGACCCTTCTGCAGAAGATGCTTTTTTGAAGAGATAGACAGGGAGGGCATATTTAAGGAAATATCCGAGATGATAGCTGCTCTGCCCGAGGAAAAGCGCACCGATGATAAGGAATACCGCCGCCGTCTGGATATCTGCGGAAGGTGTGAACAGCTGGTCGAGGGCACCTGCGGGAAATGCGGCTGCTTCGTGGAGCTGCGGGCTGCCAAGAAGGATATGCACTGTCCCTCCGAGGAGCATTTGTGGTAAGTTAAATTGTCCTGATAATTCCATTGACATATCGCTATGTTTATGTTATACTGAAATAGTCGAAATAATTCGACAAAAATTTGCAAAAATTGCGAGGTATTGCTAAATGAAAGTTATCATCATAGGCGGCGTTGCTGCAGGAACTAAGGCTGCTGCAAAGATAAAGCGGGAGGACCGCTCGGCACAGGTGGACATTTATACCAAAAGCAGGGATATTTCCTATGCGGGCTGCGGTCTGCCATACTATGTGGGCGGAGATATCGAAACGAGAGAGGAACTTATCGTAAACACTCCCGAAAAGTTTTCCGCACTCACCGGAGCAGCTGTACATACCGGACAGGAAGCTGTCGGCATCGACGTTAAGACAAAAACGGTAATGCTCCGCGATAATATAGACGGGAAGGAATACTCCGAAAGCTATGATAAGCTGGTGATTGCTGTCGGCGCAGAGCCTGTTGTGCCCGATATACCGGGCGTGGGACTTGACGGCGTGTTTACCGTCCGCACTCCCGACGATGCGATCGCCATAAGAGACTACATCGAGAATAATAACTGCAAAAAGGCAGTTGTCGTGGGCGCAGGCTTTATCGGCATGGAAATGGCAGAAAATCTCATGGCGAAAAAGCTGTCGGTCGCTGTTATGGATATGACGGCTCAGATACTTCCCAATGTACTTGATCCCGAAATGGCAGGCTATGCTGCGCGAGAGCTCCGCAAAGGCGGACTTAAGATCATGACGGGAACCTCTGTATCTGCCGTGAAGGGCGATACTGCCGCAGAGGCTGTTCTGACGAGCGCAGGGGAAGTCCCCGCGGATATTGTCATACTCAGCGTGGGTATCCGTCCTGCTACGGCATTCCTCGGAAACTCGGGGATAGAAATGATAAAGGGTGCTGTTGCCGTCGATGAATATCAGAAAACAAATATCGAGGATATTTATGCGGTGGGCGACTGCGCGATAGTAAAGAATCTTGTGACGGGCGAGGTGCAGCAGTCGGCTATGGGTTCCACTGCGAACATTACCGCAAGATGTCTTGCAAAGACGCTGATCGGCACGGACAGTCCATACAGGGGCTGTCTCGGAACAGGTGTCGCAAAGCTTTCCGATACGCTCAGCGCAGGACGCACGGGACTTTCCGAGGAGCAGGCAAAAAATGCAGGCTTCGACGTGATAACAGCTGTCTGCGTAGGCGATGACAAAGCACACTATTATCCCGATGCCTCAACCTTTGTGACCAAGCTTATCGCTGACAGAAACAGCGGAAGACTGCTGGGTATGCAGGTACTTGGCAGCGGTGCGGTGGATAAAATGACCGATATTGCCGTTGTTGGCATATCTGCGGGACTTAAGGTCAGCGATCTCGATACTCTGGACATGGCATACGCTCCGCCATTTTCCACTGCGATACATCCCTTTGTGCAGGCGTGCTATGTGCTGGAAAACAAAATGAGCGGCGCATTTGAGACGTTTACTCCTGCGGAATATCTTGCAGGAAAGGCTAAGGGATACCGTGTGATAGACGTTCAGCCCCAGCCAAAGATCTTCGGCGCGAAGTGGGTGGATCTCGGAAAGGTAAACGGCGAAATAGATGGCATTGCCAAGGACGAAAGGCTGCTGCTGGTATGCGCGAAGGGCAAGCGCGGATATTTCCTGCAGAACAGGCTGAAATACTTCGGCTACACCAACACCAAGGTGCTCGAGGGCGGAGAATACTTCAACACCGTAAGGGTGGAGAATGCTTCGGGAACTATCTCTCCCGAGGAGGTAAAGCGTGTCAAGGCGCTGGGCTGTCTCAAGGACAAGCGCTATGACGATATCTTCAATGTGCGGGTCATCACCAAAAACGGCAAGATAAGTGCTGCAGATCAGCACGTTATCGCACAGGCTGCGGAAAAATTCGGCAGCGGTGAGGTCACCATGACCTCCCGTCTCACTCTCGAGATACAGGGCGTGCATTTTGCGGATATCGACGATATCATCGCATATCTGAACGAAAATGGTCTTATGACGGGCGGAACAGGCTCAATTGTACGGCCTGTGGTATCCTGCAAGGGCACTACCTGTCAGTACGGGCTTATCGACACATTCTCCCTCAGCGAGAAGATACACGAGCGGTTCTTCATCGGCTATCATGATGTGACGCTGCCCCACAAATTCAAAATCGCAGTGGGCGGATGTCCCAACAACTGCGTAAAGCCCGACCTCAATGACCTCGGCATAGTTGGTCAGCGCATTCCTGTGACCGACTCTGACAAATGCAGAGGCTGCGGAAAATGTCAGGTGGAGCTTAACTGTCCCATAAAGGCGGCAAGAGTCGAGGACGGAAAGATCGTTATCGGGACGGACTGCAACAGCTGCGGCCGCTGCAGAGGAAAATGTCCCTTCGGCGCCATACCCGAATATATCGAGGGCTATAAGATATACCTCGGCGGAAGATGGGGCAAGAAATATGCAAACGGCAGACCCATCGAGAAGCTGTTCACCTCCGAGGAAGAGGTCATGGATATCATCGAGCGTGCCATACTGTTCTTCCGTGACGAGGGGCAGTCGGGCGAGCGCTTTTCCGACACAATTGCGCGCTTAGGCTTTGACTATGTACAGGACAAGCTTCTGAACAACAGGATAGACAAGGCGGCAGTGCTGAAAAAGAACGTCAAGGGCGGAGCGTCCTGCTAAAAATAATATGGATCACGGAAACACATCGGCGGATATGCCGGTGTGTTTTTTCATAAATTTAACATTACTGCGGCAGCAGATCTGACATAACTGTTATATAATTAAAAAAATATATCCGAAAGGAATGTGGGAGTATGGAACAGGCAGGTCTGATGTTTGACGCAGAGTTGAGCGCAGGAGAAAAAAGAAAATATGAAAAAAGAGGGGATATCCAGCCGCATAACAGGAAAGTGAGTGAGAAATTTTCTCGTTTTTTGCGGGAACAGGCAGAGGAAGCCCGATACACCGAAGACTTTTATGAAAAATTATACAGCGCCGTAAAAAAGAATGAACTGACAAAAACGCATCTCATTCCGGCGGTGATCATAGATCTGGGAGCACTGGCTTTTTTCATTTTTTACATGTATGTGAATTTCAGATATAAAAACGTAATAGTTTTATTAGGATTGTTTCCGCTTGCGATTTTCTTCAGTACCACCTGTCAGATCATCAAGGAAATATGTAAGAAAAGCCGGGCTGTGAAATTCGCAGAACAAAGAGAAAATATCTATGCCGTTTCTCTGAAGATCGACGGTATACGAAAATATACCGATACTTCGGGAGATTCTTCGGAGGACTTTTATTACATATATTCGGGGACTATGCTGGTCCGCGTGCCCAAGAAATTATACCTTGCCGCAGGTCCTGACAGAAAACTTATCGGCGCAGAAGTCGGCAGCGGAAAGAATACGCTTTTTTATGCTGTCGATGTAATATGAACATGGCTTCCGATGATGGTTTTCCTTGACAATATCGTGGATATGTAGTATAATTTTCAGCAAAGGATATCCGCAGGGTCGGGGAAGTATCAGCAGAGGAGGCTTATTATGGAGTTTGATAAGAACAATTATCGGACGGAAAGGATAACGGTGGGAAATGAAACTATCGGGATACGTTCCTTCCGAAACAGGTTATATGTCGATAGACCTGTCTGCGAAGAGTTTCAGCAGATGAATATTTTCGCGTCCGAGGCATACTTCCGCGGAGAAAGCATAAACGGGTACAATATTGATACGGCTCCGATATTCATGCCGAACACGGTGGGCGGATATATGCCGGGACAGGCGGGCGAGCCCTGCAATATGCCGTGGGACAGGGAAGCTGTGCCCAATACGATCTTCAGGGCGCTGCAGCATGGCTATGTGGTGGCTGCCCCCGCCATAAGGGGACGTGTACTGACAAACAGCTCGGGCGAGTTTATCGGAAAGGCTCCTGCCTGTGTTGTGGATCATAAGGCTGCGGTAAGATATCTTCGATATTTTGCAGAGGATATCCCCGGTGATACCGAGAAGATCATCACCAACGGAACAAGCGCCGGCGGAGCATTGTCTGCGATAATGGGAGCAGCAGGAGACCACCCCGATTATGATATGTATTTAGAGGAGATAGGCGCGGCAAAGGCAAGGGACGATATCTTTGCGGCGTCCTGCTACTGTCCGATAACTGACCTCGACCATGCTGATATGGCGTATGAGTGGCAGTTTCTCGGGGTGAATGATTATCACAGAATGCATATGAAGCCCGAGGAGGGCGGCAGACCTGCATTTATCCCCGACGACGGAATGATGTCGGAGCTGCAGATTAAAACGTCGGAGGAGCTTGCGAAGTTTTTCCCAGCATATGTGAACGATCTGGGACTCAGGGGCGAAAACGATAAGGCTCTGACTCTTGACAGTGAGGGGAACGGCTCCTTTAAGGAATATATGAAGCGGATCGTGCTGGATTCGGCGCAGAAGGCTGTGGATATGGGCACCGATGTTTCGGACAAAAAATGGCTCGTGATAAAAGACGGAAAAGCTGTTGAAATGGATTGGCAGGGCTATGCAAAGGATATCACAAGAATGAAGTCCGCGCCCGCGTTCGACTCGCTGACGGCGGACAGTCCCGAAAACGACCTGTTCGGCAGCAGGAATACCGAACATCGTCATTTTACGGAATATGGCAGGGTACACAGTCTGACGGGTGCAGAAGCTGCGGAGGATATCGTCGTAAAAATGATAAATCCCATGTACTACATTGATGATGAAAAGGCTGTGAAAGCTCCGCACTGGCGTATCCGCCATGGAGAATGTGACCGTGACACATCGCTTGCGGTATCGGCGATGCTTGCTCTTAAGCTGAAAAATATCCATAAGGACGTGGACTATCATTCGCCTTGGAACGTTCCTCATTCGGGAGACTATGACCTTGACGAGCTGTTCGCGTGGATAGATGATATATGTAAGTTGGGGTGAACAAAATTTTTCCGATACTATTGACAACTGCAGGTCCATCTGATATAATATGATACATGAAATAAAACCGTGACCTTAAGGGCTCGCCCGAAAGCGAACGGCACTATATAATTTCTGACGCCGAAGGGATAAGGGTTTCCTGTCCCGAGGGGAAAGATACATAAGCTGTCCTTTTTAGAGGGGAGTACTGTGCATTTTTCGCCCGTTCGTCAGGAACGGGCTTTTTGTTTGGAGGATGTAATGGAAACAAGAGTTGCTTTGATAGGTATAGTCGTTGAGGACCCGCAGTCGGTGGAGCAGCTGAATGCGCTGCTGCACAGCTACAGCAAATATATCATCGGACGGATGGGCGTGCCCTATGAAAAGAAAAAGGTGTCTATCATCAGCATTGCTATCGACGCACCGAGTGATATCATCAGCGTGCTGTCGGGAAAGCTTGGCATGCTGAGCGGCGTGCAGAGCAAGACTATCTACTCGAAGGTATGATTATGGAGAATAATAAAGAGCTTATCTGCCGCATTGAACGGGGAGATGATGTTTCCGCAGGGGAGCTTTCGGGGCTCATTTCTTCGTACACTTCGGAAGACCTTGACTATATCTGCGGAAAAGCCAATGCTGTCCGCAAAAGTATATTCGGCGATGATATCTATGTGCGGGGACTTATCGAGTTCACCAATTACTGCAAAAATGACTGTCTGTACTGCGGTATCCGCAGGAGCAATAAAAACGCAGACCGCTACCGCCTGACAAGGGAGCAGATACTGGACTGCTGCGATACGGGCTATGGACTGGGATTTAGGACCTTTGTGCTGCAGGGCGGCGAGGACGGCTTTTACAGCGATGACGATATATGCCGTATCGTGTCGGATATCAAGGAAAAATATCCCGACTGCGCGGTCACGCTGTCTATCGGGGAGAAGCCCCGTGAAAGCTATCTGGCGTACTACAATGCAGGCGCAGACAGATATCTGCTGCGGCATGAGACTGCGGATAATGCTCACTATGCAAAGCTGCACCCGAAGGAGCTTTCCCTTGAGAACAGAAAGCGATGTCTGTACGACCTGAAAGACATAGGCTATCAGACTGGGAGCGGATTTATGGTGGGCTCGCCCTATCAGACGGCTGATACTCTGGCGGAGGATATGCTGTTTCTGAAGGAGCTTGATCCTCATATGGTGGGTATCGGACCATTCATTCCCCACCATGATACGCCCTTTGCCGGGGAAAAGGCGGGCACGTTGGAGCTTACGCTGTTTATGGCGGCGCTGACAAGGCTCATGCTGCCCCATGCGCTTATCCCTGCGACAACGGCGCTGGGGACTATCGCTCCCGACGGACGGGAACGTGGCATACTGGCGGGAGCAAACGTTGTGATGCCGAATCTGTCCCCGCGGGACGTGCGGAAAAAATATCTGCTCTACGACAACAAGATATGCACCGGAGACGAAGCCGCGGAATGCCGCAGCTGCCTTGAACGCCGTATGAACGGCATTGGCTGCCGTACCGTGGTATCACGGGGAGATTACAGTTTGTGAACATTTGACAGTTAACAGTTTACAGCTTCGGCAAAAAATATATGCTGATCATTTTTCACTATATTATTAAAAAAGGGAGAAGTTAAAATGTACGATCCAAAATCACTTTGCGCAGATGAATTTATCGACGACGGCGAGATAAGAGAAACTCTTGCCTACGCCGACGCCAACAAGGACAATATCGAGCTTATCGACAGTATCCTCGAAAAGGCAAGACCCCGCAGGACGGATAAGGGCACCTTCTGTACGGGACTAACACACCGTGAAGCTTCTGTTCTGCTGGCGTGCGATATCCCCGAAAAGGTACAGCAGATGTACGACCTTGCCGAAGAGATAAAAAAGGCTTTCTACGGCAACCGCATCGTTATGTTTGCACCGCTGTATCTGTCCAATTACTGTGTGAACGGATGTCTTTACTGTCCGTATCATATGAAGAACAAACACATCGCAAGAAAGAAGCTCACTCAGGAGGAGGTGGTCAAAGAGGTCATCGCTCTGCAGGACATGGGTCACAAGCGCCTTGCCATCGAAGCGGGAGAGGATCCTGTCAACAATCCTATTGAGTATATCCTCGACTGCATAAATACTATCTATTCAATCAAGCATAAAAACGGTGCTATCCGCCGTGTGAATGTCAATATCGCCGCGACTACCGTGGAGAATTACCGTAAGCTCAAGGACGCGGGTATCGGTACATATATCCTGTTTCAGGAGACCTATCACAAGGAAAGCTATCTGAAGCTCCACCCCACAGGCCCCAAGCATGACTACAACTATCACACCGAGGCAATGGACAGGGCAATGGAGGGCGGCATTGACGATGTGGGACTGGGCGTACTGTTCGGACTGGAGCTGTACCGCTATGAATTTGCCGGACTGCTCATGCATGCGGAGCATCTGGAAGCCGTCCACGGAGTAGGACCTCATACCATAAGCGTTCCCCGTGTAAAGCGCGCCGACGATATCGATCCTTCACAGTTCGACAACGGCATCTCCGACGAGATATTCGCTAAGATATGTGCTCTTATCAGAATTGCGGTACCATATACGGGTATGATCATTTCCACCCGCGAGAGTCAGGCTGTCCGTGAAAAGGTGATACGTCTGGGCGTTTCCCAGATAAGCGGTGCATCCAGAACATCGGTGGGCGGATATCTCGAGGAGGAGCGTCCTCACGATACAGAACAGTTCGATGTATCCGACCAGCGCACCCTGGACGAGGTAGTATGCTGGCTCATGGATATGGGCTATATCCCGTCATTCTGCACTGCCTGTTACCGCGAGGGGCGCACGGGCGACCGCTTCATGAGCCTCTGCAAGAGCGGACAGATACAGAACTGCTGTCACCCCAACGCTCTTATGACATTGAAGGAGTTCCTCATGGACTACGCTTCACAGCATACCCGCGAGATAGGCGACAAGCTCATCGAAAAGGAGATAGACAATATCCCGAGCCCCAAGGTCAGGGAAATAGTCGTCAAAAATCTGAAGGAGATAGCTGAGGGCAGCCGCGATTTCAGATTCTGATATTATTACGCAAAGCAAGGGAGCTTTTCGGGGATATCGTCCCGCAGGCTCCCTTTTGAATACATGGAGGGATAATAATGAGCCTTAATTCCACACCCACTTCCGACAGAGTACATATCGGCATATTCGGCAGAAGAAACGCGGGGAAATCCAGTCTTATCAATGCGCTGACGAATCAGAAGCTTGCAATTGTGTCAGACATCAAGGGCACTACCACAGACCCCGTATATAAGACCATGGAGCTGCTGCCGCTGGGTCCCGTAGTGTTTATAGATACCCCCGGCATCGACGATGAGGGCGAGCTGGGTGAGCAGCGCATAAAGGCAAGCGTCCGCGTTCTGGCAAAGACTGACATCGCTCTGCTCGTGACGGAGGACAGAGAGCTTTCCGCCGAGGATAAGGCACTTTTACAGCGGATAAAGGAAAAAAATATACCCTATATCATCGTGCATAATAAGTGCGAAAAATATCCCGGTTTTGTCCCTGCGGAGGAAAACGGGATAGCTGTCAGCGCTTCGGAGGGCATCAATATTACCGAGCTGCGGGAGCTTATCGCCAAGCAGCATGACTATGCAGGGGATAAGGTCCGTCTTGTGGGGGATATCATCAGACCCGGCGATCTGGTGGGGCTGGTGGTGCCTATCGACAAGGCAGCGCCTAAAGGAAGACTTATCCTGCCGCAGCAGATGGCGATACGGGACATACTTGACGCGGGGGCGATATCCGTTGTTATGCGGGAATCGGAGCTTGAACAGACCTTGCAGCAGCTCGGAAGAAAGCCCGATATCGTCATAACAGACAGTCAGGCGTTCGGCATGGTATCGAAAACAGTGCCCCGTGATATCCCACTGACCTCTTTTTCCATATTAATGGCGCGGTATAAGGGCATACTCAGGCAGACTGTCATGGGAGTGCGGGGGCTGGATAAGCTGAAGGACGGCGACAGGGTTCTTATTTCCGAGGGGTGCACTCATCATCGTCAGTGCGGAGACATCGGCACTGTAAAGCTGCCCGCTTGGATAAAGGAGTATACCAAAAAGGAGCTGGATTTTGAGTTTTCGTCGGGTACGGAGTTCCCTGAGGATATCGGCGGATACGGTCTTATCGTGCACTGCGGAGGGTGTATGCTCAACGAACGTGAGGTGCGGTATCGGCTTGCCTGCGCCGAGGAGCAGGGCGTACCTATGACAAATTACGGCATACTTATCGCTTATGTTCACGGCATTTTAAAGCGGAGCGTGGAGCCTTTTGAGGATATCGCCGAGCTGCTGGAATAAATAAAGGCACTGCATCGGGCTGACCATGCGGTGCTTTTTGATATAACGGAGCATAAAAATTCCTTTTGGGTCTATGCAAAACCGAAGAGCTGTGGTATAATATTATTATCAAAGGCACATATGAAAGGAAAACGATATGGGTAAGGTCAGAAAGATCATCTGCATTGTGCTGCTTCTGGGGGCTCAGTCCTACTATGAATGGCAGACCGACTATGATACCCATGAACTCATGTCCGCGGAGACTTATCTGTATGAGGATATCCCCATAGACCTGACAGGCTGTGTGGTAAACGGAGCGGATAGTCTTACATAGGCAGAACAGGTGAATTTTCCCGAGAAAACAAGCGTTGACACGGATTATTATTATCCTATGGGCTTTCCGGAGTATCCCGACGGCTCGGAGGAGAACAAGGTGCTTATCCGCTACAGAGTGCATTTTCTGAGCCAGGGAGCATCGCTGTCATTTCTGGCGTTGGTGGGCGATAACGAGGTGACCTTGTATAGTAGCGAGCCCGATGGATTGCAGTATGTACTTCCCACGGTGGTGCAGAACGGAGATATGTCAAGTCTGACATATGCGGCGGAGTCGGGATATATCGGAGACGCTGTTTTTTGTGTGGATATTCGTGATACTGGCGATATGCGGCATTTCTTATTCCGCCATTCGGGAGGAGAACGATGCTCCGCCTGCTGACGCAAAGAAAAAGGGCAGTAACAGAAACGACAAAAAGAAAAGCA
>JBJESJ010000038.1:0-10135 GCA_051882725.1 Oscillospiraceae bacterium
TACAATACTTATCCCGCAGATGCTCCCCATTCATTTTACTTTGCTTGAACGTATACTGAACAATAACGGCTATAAGGTCGAACTTTTAAAGACTACGGGCCGTCCCATCGTCGATGAAGGTCTCCGTGACGTTCATAACGATACCTGCTATCCCGCACTGCTTGTCATCGGACAGATGATAAATGCGCTTAAATCGGGAAAGTACGACGTCCACAAGACTGCTCTGATGATAACTCAGACGGGCGGCGGCTGCCGTGCTTCCAACTATATAAATCTGCTGAGAAAGGCTCTTGTCAAGAACGGGCTGGAGTTTGTCCCCGTGGTTTCGCTGAATACTTCGGGCATGGAGAAAAATCCCGGCTTCAAGTTGACTCTGCCGCTGCTGCTGGAAATGGGCACGGCTATCTGCTACGCGGACCTTATCATGCTGGCGGCAAATCAGGTGCGCCCCTATGAGGTCAACAAGGGCGATACGGACAGGCTCATCGGAGAATGGGTGGATAAGCTTGTGAGCATCAACGTTCCCATAAACGGCTTTTCAAAGCGCTCGCTGGAGATACTCCGCAGCTTCGAAACGATACCTTATCGTGAGGAAGAGCGTATCCGCGTGGGTATCGTGGGCGAGATATACATAAAATATGCTCCGCTGGGCAACAACAAGCTGGAAGAGTTCCTGCAGGACGAGGGCTGCGAGGTTGTCGTTCCGGGACTGCTGGACTTCATACTGTTCATGTGCGACCATCATATGGTGGATTATCGTCTGTATCATGTGCGGCACATGAAGGCTGTGGCTTCGGGAGCTATCAAGAAATTCCTGATACTGATGCAGAACAAGATGATAAAGGCAGTGGAACAGACAAGGTTCCGTCCGCCCTCAAGGTTCGAGGAGACCAAGGAAAACGCAATGCCCTATGTGTCCGAAGCGAATAAAATGGGCGAGGGCTGGCTTCTCACGGCGGAAATGGTGGAGCTTATCAACTCGGGTACGAAGAATATCGTCTGTGCGCAGCCCTTCGGCTGTCTGCCGAACCACATCGTGGGCAAGGGCATGATAAGAAAGCTCCGCGCAGTGCGTCCCGACGCGAATATCGTGGCTATCGACTATGACCCGGGCGCTACAAAGGTCAATCAGGAAAACAGGATAAAGCTTATGCTTGCAACGGCTAAGACCGAAGCTCTGAATAAAAGATAATTATCGAAAGGAAGATGTTTATGTCGTATATTTCGGGAACAAATACTGCGTACTATGTCAATACGTATCTCAAGAACAGCGGCTATTCATTTGTCGGCTCGGGCAGCAAGGCGGGAGGAACTCTCACCAATATGCTGAAAAATTCCGTGATAAAGCAGACCTCCTCCATCGGTTCTATAAAGGATATTTACGAAAACAGCAGCAATACAAGCAGCAGTCTTATTAACGCCGACGAGGAAACTCTGTCAAAGAATGCGGCTGCGCTTCAGAAGTCCACTGCGGTGCTGGCTTCGGGAAGCCTGTTCGAGAAGAACTCCGAGGGCGAGTATGACCGCGAAAAGATCGCCGAGGGCGTGAATACAATGGTCTCGGACTATAACAAGACCATAAAGGCTTTCCAGAACTCGGAGAATATCGCTGCTCTGTCAAAGGGCGTGTCAATGACCCAGACCACCTCTGCGTTTTCGGGCGCACTGAAAAGGATCGGCGTGTCCATCAACAGCGACAACACTCTTTCGGTGGACAGCAAGAAGCTTGACGCGGCAGCTGTCAGCGATGTCAAGTCGGTGCTTTCGGGGAATTATTCCTACAGCGCTAAGATATCCGAAAAGGCGCAGTTTGTCAGCGAAGCGGCAGGCTCACAGATATCGGGCATATACAACAGCAAGGGCGGAGTATCTACATATTCAAACGCTATCCTTGCAGCTATGCTCAGTCTGCAGGTATGACCCTTGTAATAAGATCATCGCCCGGGAACGGTGTTGTTCCCGGGCGTTTTTTATGTTCTGACCTGCATAAGCGCTGCTTATGAGTTCTCGGATCAAAAGGACAGCAGGCGCTCACAGTCGCCCAAGCATGAAGAAAAGATGTCGGAAGCCGTCACGAATGCTGCGCAGGTGCGACCTTCCGTTTCTGCCGTCGCAGCGAAGGTCGGCGGGTATCTCGTCGATGCGCATGCCTGCTGCGGCAAATCTGCCGATAAGCTCGGTGGAAAACTCCATGCCCTTTGCGCGCAGTCCCAGCGAAAGAGCTTTTTCTCTGTCAAAGCCGCGTATCCCGCAGTGGAAATCTCCCACAAAGGTCCCGTAGCGAAGCCTTCCTGCCAGCGAAAGCAGCGGTACTCCGAAATATCGGTGATGAAATGGCATTGCTCCCTTTTCGATCCTGCCCTTGAAGCGGTTGCCCATAACAAGCGCGGCGCCGTCACGAAGATGACTTACAAATCCTTCGATATGCTCCAGATCATAGCTCATATCGCAGTCTGCCATAATGATATATTTTCCCTTTGCAGCCCTTATCCCGCCTATCAGAGCGTTTCCGTAGCCCTTTTCGCTGACGGTGACGACTTTTGCTCCGAGACTTCGGGCTGTATCGGCAGATGAATCGGTGCTGCCGTTGTCTGAAATAAGTATCTCATAGCTCAATCCCAGCTCTTCCGCACCGCGGACAGCCTCCGAAACGCAGGCACCGATAGTTTTTTCCTCGTTCAGGCAAGGCATAAGTATGGTGAATTCAACAGCCATTTTTACCTCTTTTTTTCTGTATTTTCGGCGGTTTCCGATAGGCTGCGCCTATGGCGGTCATCAGTGCGAGCACGGAAGCCGCCTGCGCGCGGTAGGTGAAAAAGTCGTGGAGATAGGAATGATTGTTCAGTACGATGTATCTGATATAGGGAACGGCGCCGAGAATGAGCAGAACAGTTACAAGTTCCTTTGCCTTGATATTGCCGCGGATGCGCAGCAGATATAATGCCGCCGTGACAGCTGCGGCTATGAGAAGTATCCCCGCAGCGGCGGGAAGAAAATCTGCACGTTCTCTGCCGTACATCATGGTGGATATGTTCGTTATGGGAGCTGCGAATATCTGCGCAGCAGGGGAGTTAAGCGTAGTATCGCCGCCAAAGCGTTCCTCCGCAGAGGAAAGGGCGGCTAAGAATTTGTTCTCACCGGTCACAGCGGAAGCGGCGGTCCACTTGACAAGAAAGGTCCCTCCGTAAGCCAGAAGCCAGCCTGCGGAGCATTTTGCCGCTGTTATCATTTCGGTCCTGACAGTTTTGAACCGTCCCTCGCTGTATCTTGCGGACATTATGATTATCAGTGGGATAAGTATGGTAAGGGTCTCGGCGGTGAGAAAATCGAAAAAGGCTATCATGGTGCCGCTTATGACAGACAGTATGATGAGCGTGGTATCTCCCTTTTTCTCCAGCGCCAGAAAGAATGGCAGCATCGCCAGAGTCACCAGCACGGCAGGCTGATATTCCATGGAAAGACAGATATTCCACCCCTGAACGAATATGAACGCCAGCGGCAGAGCAGCCGCTTCAAAATAAAGCCGCCGTTTTATAAGAAAAGCACAGCATACCGCCAGCAGCACAGCCGCAGCAGCTGCTCCAACAAGTCTTACGCCGCTAAGGTCGGTGACTGTCAGCAGCGGACGGATGAATACCGAGGAACCGTGCCAGTATCTGGAATAATCGGTATTGGCTTCGGTGCCGTTCACTGCGGAGTAGAGTCCGTAATTTTCGCCGAGATCGTTCTTTCCGTCGTTTCCGTCGAAATATTTTGTGTCCAGAGAGGAAACGAAGGGGTCGCTGCTGTCGATGTTCCAGATAACGTTCAGCAGGATAACGTCCGCATAGTTGTCGGTTATGGTATTTCTGCTTTGCTCCTGTGAAAAGGGCTCTGCGCCGCTGAGCATTTCCGAGCTGCGCAGCAGATTATCCTTCAGCTTTTCGTTCGGGATCATCGAGGTGAGCACCAGCGCCGTCCACAGAACAGCTGCCGCAGCCAGAAAGCTTCCGAAATAAAGCAGTATCTTCTTTAACATAAACAGCTCACCTTTACTCCGCCGATACGGAAAAGGCGGTGCAAAGTACAGTCATCAAGCGGAAAATATCAATAGACAACACGGTTTCTTCCGCCCTCCTTTGCGGCGTAAAGCTTATCGTCAGCGATCTTGATATTTTCCTCGATAGAGCGGGAGGGGTCGACATTTGTAACGCCGAAGCTCATTGTCACCTTGATATCCAGATCCTCATAGTGACATACCGAATCCATAATGCATATCCTGAGACGATTTGCAGCCTCCGCAGCCATTTCCATGGTAGCGTCGGGGAGGATAACGATAAATTCCTCACCGCCCCAGCGGTAAACTCCGTCGCAGATGCGGCAGTTTTTGCGGAAATTATCCGCAACATGGCGGAGAACGGCGTCTCCCGCATTATGACCGTATGTATCGTTGACCTTTTTAAAATGGTCGATATCGCAGATGAACAGGGATATATTGCACATCTTGCTCGTATCCTTAAGGAGCTTTTCATAGTTTTTGGTGTAGTCGCTGTAGAAGCCCATGCGGTTTTTCAGCTCGGTAAGCTTGTCGTGGCGGGAATCGTCAAGGAAGCTGTCCGATTCGAGGGTTATGCCGCAGATGAAAGCGGCAAGAGAAAGCCTTCTTGTGTCCTCCTTAAGGTCGAAGCCCTTTTCGCTCAGCTTGTTTATTGCCTGATAGGCGCCGATAAACTCGCCCTTGCAGTCCGATATGGGCATAACAAGGATAGACCTTGTAACATAGCCTGTCTTCTTGTCCACGTCGGAGTTGAAGTCGGGACAGTTGTACGGGTCATTGGTAACGATAGCCCGCTTTTCGGCAAGGGCCTTTCCTACGAGTCCCGTGCCTTCCGGGATAGTGATCCTACCCTCGCCGACAGCGGCGGTGGTCCAGAGAGTATGGCTGCGCTTGTCCCATTTCCAGAAGCTTGCGCGGTCGGCGTCCACCAGAGTCCTTCCCAGATCGGTAAGCAGACGGTAGATAACGGTGTGATCGTTTTCCGCGTCGTCATCATCCTTGGACATTTCGGCATAAAGTCCCTGTGTTATATTAAATATCTGATCAAGCAAAACATCTGAAGCGGTATTCTTTTCCATATCATTAGCATTCCTTTCATTATCGGAGTATAGACGTTTCGGGGACGAATGACACATGACTCGTTTTCCCGAAAATGCCATTGTTTTTTTGATTATATCATATTTTTCGCCCTTTGTAAATAGCATTTAAAAATTTTTTTGGAAAAATTGAAGAAAAATAGTGACAAATCATCATGAATGTGATATAATCATAGTTAAGAAGAAATTTAACTGATTATGGGGGATAAGCGATGAAAAAACATTCGGTACTGCTAACTGCCGCCGAAGCTGCCGCGGTATTTCTGCTTGTATTTCTGTTGTCCTTTTACGACGTGTTCTATTCCTTTGACAGTCTGCTCCGGGACAAGCTTTATCAGCAGCCCCGCGGAATCAACAACAAGATAAAGATAATTGCCATCGACGACGAGACCTTGGCTGAAGTAGGACCCTTCGGCACATGGTCAAGGGGAGTGTATGCCGATATCATCGACAGTCTGGGGGATATGCCCGCAGTTATCGGCATGGACATAATGGTGTTCGGTGAAATGGACAGCGAGGGCGACGAGGCTCTGAAAGAAGCATGCGAAAGAAGCGGCAGAGTGGTCTCGGGCTCATATATAAACTATACCACCGCATACTGCATTGACGAAAACGGCGATCCCTATATAGATCATCTGAACATAGCCTCTGTTGAAGAGCCTATAATTTACGGGCTTTGTCAGACAGGCTTCGTGAACGCAGTCCCCGATGACGACGGAATAGTGCGCTCCGCCATGCTTTCGGAGGAATACGAGGGGAATGTGTACCCGAGCTTTGACTCGAAGATATACTCCCTTTACTGCGAGAAGATGGGCATTTCCGAAAATACGCCCCGTCTCGACGAGAACGGACGAATGTGGATAAACTACGCGGGACGTCCCGCCGATTATGAGCATATCCCGCTTTGTGAAGTGTTGAACGGCTCGGTGGATCCAAAGGTGTTCAAGGACTGCATCGTGCTGATAGGCGCATATGCTTCGGGACTTCAGGACCAGTTCTCGGTGCCCAACAGCGCCGACCAGATGTACGGAGTGGAGATACACGCCAATATCATACAGGGACTTCTCGACGGAAAAAGCACCGTCCCTGTGCCCCGTGGAACAGCTGCGCTGATCGCGGCGGCGGTGTCCTGCATGGCATACATTCTGACAAAGAAGCTGGCGCTGAAATTCTCCACGCCGATAACTATAGTGCTCATTTTCGGGAGCGCGGCATTATTTATCATGCTCAACAGCTCGGGGCTGTCATTCCCGCTGATATATCTGTGTCTGGGCGTGCTTGTGTGCTATCTTGTAAATCTCATCAGAAAATATGTTGAGGAGAATATCGAAAAGCGGAAGATTACGGACGCATTTAAAAAGTATGTGGCTCCGCAGGTAGTGGAGGAGATCGCCAAAAAGGGCGGCTATCATATCAGACTTGGCGGAGAGAACCGCAATATTGCAGTGCTTTTTGTGGATATCCGCGGCTTTACCCCCATGTCCGAGAGCCTTGAGCCCGAACAGGTGGTGGATATCCTGAACAGCTACCTCAATCTTACCACAAATTCCATATTCGCCAACGGAGGAACGCTGGATAAGTTCATCGGCGACGCTACTATGGCGGTATTCAACGCGCCCTTCGATCTGGACGATTACGTATACAGAGCTGTCAAGACCGCGTGGGATATCGTCAGCGGAGGAAACGCCATTGAGAGCAAGTTCCTTGAACGGTACGGCAAGTCGGTAAGCTTCGGTGTGGGAGTCAACTGCGGACCTGCAGTCGTGGGAAATATCGGCTGCGACTTCCGAATGGATTACACCGCTATCGGAGATACGGTCAATACGGCTGCTCGTCTGGAATCAAACGCAAAAAGGGGACAGGTTCTTATAAGCGAGTCGGTGTATGAGCAGGTGAAGGATAGGATAACCGCAGAGCCTATCGGAGAGATACCTCTTAAGGGAAAATCAAAGGGAGTATTCGTATATTCGCTGACAGGTATCGGCGAAGCTGAAAAGGAGCATGAAAATGAGCAGATTTCTGATAATTCCGCGACTTGATGAGCTTGACAAAAGTCTGGAGCTTGCCGAAAAATACGGTCTCGGCTTCGAGTACAATGATTTTTTTATCCCCGACATCATGGACGACAAAAGGCTTGCGGATGAGCTTATCAGCCGATATAAGGGGCATGAGCTGCCCGACTGCTGCACTATGCACGGCGCATTCTTTGACGTGCTGATTTTCAGCGAGGACAGGCGTATCCGCGAAGTGTCCGAGGACAGGATACGCACAAGCCTTGATTTTGCGCGGAAGCTTGGTGCAAGGGGAGTGGTCTTTCATACGAATCATACGCCTTCGCTTACCTCGGAGCTTTACGTAAACGGATGGCTTGACAAGAACGGGTCGTTCTGGCACAGGATCCTTCCCGAGTATCCCGATATCAATGTATATATGGAGAACATGTTCGATAATTCGCCGTATATGCTGAAGCTGCTGGCAGAGCGGCTGTCGGATATGCCGAATTTCGGCGTGTGTCTGGACTATGCCCATGCGGTTATATACGGCTCGGACATTGACAGCTGGGTGACGGAGCTTTCATCCTATGTAAGGCATCTGCATATAAATGATAATGACCTGATAAACGACCTGCATCTTGCGGTGGGAGACGGACAGATAGACTGGAAGGAGTTCAGGAAAAACTATGACAGCTGTCTGTGCCGTGCGGATACTGCGCTTATCGAGACATCTTCTCTTGAAAATCAGCGCCGTTCTGCGGAATATCTTATCGGACTGGGCATCGACCTGCGGGGCGGAAGACTTTAATCAGTTGACGCACTGTTTTGACATTGTTAGTATTGTGGGCAAAATGCTGTGAATCTTTGTGACAATTGATGAATTTTATAGAAAATTTAAAAAACTCTTGAATTTTTAATTAATATATGTTATAATGAGTACACAAGTTAAAAGGCAAAGCCGATGAAAGTCGGTGACGCAAAGCACGAGCCTAAGCTTCGGATTTCCGGGAGTATGGCGGTCGGGCTGCATTTGTAGGTATTACTTATTATGCGGCTCGGGCGCATGCTCCCTTTATTTTTGGCAGAACATGCTCTCGGAAAAATAATCATATAGGAAGGGTGATGATAATATGAGTGTAAAGGAAGCTCTGGCAGCCATTTCGGTCAAGGTCAAAATACTTATCGTATGTGCTGCGGTAGTAATCGCCGGCGGCATTACCGCGGCGGTGCTCATCAGTTCAAATAAGGCCGATACATACCGTGTGCTTAAAGTGTTCGAGCTTACGGGATCTGCCGTGATCTCTCGTGAGGGCACGGGCGATATCGACGCTTACGTGGGCATGAACCTCGAAAGCGGAGATACTCTCACCGTAGGCGAGAAAAGCACCATGAGGATATCCATGGACGGCGACAAGTACGTTCTTCTTGACAGCGGAACGGTGCTGGAGCTTGTGGCAGAGGGCACTCCTGCAGACAGCAGGACCTCAATCGTGCTGAAAAAGGGTACGATCCTGAATGAGCTGACCACATCGCTATCTGCAAATTCAAGCTATGAGGTATCCACTCCGAAGGCTACCATGGCGGTGCGCGGTACCAGCTTTATCGTATCCGTTGAGCAGAACGAGGACGGAAGCTATACCATCAGGACAAATACGCTTCACGGAATGGTGGAGGTCATTCTTATGGGAATTGACGGCAAGCCTACCGGAGAAAGCGCAATGGTTCCCGAAGGAAAGAGCATTTTAATTAAGACGGTTCCCGATCCCGAATCGGGAAATCCTGCCGAGGTAGACGGTACGTCCTTCTTTGTGTATGAGAATGAAAACGGTGTATTCGTTGAAGTTCCCAAGGGCAGCGACCCTGTGACGGAGATAGTGTATGAATATATCTCCGCGGTCGTAAAGGAATATGCCTGCCGCTCCAATGATGACGGCACTATGGTGCTGGAGGACTACATAATCAAAAGGCTGCGGGAAAGCATGTCTGATGAAGCGAATTCCGATCCTGTGGTCACAGATGCGGCGGATGTACCCTCAGATACATCGTCTGAGAGTACCACGGCAGCTTCTTCCAAGGAAGAGGGATCTTCGTCAGCTACCGACGCTATCGTAACGACGACCGCTCCATCTGCGGCAGAGGCTGACGCTGCTATAACGACGACCGTTCCAACTGCTACAGATACTGACGTTACCATAACGACAGAGGCTTCTGTTAACAAGACGGGTACGCATGTAACAACAACAGTTCCGCCGAGAGTCGATGAAGAGCCGATAGTTACGACTGTTCCTTCAGAAATCAATGAAGACACCGTAACGATGACTGTTCCCACGGTGACGGATGAAAGCTATTCGGAGATCTCTTCGACACCTGTGGCTGACCCGGAGGATTCCGAGAGCGAAAACAAGACTACTGCTGCGCCCGGTCATCCGATGGGGAATCTTTCCAAGACGACTTCTGTGCCGCATGTTACAACATGGACAGACACAGTGGTAACAACTTCCGTTTCGGAGAGCGTAACAACAACAGTTCCCGCTTCGGATAGCGAAACGACAACAACTGTTACAGTTCCCACTTCGGATAGCGAAACGACAACTACTGTTACAGTTCCCGAGGACAGCGAAGCGACAACTACTGCCGAAACTGTCACCGAGACGACAACAACTGTGCAGGAGATCGAAAAATTCATAGTCTGCTTTGTGTGCGGCGGTGAGGTGCTGTACGATGAAGAAGTAGAGAACGGCGGCAATGTGTCATATATCCCGGATATTCCCGAACAGGAAGGCTATACAGCAAAGTGGGTATACAACGGAAGCGAGTTCACATCGTCGACGGAAGTCACATCGGATATCACCGTAACTGCGGAGTATACCATAAAGACCTATACGGTAACATTCAAGGTTGACGAAAACACGTCCTATGAACGTTCCGCAGAGCACGGCGGCAATGTGTCATCTATCCCGGATATTCCCGAACAGGAAGGCTATACAGCAAAGTGGGTATACAACGGA
>JBJESJ010000038.1:10235-15945 GCA_051882725.1 Oscillospiraceae bacterium
AGCGAGTTCACATCGTCGACGGAAGTCACATCGGATATCACTGTAACTGCTGAGTATACGCCGATCACCTATACGGTCACCTATGTACTCGGTGCAGACGAATCTATCACTCTTGCGACGCAGCAGGTGGAATACGGCAATGAGCCTGAAGAAGTCACACTTCAGACTGTAGTGTCCGATTCGGATGGCAATCAGTATTATCTGTACAAATGGACTCAGCCCACCGATGTTATCATCGGAGATACGACGATCCCCGTAGCATATCAGCCTTACGACAGTGTGTATGAATTAAAAATTACCGACTGCGGTGATGAAATCGTACATACACTTGCAATGAAGGACGAAACGATAACTCTTCCCGACAGCGGCGATGTCACACCTCTTGATGGTTACACATTTATGGGCTGGGGAGTAGTATACTCGGGCGGCTATGCGGATCCCGGAGTTAAGAAAGAATGTACGGCGTATGAAGATACCACCGATAACTACTTGACCAACACTTACGCCGGTATTGATCCGGGCGGCGAAGTTACGCTTTCAGACAGCAATCGAATGTCAGGCACCTACGATTACGCCAGCGGTGATTACATTTATGACAACTACAAATTTGTGGCTGTTTATAACGAAAACTATACCGTTAATTATTACATCAACGGAGAGCTCGACAGCACTGAAACAGTCACATGGGGAACGAACATCACTATCAGAGAAGCGCCTGTGAATAACAACGGCGTCACGGGCGAATGGCAATATGACGGCAGCACGATAACAGACAGCTACTATGTAGAAAGCAACATGGATATCGAAGCGTATTTCGGCGATTCGTCGGGATAACGCGGATAAGCTGAAATAATACTGATCCCCGATCAAAAGGTGTACAAAAAATCAAGTGAGATCTTGAATATATGAATTTTACGCAGGTTTTTTGACAGCACTTTTATCGGGGGTTAGGATAAAATATCGGAAATGAGCTTTATTCGCTCATTTCCGATATTTTTTTGTATAAAAAACCCACGGTTATACCGTGGGGGGAAAAGCTTTATGAAAAGATCCTCCTTGTGAATAATAATAAAAGCAGGTTTGCCGACTGCAGTTAAAATAAAGACAAGGAGGATTTCTTTGCAGTTATATGACAGAATGACGAAGTGACTGTCCGATATGTAATTATTTGTGAGAGAGTATCTCATCCCTGATCTTTTCGAGTTCGGGATCGTTGGGGCAGATCTTTTCAAGTTCCGCTAAGGTAACTTCGGCGTTGCCGATATCGCCTCTGCTTATCATTTTGTAGATATTCTTCTTGACGGCAGCAGCCATTTCGGCGAATTCATAGCTCTTTTTTTTCACAGGCTGAGTTTCTTTTTTGATGACCTCCTGATACTCCTTGACGATGGGAGCAAATTCGGGGAAGGTCTTTATCAGCCTGCGCATTTCGTTTATGCAGAGCTTGTAATCCTTGGTGTCCTGAGCGGAGGTTATGCTGCAGGCAATAGCTGCCGCGCGGATATCCGCAGGGATATTCTCCTCGTTTTCAAACTCGGCGAGCCATCTGCTGCCTATCTGACCGTATTTGCGGAACAGCTTTGCAATATCCTTTTTCTGCTTCTGTGATTCCACCATTGCACGGCCATACACTTCCGCAGCCTTTGCCAGTCCCTGAGGAGCGATATTATTGATGTCATATTCCGCGAACAGGGGCTGATAGTCCTTGTAATCCTCAAAAAAGGCGTTGATGCTGTCCTTGAGCCTGAAATCGGGAGCGGTGATAAAAGGCGTGATATCCAAATTTACGGACAGCATAACGCACAGGATATCGACATTATATGTGGTTCCGTAGGTCGATATAAATTGTCCGATCTTATCGGGATCTGCGCTGTTCTTAGCAAAAAAGCTGTTGTAAATATCGTATTCCGCAGCGATTTTGGGGTTAGTTTTTGCAACTTGGGACATGTTTTTCAGAATATCATCACGCCTGTCGCTCTTGAAAAGAGTCCAGCGGATAATGCGCTCATATTGATTTTTATTATAATCGTCCAGCTGCGAATAAAGGGCAGGCATTCCGTCAAAATTGGATTTTTCCATTACAGCGGTTCGCAGATGGAGAAAATTGTAAACGTATTGACGGTCATTAAGAAAATCATTGATAGGGAACCATTTCAGATAATCATTTGCGGTATTATACTTTTTTTCCTTTAAGCAGCTGTGAAGGAATATCAGCGAGATACTTTTCAGATTAGAATTCTTGACCTTGATATCGCCGTATAAAAGGTCCTCGGTATTCAGTCTGTTATTGATAAATTTACGGTACACATTGAAAAATGCGACCATATCGTCAATGGATTCCTTGTATCTTTCGGTACGGAAATATGCGTCGCCGCGGACAGCATATATGGAGATATCCGTTGCCAGCTCGCCCTTTCGGAAAGAATTTCTGGGCGCAAAATATTCGTTGCAGAGCTCAATGGTCTCATCATATCTTTCCATATTCAGCAGCAGCACGGCAGCGTGGCTGTAATATGCGGTTATTGCAATGCAGGAATGATCCAGTACATCAAGTCCGATCCTAAGATATTTCAGAGCATTTTCGAGGTCGTCGATTATCTCATAGCAGTCGGCTATCTCGGTATACACCGAAAATTCGGGGAGCTCGCCCTCTTCAAGAGAATCCAGCTGATTAAGGAGCAGCGGAAGATTACGGCTGCTTTTTTCCTTAGCGTCGTCTGTAACGCCCTTATTATTTCTGAACATATATCCGAAATGATCGACAATGGCGTTGAGAAATTTCACAGGCTTATGCAGGGGAGTTATCGCCTCATGGATAGGATTTACAAAAGAAACGTCGTCAAATCTTTTGGTAAGTCTCAGCGCTCTGAAATCGGCATACTTGTCCATATGAGCCATATCCGTATACGACCTTTGAACATATGTTGCAGCGCCGTATTTCAGATATTCGCCCGAACGGAAAAAGTGAATGATATCCGAAGCGTCCTGCAGGATCTCGTCGGCGTCAATGAACATAAACCAGTCGCCCTGTGATTTTTCCATAGTAAAATTACGGGCGGCGGAAAAATCATTTATCCATTCAAAAAAGTACACCTTATCGGTGAATTTTTTTGCGATCTCAACAGTGTTATCAGTAGAACCGGTATCGGCGATTATCAGCTCGCAGTCTACATTTTCAAGTATGGGGACCAGCGCAGAAAGACAGCGCTCCAGATATTTTTCCTCGTTTTTGACGATCATTCCTATTGATAAAACCATTGAGTGTTCCTCCGTTAAATTATACTTGCTGCGGAATAAAATGATACTGACATTTTATGTCGGAAAATATATTCCTCCAATAAATATATCGTCACTTTTTCACAAAACTTTAGCATTTGACCGAAATGCATTCATACAAAACTCAAAAAGCCGCCCGCAGGGAATACCCTGCGGGCGGCACCGATCAATCAGTAGATCAAACCAATCACAAAGATCAAGCGATCAAGCAATTAGCCGAGCAGCTGGAGAACGTTCTGAGGCAGAGAGTTTGCCTGAGCGAGCATAGACTGCGAAGCCTGGCTGAGGATCTGGTTCTTTGTGAAGTTGGACATTTCCTCAGCAACATCAGTATCGCGGATTCTGGACTCTGCGGATGTGATGTTCTCCTTAGTAACGTTCATGTTATCGATCTTGTGTTCCAGTCTGTTCTGTGTAGCACCGAATGTTGCACGAACCATGGAAACCTTATTGATAGCGTTATCGATCTTATCGATAGCAGCGTTAGCGTCCTTCTGAGTGAGGAGGCTAAGGTTCTTTGTGCCGAGGCCGTTTTCTCTTGAAGAGCAATCCATGTTAGCCTTGAGCTCGCCGAGACCGTTAGACTGATACTGGAATGTGAAGTTTACGCTGTCCTTAGTTCTTGCGCCGGCCTGGAGCGTAAGATTATCCGTGTACGTGAGCGTACTTGTCGCCGCGTCGTTGGAGTTGGACTTAGAAACGCTGTCGGGTTCGATGAGCTTAACGGAACCGTTGTCATCGGGGCTGTACTTAGCCAGCGATACAGAGATCTTTGTGGTTACAGAACCAGCCTTAGAGCCCTGTTCAACACCGCCGAAGCTTGTGATAGTTGCAAGTGTGGTAACTGCACCATCTGTAGCAACGTGGCTGATCTTACCGTCACCGGTGATAGTGAGCTTAGAGCCGTCAGACAGCGACATAAGGTCTGCAGTATTGCCGTCCTTGATAGTGCTGAGTGCAACACCGTTTACGGTTGTATTTGAAGAAGTACCTGTAATAGCCTGATCAGTTGCTGCTGTGTAGGAAGTCTTAACAGTAAGACCATTGAGAGCGTTAAGAGCATTAGCGATGGACTGGCTTGTGATGCTTGTTGCAGTTGCATTGATCTCAAGTACAACACCGCTTGCGCCTGTCGAAGCCTTTACGCCTTCGGAAGTCTCAACAGAGTAACCGATAGTTGCAGGAGTAGCAGTTCTGTTCTCAGCGCCTGCTGTGAACTGAAGTGTGATAGTATCGCCGGAAACGATCTTGGATGTATCAACGTTTACTGTAACGCCGCCGGATACGAAACCACCGTTTGTATTAGATGTAACATCATAATTAGTCTTATCCGAAGATGTCCACTCAACGCTTCCGTCAGCCTTTACGCTTGCTGTATAAGTAACAGTTGCGTTTGTCATAGCGTTGATATCTCTGTCAGCAACAGATGTTACAACGTCGCCTACAGAACCAACCTGCATAGCGTCGCGCTTAGCTGTGGAGTAGTCGATCTTGCCGTAACCGTCAGCTCTTGTGCCGTCAGCCATCTGACCGCCGTTGAGCATTACAACGCCGTTGTAGTCGGTATCAGCGATCTGGTCAAGTTCATCGTTGAGCTGGTTGAACTCGAGCTGGATAGCTTCACGGTCAACGTCGTCCTGATATGTGCCGTTAGCAGACTGGTCAGCGAGAGTCTTCATTCTCTGGAGAATGGAGTCTGTCTCTGTGAGCGCACCTTCGTATGTCTGGATCATCGAGATACCATCCTGTGCGTTCTTGACGCCCTGAGTAAGGCCGCCAATCTGAGATCTCATCTTCTCGGAAACTGCGAGACCTGCAGCGTTATCGCCTGCGCGGTTGATCTGATAACCGGAAGAAAGCTTTTCAAGAGACTTAGAAAGTCCGCTGTTGTTGATACCGTAGTATCTGTTGGCGTTCATCGCCGAAATGTTGTGCTGTACAACCATTCCCATAATAAATACCTCCATGTATTTTTTGGGGACCGAATCCGTTCAGTCCTCGTAAATTCTTTGCCCGTCCTATTGCGCAATTCAGACGGGACAGTTTGCCGAAAGCAAATACATCTTGCTTTTGCTTTCTGATATATATATCGGCAGTTTGTTTAAAAACTTTAGGCGTTTTTCAAAATTTTTCTGATAATTTTTTTCGGGCTTGACGAATCCGTGGGGAATAATTATAATATATGTAAAGGGGAAAACGCCGGATAATTTAGGAGGTGCATATTATGGGACAAACTGACAGCCAGTTCAAAGGATTTATCCGATTTGTTATTGATGCGCTCAAAGAGGTTGACAAGGAACAAGACAAGGAAAAACGTGATGAGAAAATGAAAAAGATACTTGAAAACCTCCAGAAAACTTTAGAGGATTAAAATGCTTTGGGGCTGTAAAAAAAGTCCCACCAGCAAGCCTGTCTTTACGATTTCTGGAAAGAG
>JBJESJ010000039.1:0-15389 GCA_051882725.1 Oscillospiraceae bacterium
ACGTAACACAGCGATGCTGTAAGTCTAAGCCGAAGCGGCGAACAACAATAAAGCGCCGCCCGCGTTTGAGCAGCAATAATGCTAAAGCATTCGAATCAAATGCGCGGTGCTCTGCTCCGCCGAAAACGAACAGAAAATAGTCAGTAAATCCAAGCCTAGATCACCGAACAGACAATCATATGAGACAGCCTGTTTGAACGCAGCTTTATGGGCATAATAGATCATGCAGATCAAAATAGTATCCGAACGATATTATTTATAGTATAAATTCACCAAATATTACAAGGAGGATAAAAATATGATCAAGCTTACACTTAAGGACGGCTCGGTCAGAGAGGCCGAAAACGGTCTTTCAGCTGCCGAGATCATCAAGGGCATCGGAATGGGACTTTACAAGGCGGCATGCTGTGTGAAGATCGACGGAAATGTGTGCGATCTCCGTACAATACCGGACAAGGACTGCACCTTTGAGGTGATGACATTCGATTCCGAAGAGGGAAAGCATGCTTTCAATCACACTGCGTCCCATATGCTGGCGCAGGCTGTCAAGAGGAAATATCCTTCCGCAAAGCTTGCTATCGGACCCGCTATCGACGGCGGATTCTATTACGATTTCGATGTGGAGAAGCCCTTTACCCGCGAGGATCTGGACGCTCTCGAAGCTGAGATAAAGAAGATATGCAAGGAGGATATCCCTCTTAAGCAGTACGGTCTCCCCGCTGACGAGGCTGCTAAAAAGCTCGAAGCTATGGGCGAACCCTACAAGGTGGAGCTCTGCAATGAGCACGCAGGCAAGGGCGAGGATATCTCCTTCTACGAGCAGGGCGACTTTACCGACCTCTGCGCAGGACCTCATCTTATGTCTACGGGAGTTGTCAAGGCTGTTAAGCTCACACAGTGCACGGGTGCTTACTGGCGCGGCGATTCCAAGGGCAAGCAGCTTTGCCGCGTATACGGTACCGCATTCCCCAAGGCAAGCGAGCTGGAAGCTCATCTGAAGGCTCTCGAGGAGGCAAGGGCAAAGGATCACAACAAGATAGGAAGAGAGCTTGAATATTTCACCACCGTTGATTATGTGGGACAGGGTCTTCCCATACTGCTCCCCAAGGGCGCAAAGGTGATCCAGATATTACAGCGCTGGATAGAGGATACCGAGGCTAAGAGAGGCTGTACTCTCACAAAGACTCCCCTTATGGCAAAGCGTGAGCTTTACAAGATATCCGGTCACTGGGATCATTATCTGGACGGAATGTTCGTTATCGGCGACCCTGCTGACGAGGAAAAGGAATGCTTCGCGCTCCGTCCTATGACATGTCCTTTCCAGTATCAGGTGTTCCTCAACAGACAGAGAAGCTACCGCGATCTGCCTATGAGACTTACCGAGACATCGACGCTGTTCAGAAACGAGGACAGCGGTGAGATGCACGGACTTATCAGAGTACGTCAGTTCACTATCTCCGAGGGACATTATATCCTTCGTCCCGAGCAGCTCGAGGAGGAATTCAAGGGCTGTCTGGAGCTGGCAAAATATTGCCTCGATACGGTGGGCATGCTGGAGGACTGCACCTTCCGCTTCTCACAGTGGGACCCCAACAACACCGAGAAGTACATCGGAACTCCCGAACAGTGGGACGAGGCGCAGGGTATCATGAAGAAGATACTCGATGACCTTAACGTGGACTATACTATAGGAATAGACGAGGCTGCCTTCTACGGTCCCAAGCTTGATATCCAGTACAAGAACGTGTTCGGCAAGGAGGATACTATAGTAACTATCCAGATAGACCAGATGCTTGCAGAAAAGTTCGGCATGGAATACGTCGATGTGGACGGCAAGAAGAGGAATCCCTACATTATCCACAGAACGAGCCTTGGCTGCTATGAGAGAACGCTGGCTTATCTGCTGGAGAAGTACAACGGTGCGCTTCCCATGTGGATGGCTCCCGAGCAGGTAAGGATACTCCCCGTTACCGACAGAGCCAAGGAGTATGCGGAGAATATCGCGAAACGCCTTGATGACATGGACGTAAGAGTTACCGTGGACAACCGCAACGAGAAGATAGGCTACAAGATAAGAGCCGCACAGCTTGAAAAAATACCCTACTTCTTCATCGTGGGCGACAAGGAGGTCGAGGAGAACACCGTTTCCCTGCGTTCCCGCAAGAACGGCGATATGGGTGCGATGGCGCTCGACGAGGTCGTTGACAGGATAATGAAGGAGATACGCGAGAAGAGCAAGGATAACTGATAATATATAAAAACGAGTCCCTGCAGAACCGATACTTCTGCGGGGGCTTGTTTTGTGCTTATATGGAAATTAGCATGTGATATCTTTTCCACCTATATAATACCACACAGATCCGAATTTGTCGGCGCAAAAATCATCTGCCGATATTTATATATAGTATACCCCCACAGTTCGGATACAAAAGATCGCAGGAACTGCCGTGAAATGGCAGGATATCGACAAAAGAGCACGCCAATTGACAATTTTCCGTATCAGCACACCGAATTTAAATAAAAAAATCTCGCGGGTTTGTGCAAAAAATCAATTGAAATTTCCGTTGAAATGCTGTATCATATAATCAACACATGAGGGATATGACAAAATTTAAATCTACACTTCCCCCTGCCTGCAGGGCACTCGGTTTGAAATTGGTTACAGAATGTAACTTAAAGTAACTGAAAATCGTTCCGATGAAAGCGAAAAGGTTTAAGTTTTAGTTAAATATGCACATATCAGATAAAAAAATCATGATAAATTTGTGATGAGTGTGCATTGACAGTTCGCCGCTTTGTGTGTTAGAATAAAAGCGTGATAAAGAGACGGGCAGAAACGTACTCGGATCACCACATATTTGATTTCCATTCCATTTGGAAATAAAATAAATATAAAAATTAAAACAAAACAAGGAGGATATTTTTCATGAACATGAAAAAGTCAATTGCCGGCGTTATGGCTGGCGCTATGGCCGTATCTGCAATGGCCACTACTGTATCCGCTATCACAGGCGTAGACACAGACCAGGCACAGATCGTTCTTTCTTACGATCTTAACCTCTACAAGGAGAGCGTTTCCAATGGTTCCATCACTCTCGTTTACTCTTTCGTAGACGACAATGACGGTTATGTAGTAAAGGATCTCGAGAATGGCGATGTTGTAGCAACTATCGGTGCTAACCTCAACGGTGGTATCTATGACCTCACAAGCCTCAAGATCTCCGGAACTAACTATGAGAACCGCAGCAGCACATGGTCTTATGCACTCGATACCGACAACGCAGCTGCTTACGGTGCTGCTGTAAACGCTGTTGCAAGCGGTGACGCTGTAAAGGACGGCGACGGCAATACATACGCTTACAAGATCACCTTCACCACTAACAAGGAGAAGGACGGCGCTGTATACATGGGCGGCTTCACTATCGGTGAGAACGAGGAAATTATCAACGGTGGTACTGTAGCTACTTATGAAGTTACAGAGGCTGTTGCAGGCGTTGACGCTGTTGCAGGTCAGGATACTGACGTAACAGTTGATGTTGCAGATTATAATGATGATGTATACGCTGCTCACGATGCTATCGTAGCTAAGCAGGCTGCTGATAAGGCAAAGGTTGCTGAAGCTTCCGTAGCTACAAAGGATGACCTCCTCGCTGTAGGCGATATCACAGAGGTTGTTGATGCTACTTCCGGCGATGTTACAGGCTTCAAGTACACAGTTACACCCGTTGCAACTGCTGCTGTAATCGCTCAGAAGGCTGGCGTTAAGCTCAACGATGCTGTAGAGTATGGTACAAAGGCTACTTACGAGGCTGCTGTTGCACAGGCAGAGGCTGAGAAGAACGCAGGCATCATCGCTGACTATATCGCAACTCCTTCTTATGAGACAAACGATAACGTTCAGTACGGCTTCAAGAACTACAGTGTAACACTCGTATACGAGACAGCTGATTGGCTCGATACATGGGGTGCACCCGGTGCAGGTTCCTACATCAACACAGCTATCGACGGTAAGGTTCTTCCTTCCGCTACAGCTGCAAGCGGTACATGGGGCGTTTACGCTATGCCTCTCGAGTCTTCCGCTACAGAGCCCGGTAATGTAATCAAGCGTCTCAACGATGCTGGTTATACTTATCCTCAGGCTGTTCTGAACGACGTAATCGCTAACAACGAGAACGTTGCATTCACATTCACAACAGCTCAGAAGGTAATCGATACAAGAACTTACGTACCTGTTCTCTCTGTTATCGCTGACAACGGCGCTACAGTAAGAGCTAAGGTTAAGGATCCCCTCGGCGGCACAAGAACTGTAACAACTGACGCTATCAAGGTTGGTGCTACAACTTATGTTAAGAACCCCTACTATGGCGTAGCTTATGAGGTTAGTGCTGCTCCCTCTACAGATTCCATCACAGGTGCTACTTGGTACAATCCTTACTTCACACAGGATCTCTATCAGGTATGGACATGGCAGTATCTTGATGGCCTCAACACTAACGTAAACGGCAACGGTTACGATAAGTTTGGTCCTACCATCACAACAAGCGATAAGAGCGTATTCGGTTCTTATGCTTCTCAGTGGAACAAGAACCTCCTCGCAGCTGGTCTCGTTGTTAACTCTGCATGGACAATGCAGCTCAACCAGGCTACAGCATTTGAGTGGGGCGACCAGACAATCACATTCTTCTGGGATGATATCACTGCTGATGCAAACGTAACCAACGCTGCTAACTTCCTTACTTCTCTCCAGCTCTACACTCCTGTTGAGTGGTTCTGGGATAAGCTCGATGTTTCCGTTGGCGCAGCTATCGCTGAAGATGTAGCTTCTAACGCTGGCCTCGAGGAAGACGTTGAGGAAGTTGTTGAAGAAGAAGAGATCATCGAGGATGTAATCGAGGAAGAGCCCGTTGAGGAAGAAGAATTCTTCGAGGAAGAGGATTTCGACTTTGAGGATGAGGATTTCGAGGAAGAGTTCGAGGAAGAAGAGCCCGTTGAGGAAGAAGAGCCTGTTGAGGAAGTTGAGACCGTAGAGGTTGAGTCTCCTAAGACCGGCAACTCTCCTGTTGCTCTCGCAGTTATCCCCGTAGCTCTCGCAGCTGCTGCTGTAATCGCTAAGAAGAAGAACTAATTTAAGCTTCACGCTTGATTGTTATTCAGCTTAGAGTTGATAACTCGTAATTAATACCGCCCCCGCGCTTAATGTGCGGGGGCGGTTTTTTGACTTTGCGCATATCTGATAAAAGATCCCCTCGGAAAATGCACTTCCGAGGGGTCTGCTCGTTTTGGAATGTATTCTCATATATGTACTTTTTGCAGGTCTTTTAAACGAATTATTCATCAAAAAAAGCATTTTATCCGATTATTGCATGCTGTTGTGTAATTTCACTATTATTTTTGTGAAAAAATTGTAACCTGTATGTAACTTAATCAGTTTCAAGGTGTTTTTTTGTTAAAAGTGTACAAATATTCCCCGTGAAAATATATGCGAAAGACCTCAAACTGTCTTGACAATTTTTAATTATCATGTTAAAATTATTATACGGCTAATTATCTACAGCAATCTGAACGATTTTTTTAAACACTTTGGCATGAATTTGCATGATTATATGCGTATGAATGTAATCTATTACAAGGATTTAATTATTGTGCATCTTGCAGTCCCCGCACTTTTCGTCCGGGGTTAGAAGGCCGTTGAATTCTGATTTTCTATGAAAGGTGGTATATTCAGTTGTCAAGGAAAAACAGACTGAGAAAATCTTTAGCCGCTGTTCTGGCAGTTACCCTTTGCGGCTCTGCTGTTCCTCTGACGGCGTTTGCTTATAACTCGGGATATTCCGGTTCGGAAAATCTTACCGAAGAGGAAAAAGCTGCGTTCTACACCGAAAAGGCGACTTACAGCGACTACTTTGACGAACATTCCTCCGACAAATACCCCGATAAGGAGGTTCCTCTGACATATTCCTCCGCTGCCGACGGCGCTGATGTTGAGGTCAAGTCCTATGAGGGTAAGGATAATGTTATTGTCTGGTCTAATCAGGAGGGAACCGTCAACTTTACCGTTGATGTCCCTGAGTCAGGTAACTATAACATTAAGCTCACTTACTATCCTATCCCCGGAAATATGACTACTTCCGAGATCTCTGTCCTTATAGACGGAGAGTCTCCCTATGACGCAGCCACCCGCGTTGAGCTCCCTCATACCTTCGTTATGGACGGCGAGATCACAAGAGATTCCAAGGATAACGATCAGGCTCCTATGCAGGTCGAGTCCCCTATGTGGCGGACGACCTCTGTTAATGACCCTGACGGTATCTTTAACGAACCTCTTATATTTAATCTTTCCGAGGGTACTCATACTATTAGCTTTAACTCCGAAAGAGCTGCTATTGCTATCGCTTCGGCAGAGCTCTATCACTACGACGAGCCCGAGGCTTATGTGGCACCCTCTGCGGCTGAACTTTCTTCCAACAGCTCTGTGGCTAATATCAAGATACAGGGTGAGAATTATTCCTACACTAACTCTGCGGAAATTCTTCCCGCTTACGACCGCGGCGATTATCGCACCGAGGACCATAACGGTGACCCCGGTAGTCCTACAAAACAGCGCTATAATACCCTCGGCGGAAGCTGGAATACTACCGGTCAGTCCGTTACATGGACTGTTGAGGTCCCTGAGGACGGCTACTATCATCTCGGTATAAAGGGAATGCAGAATTCAATGCGCGGTATGTACTCCAACCGTCGTCTTTACGTGGACGGCGAGGTGCCCAACTCCGCTTTTGAGGATATCAAGTTCAACTATGATTCCGACTGGCTCCTTACAACTCCTACCGATGAGGACGGCAATGAGGCGTATCTCTATCTTACCAAGGGTACCCATGAGCTTACTCTTGAGGTAATTCCCGGCGAGATCGGCGAGTTTATCCGCCGTCTGGATGAGGTCGTTGCTGAGGTAAACAGCTACTATCTCCAGATACTTATGATAACAGGTCCTTCTCCCGATAAGTATACCGATTATTACGTATACAAGGAGATCCCTGAGCTCCTCGATGAATTTGAACGTCTCTCCGCTGAGCTGAGAGATATCCAGTCCGAGATAGAGGCTCTCTCCAATCAGAAGGGCTCCGAAGCTGCTGCTCTTGAACGTCTTGCTTCCGTTCTCGATTACTGCGTTAAGAAGCCCGATAAGATACCTAATCAGATATCTAACGGCGCTCTGAAGGATAACGTTGCTTCCGTTTCTTCATGGATGCGTACATACAGACAGCAGCCTCTTACTATTGACTATATCGAGCTTGCTCCCGCAAGCGGAGAGCTCTCCTCTATTAAGAATAATGTTGGAAAATCCTTCGTTTTCGGCTGCAAATCTTTCTTCGGCTCCTTCTTTGAGGATTATACGGTCCTCTCCGAAACTACCGAGAATTCCGTAAACGTCTGGTCCTCCCTCGGACGTGACCAGACCAACGTTGTAAAACAGATGGTTGATTCACAGTTTAACGGTAAGTACGGCGTCGACGTCGCTATCAACCTCGTACAGGGCGGTATCATGGAGGCAGTTCTCGCAGGAAAGGGTCCCGATGTTTCCCTCTTTACGGGCGGTGAATTCCCCATCAACCTCGCTATCAGAGACCTGCTTGAGCCTATCAACGACAAGGAGGGCTTCGATGAGGTGTACGCAAGATACGATGAGACCGCATTCGTTCCCTATACCTATGAGAATACTCAGTACGCTATCCCGCTGACCAGAAACTTCCCCATGATGTTCTATCGTAAGGATATCCTTTCCTCTATCGGAATCTATGAGTATCCCGAAACTTGGGACGACCTTATCGATATGCTCCCCGCGTTCCAGAGAAACTATATGCAGCCCGGTCTTGTTCTTCCCGGCGTTGCTGTGTCGAATATCGCAAATGCGGCAGGTACTTCCGTTTCTCCTGCGACCGAGGAAGGTCATACCTTCGCGCTCCTTATGCTCCAGTCCGGTCTTAACTACTATAATGATGATCAGTCTGAAACTACCTTCGATTCTCAGGAGGCTGTTGAGGCGTTCGATACATGGACTAAGTTCTATACAACCTACGGCTTTGACCAGACCTACGACGCATTTACTCGTTTCAGAACGGGCGAGGCTCCGATCGTTATCCAGGACTACTGTACATTCTATAATCAGCTGAATACCGCGGCTCCCGAAATTGCGGGCTTGTGGGATTTCGCTCCCGTTCCCGGTACTCTCCGCGAGGACGGTACGGTAAATCATGCCGCTAACTCCAACAGCGCAGGTGCTATGATACTTTCAAGCTGCAAGAATCCCGACGCTGCATGGACGTTTATCAAGTGGTTCTCCGATACCGACCAGATGGTACAGTACGCTCAGAACGTTGAGGGCGTTATGGGCTCTCTCGGACGAGTTGCTCCCGCAGATCAGGAGGCTTTAAAACAGCTCAACTGGTCCAAGTCCGACCTCGACAAGATCATCGAACAGATGGATCAGCTTGACGAGATACCGATCATACCGTCGTCTTATGTTGTAACAAGAGGTGTTATGAACGCGTTCCGTGCCGTTGTTAACGACCACGATAACGCAAGAGAGACTCTCCGCTGGTACAACAAGGATATAAATAAGGAAATTACAAGAAAACGTCAGAATCTCGGTATTGATGATACGGATTCCGAATAAGATTGGAGGAATATAAATTGGCTGTTAAAACCGCTGATGAGATTCTTCTGCCGAGCGAGCGAAAAATGACGCGCAAGGAAAAAAGACAGTATACTCTTCACGAAATGAAACGAAATAAAATGTGCTATATCCTTATGGCACCCTTTATGCTCCTGTTTCTCGTGTTTACTGTTATTCCTGTATGCATGTCGCTCCCTATGGGCTTCTGCGACTTCGATATGGCGCATGCGCCCAAGTGGGTCGGCTTACAGAATTTCTACACACTTTTCATCGAGGACGACGTCTTCATGGGTGCGATAAGAACAACTCTTATCTTCGCACTCTTTACGGGACCTCTCAGCTACGCAATGAGCTTCCTGCTCGCATGGCTTATCAATGAGCTTCACCCCGTGCTTAAGACAGTGTTCACACTGGTATTCTATGCGCCTTCTATGGCAGGAAACATCTACTTCGTATGGCAGCTCATCTTCTCGGGCGACTCCTACGGATATCTGAACTCCATACTTATGGATCTCGGTATCACAACTACCGCTATCCAGTGGCTCACAGACAGTAATTATCTGCTGGCGTGCGTTATCATCGTTCAGCTGTGGGTATCCATGGGCGCAGGCTTCCTTGCTCTCCGCGCAGGCTTCCAGGGTATCGATAAGTCGATGTACGAGGCGGGCGCTATCGAGGGTATCAGCAACAGATGGCAGGAACTTATCCACATCACTATCCCTTCTATGGGACCTCAGCTGATGTTCGCTGCCGTTATGCAGATCGTATCGTCCTTCACCGTCGATCTGGTAGGACGTTCGCTGTGCGGCTTCCCCTCTACCGATTATAAGGCACATACCATTATGACCCATGCGTTTGACTACGGCTGGGTAAGATACGAGATGGGTTATTCGTCGGCAATATGCTTCGTGCTGTTCCTTGCAATGTTCGTTTGCAATCAGCTCATAAGCAAGCTGCTCGGCAAGTATTTGGACTGATAGGGGTGAGCAAGCAAAATGAAGAAAAAAGAATTGAAACCTTCGGAAATCGCCGCACAGATCGAAGCGGAAAACGCTGCTCAGCTTGAGGCTCTCCGTAAAAAGCGGGAAAAAGAACACCGCAAAATGGAAAAATCCAAGGGTACCAACAAGCAGGTAGGTAAATCGTGGAAAAACGATATCGGAATATTCCTTCTGCTGTTCATAATGGGTCTGTTTATGATATTCCCGATCTATCTTTCGGTAGTAAACTCCCTGAAGCCCGTTAACGAGTTCTTTATCATGCCGCCTAAGCTCTATACGCTGGCGCCGACTTTTGATAACTTCCGCGACCTGTTCAAGGTGGCAAACAACTCATGGGTACCTTTCAGCAGAAATATTTTCAACAGTATCTTCGTTACTGTTGTTGCTACAGTATTTGAAGTATTCTTTGCATCCACTGCGGCTTTCGTTCTCGCAAAGTGCAGATTCCCCGGAGCAAAGGTATTAAACCAGATAATCGTTATCGCGCTGCTCTTCAACAGCCAGGTAACATATATCATGCAGTACATCGTTATGGCAAAGCTGCATATGATCAATACATATTCGGCACTTATCCTTCCCCTTATCCCCTCTTCTATGGGTCTTTACCTTATGCGTCAGAGCGTTGGTCAGATACCCGACGCTATGATAGAGGCGGCTAAGGTAGACGGAGCAAGCCTGCTCCGCATCTGCTGGGGGATCGTAATGCCTAACAGCAAGCCTGCACTTATGACAATTATCATCTTCCAGTTCCAGGCTGCATGGAATGCAACGGGCGGCTCTCTCGTATATGATGAGGCTCTCAAGACTATCCCCGTTGTAGTTCAGCAGATAGCTGCGGCAGGTATCGCTCGACAAGGCGCTATCTACGCATCGGCAGTCGTTCTGATGATACCGCCGTTGGCGATATTCATCGCGGCTCAGAGCCAGGTTATGGAAACAATGGCACACGCAGGTATGAAGGATTGATTTGTATATACTATATATAATATTTTATTGTGACGTATATATGATATCTTAGTAATGCACGCGTGAAACCAAAATAAAAGAAAAGGGTGATAATATGTCAGGCTTGAAAAAGCTTATATCTATTCTTTCGGCTGCTGCTGTTGCCTGCTCCCTGGCGACTGTGACGGCAAGCGCGGCTGAAAGCTATGACCCTTACAGCTATGACAGGTGGGGCGACGCGGTCGCTTCACAGGCCGGATATACCGCAGATTATTTCGTGGACGGAACGACCATCGGCTGCGGTGCGTTCAATGAACCCGGAGATTTCTTCATTACCGAGGACGAACAGTTCTACATAGCTGACAAGGGAAATAACAGGATCGTTGTTACCGATCTTGACTTTAACTTGATCGAAATACTTACCGAATTTGATTACAACGGCGAAAAGCTGGAGCTTAAATCTCCTGCGGGCGTTTTCGTGGACAAGTACACCGATTATCTGTACATCTGCGATACCGACAACAGCCGCGTTATCAAATGCGACCGCGACGGAAATGTTGACCGTCTTTTCCAGAAGCCCGTTTCCGAGCTTTATTCGCAGGAGCTTACCTATAATCCTCAGAAGGTCCTCGTCGATAAGGCGGGAAATGTCTATGTTGTCGTTAAGTCGATAACAAAGGGTGCCGTTATGTATAATGCGGACGGCGATTTCCTCGGATTCTACGGCGCTAACCGCGTTGAGGCTACCGCGGAAGTTATTATGAACGCTTTCTGGAACACTATCTCCACTCAGGCGCAGAGGGAACACTCTACCAAGACAACGCCTATCGGCTTTACCAACTTCGATCTGGACGATGACGGCTTTATCTATACCGTTACCGACTCTCAGGAGATAAAGACCGACGCTGTTAAAAAGCTCAGCCCTAAGGGTACCAATATCCTTGAGACTCTCGGCGCTACCGATGTTGTTTTCGGAGATATCGACCCCGCGTACTACTCAATCTACACCAAGAATTCCTCCCTGACCGATATAGATATCGGTCCCAACGGAGAAATGAATATCCTCGATTTCGCACACGGAAGAGTTTTCCAGTACGATAAGCTGGCTAACCTCATGTTCATCGTGGGCGGCACGGGCGAACAGCTTGGTACCTTCAGAAATGCTACCTCCGTTGAGTCGCACGATAATCACCTTTATGTGCTGGATTCCCGTAAGAACAGCATTACCGTGTTTACCAGAACGACCTTCGGCGAAATAGTTACCGAGGCTACCAATCTCTATAACGACGGCTACTATGAGGAATCCTACGAGCCATGGTGCGAGGTGCTCAAATACGACGGAAATTATCGCCGTGCATACATAGGTATCGGAAATGCGCTCTTCCAGCGCGAAGAGTACAAGGAGGCTATGAAGTATTACAAGATCTCTATCTCCAGAGCAAGATACAGTAAGGCGTTTGAGGGCTACCGAAACGAATTCCTTGAAAAATACTTCTCGCTGCTGCTTGTCCTTGTGGTGCTTCTGATCGTGCTTATCGTGGTATACAGGAAGGCTAAAAAGCGCGGAGTTTTCGACCGCAGGCGCTCTAAGCGCAGAATGTGAGGTGTATAGAATATGTTGGATCTAACTAAAGGACAATTCGTCAAGCACGTTCTATTTCACCCGTTCGAGGGCTTCGAGGATCTAAGATGGAAAAAGGGCGGCTCCATGCGGATAGCGATGGTCGTTCTCTGCCTCCTCTTTGTAGAGCAGCTTGCATATGACAGAATGTACGGATTTCAGTATTCCGCAGTTTATGACAAAGTATTTAATATAGTACCCTATATCTTCCGAAGCTTTATCATATTCCTGACCTTTGTGGTCGCGAACTGGGCGATGTGTACTCTGTTCGACGGTGAGGGCTCGATGAAGAATATCTTCATTGATACGGCGTACTCCCTTATCCCCTTCGTGGCGTCGGGACTTATCGCAACGGTCCTCTCCCACATCTTCGTTGAGGACGAGTACATCTTCATCAGTGCTATCGAAATTATCGGAGCTGCATGGACGGTTGTCTTGTTCCTGTCGGGAATGAAGGCGGTGCATCAGTTCTCCTTCGGAAAAACTCTGGCGCTGCTGCTGCTGACCTTGGTGGCAATGGTCGCGATACTTTTCCTGCTGATACTTCTGCTTACGCTGTTCCAGCAGGTACTGATATTCATTTTCTCGATCTATACGGAGCTGTCCTATAGATTGAGAGTATAGTTTAATTTAGAAAAGTGGTGAGAAATTCGATGCGAAAGCATACAAAACAAATCATAGCAGGCATTGTTTGCGCGGCAATGATGACTTCTCTGGGCATTTCGGTATACTCCGACAGCGAGGAGGAAGCAGCTGTTGAAGAAGCTGCGGAGGATTCCTCTTCCTCCGATGAGGAGGCTTCCGATGATGAGCCCGTGGAGGTCATCACCGAGGAGCAGGCCTTTGCAGAAATGGAGCTTGTGACCGAAAATGACAAGCTCGCACTGTACAGGTCCTCCGAAAAGAACAGCACAAGCATATGTCTGGTCGATAAAAATTCGGGCAAGAAATGGTTCTCCAACCCCGTAAACGCCGAAAATTCCAACGCGAAAAAGGCACAGAAGAACGATCTTCTCTCGGGTATGAGCCTTGTTTACGCCGAGCCCGCTGACCGCCGCACAACGACTGTCAACAGCAAGGCAAAGGGCGATGTGACCGTTGAAAATGTTCAGAACGGCATCAAGATAACCTATGAGTTTGCAGAGTGCGGTATCACCGTACCTGTGACGATCACTCTTGAGTCTGACCATCTGAAGCTGTACTGCAATACCTCCGAGATCGAGGAAAAGTATCCTTCTTCCAGCTCGGGCAAGCTGACCTCCACATTGTCCTTCATGACAAGCTTCGGAGCGGCTGACAGAGATACCGACGGTTACTTTGTTATTCCCGACGGAAGCGGCGCACTTATCAACTTCAATAACAACAAGACAGGCTATAAGGTATATTCCGGCCCCGTTTACGGCTCGGATATAACTCCTGTCAAGACTACCAAGAGCTACGTTTCCCAGAATGTTTACCTGAATATGTTCGGTATCGTCGAGGGAGACAGCGGTCTCGTGGTCGTTGCCGACAAGGGCGATACTGCGGCTTCCATAAACGCTTACGTTGCGGGTGAGATCAACACCGATTACAACGGCTGCTACTTCTCCTTCGAGACGAGGACCTCCGACGAATACCTTATGGGCGGCGGCGAGTCCAATCCTCTGAAGGTATTTGAAAAGCACGGTATCCTCGTTCCCGAGATAGAGCTCAGATATTATCCCGTCTCCTCCGACGACGGCAGCGATATCGACTACGTTGACATCGCAGATACATACCGCGATTATCTGACAGGCTCCTGCGGAGTCAAGACCTCTCCCAAGGTGGACCAGAATCCGCTGTATGTGAACTTCTACGGCGCGACTATCAAGAAAAAATCTATCCTTGGTATCCCCGTAGACGTTAAGGAAGAGGTGACAGGCTTCGACGACGCACTGGATATTCTTGAGGAGCTGGGCGGCTATGGCGTTAACGATATGGTCGTTAGCTACAAGGACTGGACAGGTACCGATATCGGCGAGAAGATAACCGATAAGGCTTCTCCCGCGTCAACTCTCGGCGGAACAAGCAAGTTCAATAAGCTGATGGATTACGCGGAATCCAACAATATCGCTATCTATCCCGACGTTGAGAACCAGACCTTCAAGTCCAGCCTCAAGTATATGACTATCACCAATACGGCGATAAGAGTTTCTAACGCATATTCAAGACAGATAGTGTATGATCTGGCTCACGGCGTTGAGAATAAGTATTACAGCTCAATGTCCCTGTTCAGCCCCGCGTCCTACGACAAGGCGTATACGAACCTTATCAACAGCTATCAGAAGAAGAATATCTCCAATATTTCGCTGGGCTCCCTTGCCAATACTATCTACGGGGATTACGGCAAGAAGGCTGTTTCCAGAGAAATGTCCAAGGGCATTATCGAGAATATCTACAGCAATGCTCAGTCTACAGTGGGCTCTGTAATGGCTGACGGCGGAAACAAGTACGTTCTGCCCTATGTCGATACAGTTTCCAATATCCCCATTTCCTCCAGCAAGTACGATATCTTCGATCAGGAGATACCCTTCTATCAGATCGTGCTTCACGGACTTATCCCCTGCTCCACAACGGCTATCAACGGTGAGCCCGATATCGCAGATGCAGTGCTTACGGCTATCTCCTGCGGCTCCAACCTTACCTTCGACCTTATCGGCATCGAGGCGAGTGAGCTGAAGGATACAAGATATGACCAGTATTTCTACGCATACTACGGAAACTGGACAGAGGACGCAGCAGGCGCTTATCGTCTGCAGAACGACATCCTTTCCGACGTTGCCGACCAGAAGATCGTTGAGTACAATATCAGCGCCGACGGCAATGAGATAGAAACTGTTTACGAAGATAATACTACAACAGTAGTAAACTTTGAAAACGATACTGTTAAGCTTAACGGAACTACCTACAAGCTTGCGGATTACTTCAGCGAGGGGGTTGTCGGCTAATGAGAAGAGCACCTATGTCTTACGAAAAGAAAAAGGGCCTTTACGGCTACGGCTTTATCGGGCTGTGGTTTCTGGGCGCAATGTTCTTCTTCGTAATTCCTGTTATCAAGTCATTCTACTATTCATTTAACAACGTAACGCCTGAGGACGGCTATCTTGCTATAAGCTGGGCGGGTATTGAC
>JBJESJ010000040.1:0-3391 GCA_051882725.1 Oscillospiraceae bacterium
ACCAATGACACGGGGATTTTCAGTCCCCTGCTCTACCGACTGAGCTACAGAGGCGAATTGGCGACCCGGATGAGACTCGAACTCACGACCTCCGCCGTGACAGGGCGGCGTTCTAACCAGCTGAACTACCGGGCCATTTGGTGGGAACAATAGGGCTCGAACCTATGACCCTCTGCTTGTAAGGCAGATGCTCTCCCAGCTGAGCTATGCTCCCGTTTGCTGCCGCTTTTAAGTCAAGTCCTTGGTTGTCGTAAAATCTCTTGATCTTTGAGGGTTCTTGTCTTTCAGCGACTTAATCATTATACAACAGGTTTCGTCAAAAGTCAATAGGTTTTTTCAAAAAAAATCAACTTTGTTCATTTTGCATATTGATTTGTGATATTTCATTGTTAAACATGTGCATGTCCGACAATGAAATGATATGCTATGCCTTTTTTTCTTTGACGAAGGTCATTTTCACAAGCTTCTTATCCGCGGCATAACCTGCCACAAGCAGGACAGTCATGAAAAACCACACCACAGGTTCGGATATCATCACTCCGAAATATCCCAGCGCGGGAGCGGCTGCAAAGGCTGCCGCTGCCTTGCCTGTCATTTCGATAACGCTGCTGGCAACGGGTATCACCTTTCTGCCCAGCCCCTGCAGGGAGCTTCTCATCACGATAAGCACCGCAAGAATGAAATAAAAGGGCGTGTTCACCCGCATGTACTTCGATGCGAGATCAACTATGAAGGTCTCGTCGGTGCCCGCTATCCAGCCGATAAGGGTCGGCGCGAAAAGATAGCTGACAGCCACAGCTGCGGCTGACCATATCCAGCACATGACCACGGCGCTCTTTATGCCCTTTCCCACTCTTTCGGGTCTGCCCGCACCCAGATTCTGGCTGCAGTAGGTGGCGCATGCGGAGCCGAAGGCACTGTACGGCAGCATGAGTATGCTGGATATCTTCCTTGCGGCGGTGTGAGCGGCAATGGTGTCGGTGCCGAAATCGTTGATGGCGCGCTGAAGAATGAGTGAGCCGATCTCCACGATAGAGAACATCAGCGCAAGGGAAAGTCCCATTGACATAAGCGACGCCAGCTCGCCGAGGGTCACCCTCATTTCCTCTTTTCGGGGGATGAGATAGGGGAATTTCTTCACTATATATACACAGCACATCACAAAGGAAATGGTCTGCGAGATGACCGTCGCATAAGCTGCGCCCCGCACGCCCATCTCAAGCTTTGTGATGAACAGTATATCCAGCCCGATATTTATCACCGATGAAATTATCAGGAATATCAGCGGAGTGAGACTGTCTCCCACAGCCCGCAGAACACCTGCGGACATGTTGTACAGCATGGCTGCGGTCATGAACGTGAGTATCACCGAAATGTAGCTGTAGGCGGTCTCGAATATCTCCTCGGGGGTGTTGAGTATCCTCAGAAAAGGACGGAGCAGCGCAAGACTCAGCACCGTGAACACTGCGGATACCGCAAAGCCGAGAATTATCGTGCCCGCCACCGAGCGGCGCATGCGCACATGATCTCCCGCGCCGAAATGCCGCGCTGTGATGATGGCAAAGCCGTTGGTGAGCCCCGACATAAAGCCGATTATCAGATTCGATATGTAGCTTGTGGAGCCGAGAGCGGCTATGGCTTCAACTCCGATAGTTCTTCCTACTATGACGGTATCTATCATGCTGTAAAGCTGCTGAAAAAGGCTGCCCAGTATGATAGGCACGGCAAATGAAAATATTATCCCTGCGGGCTTTCCCGATGTCATTTCACGCATATTATCTTCCTCGTTAAATTGATTTCCTGCGGTCTTTTTTTACACAAATGATAGAGTATCGCATTTTGCGCCGTATGTCAATTAATTTTCGGAGGAGAAATTGTTAAATATTTTTACGGCGCACAGGCTGTACGGCATTTCCTGTATCCGTAAAACCATAATATAGTTACAATATTTTAATTTATTTGTTCAATATACCTATTGAAAACGTTTGACAAATAGGGTATAATTGATGATATAGGATATTATTCCCTATTATACGGTAGTATCCGACAGTTCGCGCCAAAATATGTGCTAAGGAGAGATTATTTATGATGACACCCATCACAAAGGAAGATTTTGAAGAAAAGCTCCGCACCGAGCTTCAGGTTGAATTTAACGTAACTCCTATCGACGCCTCCGATAATCAGATCTATAAGGCTCTTTCCGCTGTTGTGGTCGATATTCTCAGAGCTAAAAGAAGAAAGTTCAGAAACAAGACCCACTCCTCGGGCAAGAAAGAGGTATATTACATTTCAATGGAATTCCTTATGGGACGTTCTCTGAAAAATAACCTCCTTAACCTCGGCATCGATGAAATGGTTGCTGATATCCTCAAGGGCTGGGACGTAAACATCGACCATGTATACGAGTATGAGCCTGACGCAGGTCTCGGAAACGGCGGTCTCGGACGTCTTGCTGCATGCTATCTGGACGGTCTTGCTACCGACAGCTATCCCGCAATGGGCTACTCTATCTGCTATGAGTACGGTATCTTCAAGCAGAAGATAGAGGACGGCTGGCAGACCGAGCTCCCCGATAACTGGCTCCCCGGCGGTGAGTCATGGATCGTTCCCAAAAAGGATAAGACCATCGAGGTACACTTCGACGGCGAGCTTCAGGAATACTGGGATCAGCAGTACCACCACGTTTCCTATGTAAATTACAGCACAGTTATGGCTGTTCCTTACGATATGTATGTTCCCGGCTACGACAGCGACGGAGTTTCCGTGCTTCGTCTGTGGCAGGCAAAGGCTCCCTCCTTTGATATGAACAAGTTCAATCAGGGCGATTATGAAAAGGCCCTCAGCCAGAATACCGTTGCTCAGGCTATCTCCAAGGTACTTTATCCTAACGATAACCACCTTGAGGGTAAATCTCTCCGTCTCCGTCAGCAGTATTTTATGTGCGCTGCTTCCGTGGGCGATATCGTCAACAGACATATGTCCGTTTACGGTACGCTCGATAACCTTCATGAAAAGGTTGCTATCCACGTCAACGATACTCACCCCACCCTCGCTATCCCAGAGCTTATGAGAATACTCCTCGATGACTGCGGCTACAGCTGGGCTAAGAGCTGGCACATCGTTACAAATACTTTCGCATATACAAACCACACCGTTATGGCAGAGGCTCTCGAAAAGTGGGACGTTAACCTTATGCGTCAGATACTTCCCCGTATCTTCTCCATTATATGCGAGATCAACCGCCGTTACTGCGCAGACCTTATGGAGCGCTACAACGACAGCGGCAAGGTCACAAGAATGTCTATTATCCAGAACAATCAGGTGCATATGGCACTGCTCTGCGTATGCGCTTCTCACAGCGTAAACGGCGTTTCCAAGCTCCACTCCGAGA
>JBJESJ010000041.1:0-32964 GCA_051882725.1 Oscillospiraceae bacterium
TCAATGGTATTTTCCATAAAAGCGCCTCGCTTTCCGAACGTTTTATAGTTATATTGTACCATAACGAAAAGATTTTTTCAACCATTTTCATACAAATTGATTATTTTCTCCCATTTTTACAATTTTACCATGCCGCTTTATACATTTTTGAGAATTAATCGTTTTCATCATTTACAAATTGCGAACTTTTTGTTAATAGAAACAAAATCATTCGACATGAAGAACTATTTTTTTATAAAAATACACAAAAAAGGCAGGAGCCTTGCGGTCTCCTGCCCCGAAAAATTATTTTTTAAAATCCGGTCACTGTATTTGCCAGTGCCTTTTCCATTTCCGTTCTGTTGGGAGCATATTCCAGTGCCACATCCGAAGCGATAATGCCGCGGTTGTACAGTCTGAGAAGGCTGTCGTGGAGGGTGCTCATGCCCTGACGTGCGCCCGACTGCATGGAGGATTCCATCTGAGGGATCTTGTTGGAGCGTATCTGGCTCTTTACGGCGTCTGTTCCGATGAGTATCTCAAGAGCGGCAACACGGCCCTTGCGGTCTGCGGTAGGCACCAGAGTCTGGGATACGACGCCCTGGAACATGTTTGCCAGCTGAGCACGTGCCTGCTCCTGTGCATGAGGAGGGCATGCGTCGATGATACGGTCGATAGTCTGCACGGCGCTTGATGTATGGAGCGTACCGAGAACGAGGTGTCCCGTTTCTGCGGCAGTCATTGCCAGCGAGATTGTCTCATAGTCACGCATCTCTCCTACGAGGATTACGTCGGGGTCCTCACGGAGAGCACTTCTCAGTGCGTCGCTGAAGGTAGCCACGTCCTTGCCGACCTCACGCTGATGAATTGTAGCCTTAGCCTGAGTATATCTGTACTCGATAGGGTCCTCGATGGTGATGATATGGCATGCGCGGTGCTTGTTTATGTAATCAACGATGGAGGAAAGGGTAGTGGATTTACCCGAGCCTGTAGGTCCCGTAACGAGGATAAGACCTCTCTTTTTAGCGGCAAGCTCTGTGAGTATGGGAGGCATTTTCAGCTCTTCGAGAGTGGGTATCTTATCGTTGAGGAGTCTTATGCAGCATGCAAGCTTTCCGCTATGACGGAATACGTTCACACGCTGACGAAGTCCGCCGTCCAGCTCAAAGCTGAAGTCGATATCGTTTCCCGTAGTGAGAAGCTGTTCCTGTTCTGCGGTCAGAATAGAAAGTATCGTGCGGTTTACTACCACGTCGGAAAGCTCCTTAAAATTCTGAAGCTCGCCGTTTACTCTTACGACTGTGGGGGCGCCTACAGTCAGATAGATATCCGACGCGCCCATACCTCTTGCTTCGAGGATAAATTCTTCAAAGGTCATATTATCGGCTCCTTTTCTTACTTGATCTTAAACTGTATTCCGCTTGCGGACAGATATACCTCGTTGGACATATTTGCGATACGCTGGTTGATATTGCCGAGTATCTCTCTGAACACAGCCTGCTCCTTGTTGTCGGGAGTTACGGAGAAGCCGGTTTCAAGAGTGATGGTTATCATATTTCCGTCAACGACCATGATCTTGTCGTACATCTCGGTGATATCGGAGATAACTTTTTTCTCAACAGCCTTCTTGTTCTCCTCGCTCATGGAAGCGATATCGGAGCACATGTCCTTCATCACAGTGGAGGCATAAGCTGCCAGATTATCGAAGATAACGAATTTGTGGTCGGTTATAAGCTCCGAGGGGTCCTTTTTAATGCCTGCTTTGATGTCCCATTCAACGAAGTTCTGCTTGTTGCCGAATTCGATGCGTCCCTTAGTGTCTGCGTCAAGTTCGTCTGCCACGCAGAGGTAGAGCACGTAATCGCATGCCGAAAGATAGGACGCCGCCCATCTGGACTTGCCGCTTGCCGCGCCGCCTGTTACGAGGATAGTTTTTGACATTTATGATCATTCCTTTCCGATATGCCGGTGGTGTACCGGCGAACATTCTGATTTTGACGAAGCGCTCATACAAAAAGCGTACACTATATGTATATATAGTATATCATATTTTTTCGCATTTGTAAATAGAAAAATAATAATTTTTTTATTTTTATGTATTTGGAACAAAATGGCATAAAAAACCCCTCATCGTGAGGCTGTCCGTTCTTCCGATGAGGGGGAAATTAAGGAACTGCCGGCTTCGCCTTTGATCAGCGCTTTCTTAGTCTTCCGACTGCATTTTCCTTAAGAATGCCTTAGTTCTCTCGTTGGAGGGATTGTCGATAACGTCCGCAGGTCTGCCCTGTTCCACGATAACTCCGCCGTCCATGAATATGACCCTGTCCGAAACGCTTCTGGCGAAGTCTATCTCATGGGTGACTATCACCATGGTCATTTTCTCGGCGGCAAGCTCCTTGAGGACCTTGAGTATTTCCGCGGTGAGCTCGGGGTCCAGAGCCGATGTGGGCTCGTCGAAGAATATCATTTTCGGCTCCATGGCAAGAGCACGGGCAATGGCTATTCTCTGCTGCTGACCGCCCGAAAGCTGATAGGGATAATGATCCGCCTTGTCGGCAAGACCCATCTTTTCAAGGAGAGCGCGGGCTTCCTTTTCAGCCGCTGCCTTGTCTTTTTTGCGAACATGCACGGGCGCGTCGGTGATGTTCTTCAGCACCGAATAATGGGGGAACAGATTGAAATTCTGAAATACAAGGCTGAAATAGTTTTTGATATGCTCCAATGTTTTCTTGTCGGCATATACCGCCCTGCCGTCCTTTTCGGAGACGGCAGGCTCGCCGCAGTAGGACATCGTGCCTCCGTCCACCGTTTCCAGCATGGAGATGCAGCGCAGGAAGGTGGATTTTCCAGAGCCGCTGGGGCCGAGTATCGAAATGACCTCGTTTTCGGCAACGGACAGGCTTATATCCTTTAATACTTCAAGCTCTCCGAAGCTTTTTCTGATATTTTTTACTTCAAGCAGATCCATGGTACACCCTCCTTAAGCGTAGTAGCTGAGCTTCTTTTCGATCCTTTCCATGACGAAAGCAACGATGAAGTTGAATATGTAGTAGAATACTCCCGCGATGAACAGCGGCATGATAGTCGTCTGGGCTGCGGATATCTGCTTTGCAAGGGTGAACATTTCCGTGCAGGAAAGAGCAAATGCCAGCGAGGTGTCCTTTACAAGGGTTATGACCTCGTTTGTGACCGAGGGGATTATATTCTTCACCATCTGGGGGAAAACTATCCTGCAGAAGGTCTGGGACTTGCTGTAGCCCAGTATCGCCGCAGCCTCGTACTGTCCCTTGGGTATCGCCTGAATGCCGCTGCGGTATAACTCCGCGAAGTATGCGGCGTAGTTCAGCGAGAAGCCTATTATGACCGCATAGAAGCGGTAATCCGACGTGAGCTGCACTCCGAACAGGTAGTAGGGTCCGAAGAATACCACCAGCAGCTGCAGCATCAGGGGAGTTCCTCTCATTATGGATATGTAGAGCTTTACAAGCCCTCTTAAGGGAGCAAATCTGCTCATTCTGCCGAAGCAGATGAGAAGTCCCAGCGGCATCGAAAACAGCAGCGTCAGGAAGAATATGGACAGGGAGGTGAGAAGTCCTTTGAGCAGCTGAAGGGATATGTCGCCAAGTTTTGTGAAGAAGCTGTCCTTCTCCGAAGCCGACTCTTCCGCGTCGATGTAGGTATCGTCGGCGCTGAGGCATATGCTCTCTTCAAGGCCCCATTTTTCGGCGATGTCATAGAATGTGCCGTCGGCGAGCATTTCCAGCAGTGCGGTCTGCACCTTGTCACGAAGCTTTGTGTTTCCGAGACGGAAGCCTATGGCGTACTGTTCCGAGGACAGGCGCTCTTCGAGGACGGTATATCCGCCGCCTCGGGAGTCTATCTCATAGTTTGCCACGCCAATGTCCATGCAGATAGCGTCCACTGCGCCCGATTCCAGATTCAGAAATGCGCTGTTGTAGTCGCCCACCTGCTGGAGCTCCTTAAAGGAAGCGCAGAGCGCCTTGTTTTCGTCTGTTGCGTCGTCGGAGGTCAGGGCTGCCAGAGCGGAGCTGTCCGACTGTACGGCTACTATCTTCCCAGCAAGCTGCGAAAGCTTGGTCACGTCCGAATCGCTCCTTACGATGACTACCTGCGAGTTGTCCACGTAGGGGGTGCTCCATGTGTACTTGTCCTCTCTGCCGTTCATGGTGAAGCCGTTCCAGATGCAGTCGATGGAGCCCGAATTCAGCTCCATATCCTTGGAGTTCCACTCGATAGGCTGTTTTTTGAGTATCCAGCCGCAACGCTCGCAGACCTCCTCTGCCAGATCGAGGTCGAAGCCCACGTATTCTCCGCTGTCGTCCTTGTAGCCGTAAGGAGGAAACTCCGCGTCAAAGCCGACGATGAATACATCGTCCTCCTCCGACGCGAAGCAGCCTATCGCGGAGGATACCGCCACAGCCGCCGCAACAGCTGCCGAAGCTAATATTTTCAGCCATTTTTTCATATATGATGAAGCCGTCCTTTCGTTGTAATAGCTTCTGTCATTATACCATATTGTGAACGGTATAATGTGAACGTTTTGTTGCCGCGCAATGTATAATTTGTGATAATTGGCAGGCTGTTTTGAGGACGACACGGCGGATTTTTGTATTTATGCACCGAAAACTGTATATTATCGCATTTATACCGTATAAAACGGTAAATATACAGTTAAATTGTGAATAAAAGGCGAAAATTAAGGAATTTTATGCAAATCCTCTTGACATTTGCGGAAAAGAGTGTATAATAATAAGTATGTTACGGAAAAAGCTTCCGAAAATAATCTATTTCTCGTTCAGGGAGGATATTATAATGAATAAGGTCACAAGAAAAAAAGACATTAAAAAAGTAGTTCTCGCATATTCCGGCGGACTCGATACTTCCATCATCATTCCGTGGTTAAAGGAAAACTACAATAACTGCGAGGTCATCGCTGTTTCGGGCGACGTCGGACAGGGCACCGAGCTTGACGGTCTTGAGGAAAAGGCTATCAAGACAGGAGCTTCCAAGCTCTATATCGAGGATCTCCGCAAGGAATTCGTTGAGGAATTCGTATTCCCCACCGTTAAGGCTCAGGCTGTTTATGAGAACAGATATCTTCTCGGTACTTCCTTTGCACGTCCTATCATCGCTAAGAGAATAGTTGAGATCGCCAAGAAGGAGGGCGCTGACGCTATCTGCCACGGCTGCACAGGCAAGGGCAACGATCAGGTGAGATTTGAGCTCACTATCAAGGCTTTCGCTCCCGAAATGGAGATAATCGCTCCCTGGAGAGAATGGGACATCGTTTCCCGCGACGAGGAGATAGATTACGCAGAGGCTCACAATATCCCTCTTAAGATATCCAGAGAGACCAACTACTCCAAGGACAAGAACCTCTGGCACATCTCCCACGAGGGCATGGACCTTGAGGATCCCGCAAACGAACCTCTTTACAACAAGCCCGGCTTCCTTGAACTGGGAGTTTCCCCCGAACAGGCTCCCGACAAGCCCGAGTATGTTACTATCCACTTTGAAAAGGGTGTGCCCACTGCTGTTGACGGCGTTGAGATGGACGGCGTGGCTCTTATCGAAAAGCTCAACGAGCTGGGCGGAAGAAACGGCATCGGTATCGCAGATCTCGTTGAGAACCGTCTGGTCGGCATGAAGTCCAGAGGCGTTTACGAAACACCCGGCGGAACTATCCTTTATCACGCTCATGAGGTGCTGGAGACCATTACCCTCGACAAGGCTACATATCACTACAAGCAGAAGCTTGCTATCGAATTTGCGGAGCTGGTTTACGACGGTCAGTGGTATACTCCTTTAAGAGAGGCTATGTCCGCATTCGTTGACTCCACACAGGAGACCGTTACCGGCGATGTTAAGCTGAAGCTCTATAAGGGCAATATCATCAACGCGGGCGTTACTTCTCCTTACACCCTCTACGATGAAGAGGTCGCTACCTTCGACGAGGATCACGTATACAATCAGGCTGATTCCGCAGGCTTTATCAATCTGTTCGGTCTTCCTATCAAGGTGAAGGCTACTCTTGACGCAAAGAGAAACGCAAACAAGTAATTACGTTTTATAATGCTGTATCGGGGGACAGTACCGCTGTCCCCTTGTGCAGTTTTAATGTATAGTATAAATATTCGGGAAAATATCGTATATAATAATGAGGACAACAAAAAACAGGGAGTTTTTTTATGATCAGATTAAAGAAAATAATCGCAGCGGCAGCTTCGGCTGTGCTGGTTCTTATATTGATGTGCGGCTGTGAGAGCAGCAGCGAAACTGTCGAATATGAACGCCTTAAGGCTGAAATAGTGGGCATGTGGATAGATGAGGACGGTCCTGCCGTTGATACCGAAAACAGATATTTCGGTAAGAGCCTCAGATTCTATGAGTTTACCTCGAACGGCGAGGTGTACTATCACTATGTGTTCATAAGCGAGGATAACGGTATGCCTACCGACGGCTCTATACAGACTTCCACATATTATCTGGATAAAAATATGCTGGTGAACGTTACGGGCTCCGAGGAGGAGGGCGATCTTCAGAAAACAGGCGCGTATATCGAAATAAACGGCAATACCATGACGATGTCCAACAATTCGGGCTCCACCAATTATACAAAGCTTTCCGTTGAGGACGCTACGGGCTATTACGTTTATTATAAGGACGAGAACCTTTATAATAAGCAGCAGGAGCTTATAAACGGCCCGGCGGCAGACGGCGCGGAAGTATCGGCTGAAAATGACGGCTCCGGGACAGAGGCTTCGGAGGAAGCAGTTTCCGAAAATGCTGCGGAATAAGCGGCAGGGATAAATTATCAAAATAAAACACGGGAGAGCATATTATGGCTAAAATGATGTGGGCAGGAAGATTTTCTTCCGAGGCTGACCCTAAGGTCAACGATTTTAATTCCTCGATATCCTTTGACGCGAGAATGTACCGTCAGGATATCAGAGGCTCCATGGCGCATGCAAGAATGCTGGGGGACTGCGGTATCATCGAAAAGTCCGAAAGCGAGAAGATAATTGAGGGACTTCGCGGCATACTTGCCGACCTCGACAGCGGAACGCTCAGCTTCGATCCCAATGCCGAGGATATCCACATGTTCGTGGAGCAGGTGCTGACCGACCGTCTCGGCGATACGGGCAAGAGGCTTCATACCGCACGAAGCAGAAACGATCAGGTGGCACTCGATATAAGAATGTATCTCCGCGATGAGTGCGATGAGATATCCAAGCTGGTGTTTGAGCTCACCGAGACCATTATCAACATGGCGGAGGAACACCTCTATACCGTTATGCCGGGATATACTCATATGCAGCGTGCGCAGCCCGTTACCTTCGCACATCATCTTATGGCATATGCACAGATGCTTTACCGTGACTTAGAGCGTATCCGCGACGCTAAGGAGAGAATGAACTATCTCCCCCTCGGAAGCGGCGCGCTGGCAGGCACAACCTATCCTATCAACAGAAAGCAGGTCTGCGAGGAGCTGGGCTTCACCGATATTACATACAACAGCCTTGACGGAGTCTCCGACCGCGATTTCTGCATAGAGATATGCTCTGCGCTGTCCATACTTATGGCGCATCTGTCCCGCTTCTCCGAGGAGATAATCATGTGGTGCAGCTGGGAGTTCAAATTTGTGGAGCTTTCCGATGCATTCTCCACGGGCTCGTCCATAATGCCGCAGAAGAAAAACCCCGACATCACTGAGCTTATCCGCGGAAAAACAGGACGCGTTTACGGCGATCTGACCACTCTTCTCACTATGATGAAGGGCATACCTCTTGCATATAATAAGGATATGCAGGAGGACAAGGAGGCTATCTTCGACGCGATAGATACCGTTAAGCTTTGTATAACCACATTTATCCCCATGCTGTCCACCATGACGGTCAACAAGGAGAATATGAGAGCTGCTGCGGCTAAGGGCTTTATCAACGCCACCGACTGCGCGGATTATCTCGTCAAGAAGGGCAGACCCTTCCGCGACGCATATAAGATCACGGGAACTCTTGTGGCGCTCTGCATAAAGAAGGGCACTACTCTTGAGGAGCTTCCTCTTGAGGAATACAAAAAGCTCTGCTCCGATTTCGACAACGACGTGTATGAGGCGATAAGTCTCGATACCTGCGTTATGCAGAGAAAGTCCGACGGAGGTCCTGCTCCTGAGGCTGTTCAGGTGCAGATAGAAAAGCTTAAGGCGAGACTTAGAGTATTTGAATAAATTATCCGAAATATTCAGAGAGGAATAATATCAGAAATGGCATTTAAGGTTTTTATCGACGGTCAGGAGGGTACGACCGGTCTTAAGATAGTTGAACGTTTCAAAAACAGACCCGACATTGAGCTGCTTCACATCGACGAGGACAAGCGCAAGGATACCGACGAGCGAAGACGTCTTATCAACGCTTCCGATTACACGTTTCTCTGTCTGCCCGACGCTGCGGCTATAGAAGCTGCTGCTCTTGCGGAGAACGATCATGTGAAGATCATCGACGCTTCCACCGCTCACAGAACGGCAGAGGGCTGGGCTTACGGACTGCCCGAGCTTTCCGCGGAGCACAGGGAAAAGATAGAAAATTCCAAGAGGACGGCAGTTCCGGGCTGCTATGCTTCGGGATTCAATGCGATCATGTATCCCATGGTAAGATCGGGGATATGCGCGCCCTTCCAGCCTGTTATTTGCCATGCCATATCGGGCTACAGCGGCGGCGGAAAGAAGCTCATCGCACAGTATGAGGACCCGAACCGCGATGTTCAGTTCGACTCCACCAGACAGTACGCCATGGGCAAGACTCATAAGCACATCAAAGAGATGATGGCTGTATCGGGGCTGTCATATCCGCCGGTATTTGCACCGATGACCGCTTCGTTTTACAGCGGAATGGTGGTAAATATACCGTTTCTGCTGAGAACTCTTGCGAAGAAGGTCACTGCGGAAAACGTCTGGGAAATGCTCTCCGAGCATTACGAGGGACAGAAATTCGTTAAGGTAATGCCATATGGTGCGGCAGGGCTTCCCGAGGAGACTGCGCTGTATTCCAACACACTTTCCGGTACGAACATGCTTCAGATATACGTTTACGGCAACGAGGATTATGTTATGCTCTGTTCGCAGCTTGATAATCTGGGCAAAGGCGCAAGCGGCGCGGCTGTGCAGTGCATGAATATCATGATGGGCATTGACGAAGGCACGGGACTTGAATGAGCAGTGAAGAGTGAAGGTTCGAGGCTGAGAGTAACCGAAGCTGGGCAGTAACCCGGCAACAAAAAGTTCGCCAGCCTTTCAAGGCTGCAGGTTTCCAAAGGGCGGCGCCCTTTGGTCGCCGCGCGCACGCGGCGAAACACCCCCACCGGCACGTAACACAGCGATGCTCCTCGCCGAAGCCCAAACAGCGAACAGCAAAAAACGCCGCCCGTGCTAAAAATGCGGACGGAGAAAATGCACAGCAAATATTCACGAAAAGTGAGCACATCACGGGCGGCGTGCATTTAACAGCGAAGCGTCTTAAATGCGTGAAGCCGCCAAGGCTTCACCGAAACGAACAATATATTTTAAGTGAATGTTTCATAATAATATAAACACATATATACCTTTCTTGAAAAGAGGAAAAATAATGAATACATACAAATCAATAGAAGGCGGCGTCTGTGCCGCTAAGGGATTCAAGGCAAGCGGTATATACTGCGGCATCAAGGAAAATCCCACTAAGAAAAACGACATCGCTATGGTGGTCTCTGATGTGATGTGCAATGCTGCGGGAGTTTATACTCAGAATAAGGTCAAGGGTGCGCCTGTTATCGTTACTAAGGATAATCTGAAAAGATCGTGCGGAAAGGCACAGGCTGTCATCGTAAATTCCAAGAACGCCAACACCTGCAACGCCGACGGCGAGGAAAAGGCACGGGAAATGTGCGCTCTCACAGCAAGCGCTCTCGGGATAAAGCCTGAGGAGGTCATCGTGGCTTCTACAGGAGTTATCGGACAGATACTCCCTATCGAGCCTATAAGGGCGGCTGTTCCCGTACTGGCGGAAAAGCTTTCCTATGATGGCAATATCGAGGCTGCCACCGCTATCATGACTACCGATACCGTCAAGAAGGAATACGCCGTTGAATTTGACATCGGAGGAGTAAAATGCACAGTGGGCGGCATGGCAAAGGGCAGCGGAATGATTCACCCCAATATGGCGACTACTCTCAATTTCATCACTACCGACTGCAATATATCCTCCGAAATGGTGCAGAAGGCTCTTTCGGAGATAGTTAAGATAACCTACAACTGCCTGTCCATTGACGGCGACCAGTCCACCAACGATACCTGCGTGCTTATGGCAAACGGTCTTGCGGGCAATGCCGAGATATCCTCGGAGGGAAATGACTTCGACATCTTCAAGGACGCTCTCTATCAGGTGATGGCAAACCTTACAAGAATGCTCGCAAAGGACGGCGAGGGCGCAACTAAGCTGCTGACCTGCGTTTGCACGGGGGCTCCCGATCTTGATACGGCTATCGTCGTGGCTAAGAGCGTTATCGGCTCGTCGCTGTTCAAGTGCGCTATGTTCGGCTCGGATGCGAACTGGGGACGTATCCTCTGCGCCATAGGCTATGCAGACGCGGATTTCGACATCAACAAAACAGATGTCGATCTGGCTTCCTCAAAGGGACGGATAGCTGTTTGCAGGAACGGCTCGGGTGTTGAATTTTCCGAGGACGAGGCAAAGGTCATACTCACCGAGGACGAGATAGAAATATACATCGACCTTAACATAGGCGGAGCAGAAGCTGCCGCATGGGGCTGCGATCTTACCTATGATTATGTTAAGATAAACGGGGATTATCGTTCCTGATCGGGACTTATCGGGGGTCAGCATGAAGAGTAAGGACGTATATGCAAAGATACATGGTTATGACAATGCTTTTACCGACGCACTTTCCTCGGGGGAAAGCGTAGAGTTCAGCGGTATTCAGAATTTCGGAAAGTATTCATTCAGGGCTATGATCATTCTGGCGGTCATTATCATCGCGGAATGTGTGCTGTTTTATTTGAGCAGTACGGAGATCATATCCTATCTGACGATGGTGATCCCGGTCATCCTGCTTATGCTGCTGCTGAGAAAAATGTCCGCTATCGGAAATATCAGGGACGGATATGCAGTCACCGAAAAGCGGGTGCTGATATACACCGGCGGAACCCTTGTTCAGACGAGGTTTGAGGATATCACCGATATTGTCGTATATTCCGTTAAGGGGAAAAGCGGCACTCTGGAAATATATAAAAAAGACCTTTCCGAGGCAGGCAAGACCGTTTCGGGCGGTATCATCACCGATATACGCTGCCCCGAGGAGGTGCGCTCCGAAATATTGCGGCTGCGCGGGGAAAATACGTCTGATAAATAATGGGGGTTCTCATGGAAACCGATGATTTTTCCGAATTATACATTAAATTTGACAATGCAAGCTTTTTTGAAAATCGGCTACTGCCTGATGAAAACGTGATCTGGAGCGGTGAGGGAAAAACTCCGAGCCGTGTGCCGAGATTGATAATTTCGAGCATACTTCTGCTGTTCTTCACAGCATGGACCGGACTTTTGTTTTATATCGGAATGATCGATGATACTATGTTTGGAAGTATCATTATCGGAACTGCATTGTTCGGATGCGTCTTTGTTCTTATGGGGATAAGCGCGGTCATAAAGGCTTCGCAGCCGCAGATGCCCGACAGATACGCTCTTACTGATCAGCGTGTGCTTATGCAGTACGAGGGAGGATTTGAGTCAGTTAAGCTTGAAAATATCAGGAACGCAGAAGCTGTCATAAAAAAATCTGACAGGGGTTATGTGAAGATAGAATCGGAATGGTGCAGCAGCGGCAGGTCCGATATGAATATACAGTATCTGTTTGACTTGAAGGACCCCGAATATGTCTGCAGGCTGATATTATCGGAGCGTGACGGGGTCCTTGCACAGAGGGAGATGGGGGAATATTAAAAATAACGATGATAACGGGCTTTTAGAAAATGCCGACCCTTTCGGCGGAAAGCTCCTGCCCGGCGAAAACATAGTATGACGGGAAACTGGGATTGTCAGATACCGCGGGGGACTTATCGCCTTTGGGATAGTCTGGCTGGCGGTCTCGCTGCTGTGGAGCTTTATGGGATTTCGGGAAGGCGGCGTGAAATATGCGCTGACAGGCATTCCTTTTATCGCCATAGGAATTGTTTTGCTCCTGCCTGCACGGCGGAAAAAACAGCCGAATCAATACGCTCTCACAGATAATCGGGTGCTTGTTTTCCAAAACGGAAAGCTTTCCGAAATAAGATTTGAAAAGGTATCAAACGCGGATACCCGTCCTTCTCATAAGGGGACGCGGGAGCTTATCATCTGCGAGAAAAGACCCGTTAAGGGCGTGGGAGACGTAAACGCGGTCGTTTTCCGCATCACCGACATAAACGACGCCGAGACTGTCTGCGGACTTATTATGTCACAGCGTGATAAGTTTACATCAACCAGATAATTTATGAAAGGAATTATCATAAAATGGATAACGAAAACAATATAACCAGCGATGTGCGGTCGAAGGTCCTTATCGACGCTCTTCCGTACATCCAGAAGTACAGCAATAAAATAGTGGTCATCAAGTACGGCGGCAACGCTATGACCAACGAGGAACTGAAAAATGCTGTGATGAGCGATATCGTCCTGCTGAATCTGGTAGGGATCAAGACGGTCCTCGTTCACGGCGGCGGCCCCGAGATAAACGATATGCTCAAAAGAGTGGGCATTGAAAGCAAGTTCATCAACGGACTGCGCTACACCGACGCGGATACAATGGATATCGTCCGGATGGTGCTGGCGGGCAAGGTCAACAAGGAGCTGGTCTCCCTGCTGCAGCTGCATCAGGGCAGGGCTCTGGGTCTCTGCGGTGTGGACGGTCAGATGATAATGGCTCACAGACTTCAGGCGGACCCCGATCTGGGATTCGTCGGCGAGATCGAGAAGATAAATACAAAGGCTATCACCGACGCACTGGATAACGGCTATGTGCCCGTTATCGCAACGGTTGCCTCCGACGAGCAGGGTCAGGTGTACAACATCAACGCTGATACTGCGGCTTCCAGAATCGCCGCAGAGCTCAAGGCGGAAAATCTGGTGCTTATGACCGATATCCCCGGACTTCTCCGTGACAAGGACGACCCGTCCACTCTTATTCCTAAGGTACAGGTCAGCGAGGTGCCCTTTATGAAGAGACAGGGCATTATCAGCGGCGGAATGATACCTAAGATAGACTGCTGCGTGGAGGCTGTCCGAAGAGGCGTACATAAGACCTGCATAATCGACGGAAGAGTACCTCATTCCATTCTGGTAGAGCTTCTGTCCAGCGGCGGCATCGGAACACAGTTTACTTGATGAATCGGCACATGAGCCACAAGGGAGATAAAGCAATGAACACTATAGAACAGTTCAACAGCCATGTCATGCAGACCTATGGCAGGTTTGACGTGGTCATGGAAAAGTGCGGCGGAGTTACCGCTCACGATGAAAACGGAAAAGAATATATTGACTTCGGCAGCGGCATCGGCACAAATTCGCTGGGCTACTGCGACGAGAAATGGGCGGACGCTGTCTGCGCTCAGGTGCGCTCCGTTCAGCACACTTCCAATTATTACTATACCAAAACACAGGCGGACTTCGCCGAAAAGCTCTGCACTGCCGCAGGGTATAAAAATGTATTCTTCGGCAATTCGGGCGCAGAGGCAAACGAGTGCGCTATCAAAATTGCAAGGAAATATTCCTTCGACAAGTACGGAAAGGACGCCAAGCGTTACAACATCATCACTCTGAAAAACGGCTTCCACGGACGTACGATAGCTACCCTTTCCGCAACGGGACAGGATAATTTCCACAACTATTTCTTCCCCTTTACCGAGGGATTTATCTACGCAGAAGCTAACAACATAGATGACCTGAAAAGCAGGATAGACGATACCGTCTGCGCTGTGATGATAGAATTTATTCAGGGCGAGGGCGGAGTGAATGTTCTCGACAAGGCTTATGTTGAGGAGCTTTTCAGGATATGCGCCGAGAGGGATATCCTCGTCATCGGCGACGAGGTACAGACCGGAATGGGCAGAACGGGAAAGCTTCTCGCTTCGGAGAATTACGGCGTGAAGCCCAATGTGACTACCCTTGCAAAAGGTATCGCGGGGGGTATCCCCATGGGAGCATGCCTTGCCGATGAAAAGACCTGCAATGTCCTGACAAAGGGTACTCACGGCTCTACCTTCGGAGGAAATCCCATTGCCTGCGCAGGAGCGAATGCGGTCATCGACAGGATAACGTCCGAGGGCTTCCTCGGCGAGGTATCTGACAAGGGAAATTATTTCCGTCAAAAGCTGCTTGCAATGAAGGGCGTGAAGTCGGTCAGCGGAATGGGTCTTATGATAGGCATTGAGCTTGAAAAGGACAACGCCGCAGAGGTATGCGCAAAGTGCATAGACAACGGTCTGCTTGTGCTGACCGCAAAGACAAAGGTGCGTCTGCTGCCGCCTCTTACGATATCCTGTGAGGACATCGACAGGGGACTTGATATACTTGCACGTGTTATCGCAGAATAATTACATAAACGGAGGAAAAAACTTATGAAACACTTACTGAAAATGCTCGACCTGTCCAAGGACGAGATCATCGAGATACTTAATCTCGCAGACCAGCTCAAGTACGAGCTCAAGCACAATATCCCCCACAGGAAGCTGGAGGGCAAGTCTCTGGGCATGATATTCCAGAAGGCTTCCACAAGGACAAGAGTTTCCTTTGAAACAGGTATGTATCAGCTGGGAGGCAATCCGCTGTTCCTGTCCGCAAACGACCTTCAGATAGGCAGGGGCGAGCCTGTACAGGACACCGCAAGGGTACTGTCCCGCTATCTTGACGGTATCATGATAAGGACCTTCGCTCAGAAGGAGGTCGAGGATCTGGCAGAGTACGGCTCTATTCCCGTTATCAACGGCCTTACCGACTTCTGTCATCCCTGTCAGGTGCTGGCAGACCTTATGACTGTCCGCGAGTTCAAGCAGCAGTTTGACGGTCTGAAAATGTGCTACATCGGCGACGGCAACAATATGGCGAATTCTCTTATCGTAGGCGGTCTGAAGGTTGGCATGAAGGTGTCCGTGGCATGCCCCGAGAATTATCGTCCCGCAAAGGAAGTACTCGATTTTGCAGACGGAAATCCCGGCTTCTTTATGACCGACAAGCCCATGGAAGCTGCTGTTGATGCGGACGTTATCTTCACCGACGTATGGACCTCCATGGGTCAGGAAGCCGAAAGGGCTGCAAGGGAAAAGGCATTTGCAGGCTATCAGGTCAACGATGAGCTGCTCTCCGCAGCACATGCTGACTGCATGGTACAGCACTGCCTGCCCGCTCACAGGGAAGAGGAGATCACCGAGAAGGTGTTCGAGGCTCACGCTAACGAGATATTTGAAGAGGCAGAGAACAGGCTCCATGCGCAGAAGGCTGTCATGGTGCTGACAATGGCGGGAAATTAACGGACGATGCTCGGAGATCATCGTAAACACAGCATTTTAAAGGATATTATCGGCATGCTCGACCTGACAAAGCTTTATCCGGTCGAGCGTGCCGTTCTGAAAGCTGCGGGAGGAAAAGCTTCCTCCGAGGGCACGGTGGATCATATAATCACAAGCGGCGAATATATGGTCCCTGTGAGGATGTACCCCCGGAAGAACGCCCGAAAGCTGATGATATACATTCACGGCGGCGGCTGGGCGACCGAAAGCATCGACACCTACGACGGCGTGTGCAGGAGCATTTCCGAGGAGCTGCGCTGCCACGTCATCTCTGTGGAATACAGTCTTTCGCCCGAGAAAAAATTCCCCTATGCATTGAACGAGTGCATGGCTGTCATATCCGAGGTGCGGAGGAATATCCGCATTTTCGGGCTTTCGGAGGAGGATATCGTCCTCTGCGGAGACAGCGCGGGAGGAAATCTTGCGGCTGCCGTCTGCACTGTGCTGCGGGACAGGGACAATATCCGCATATCAAAGCTGATACTGTTATATCCCGTTACGGGTTCCGATTACAGTGAGACTTCCCCCTTTGAGTCGGTACATTCAAAGGGTAAGGGATATACTCTGACTTCGCGGCATATGCGGGACTATGTGATACTTTACATGGATTCTCCCGAGGACCTGAAAAGTCCCTATTTTACGCTGCTTAATGGCACTGACTATTCGGATATGCCCGATACGCTCATATTCACCGCCGAGAATGACCCGCTGTGCAGCGAGGGTACGGAATACGCTCACAGGCTGGCAAAGGCGGGAAATTTCGTGAAGCATTATCGGGTAAGGGGAGCGTCTCACGGATTTTTCAAGGAGCACAGGTCGAAGGCTTCGTCAAAGGCGAGAAGGATCATGAGGGATTTTCTTGAGGGGAGGTGCGGCTGATGGCGGATAATAAAGGAATGTTCTCCGAGTCCGAGCCATGGAGCAGACTGGACAACGCAGCAAAGCTGTTTCCGTCCACCACGAAAAAATCAGATACGAGAGTATTTCGTTTCAGCTGCGACCTTGACCATGACGTTGATAAGGAGATACTACAGCAGGCGGCAGATATGACCGCCGACGATTTCCCGGGGTATATGTGCGTGATACAGAAGGGCTTTTTCTGGTACTATCTGGAGCACTGCGAGCTGCGCCCCGTCGTCACCGAGGAAGACCTGCCCGTGTGCGCGGAGCTGTATGACCCTGAGAGCCGCGGTCTGCTTTTTCGGATAAGCTATCGGAAAAACTCCGTGAATTTCGAGGTGTTCCATGCGCTCACCGACGGAAACGGAGCGCTGCGCTTTTTCAAGGCGCTCATATATAACTATCTGCTGCTGAGATTCCCCGAGGAATACAAGGAGCCGCCCAAGGAAACGGTGGACGCCTCCACATCGCAGAAGTCGGACGACAGTTTCCGCAGATATTACGACCCCAAGGCGATAAAAAAGGTCAAGGAGAAAAAGCCGAAGCGCAGAGCATATCATCTGACGGGGGAGCTTACCCGTGAATATCGGCTGCAGGTCATCGAGGGGATATGCTCGGTGAAGTCGGTGCACGACATGGCAAAGCGCTCGGGCACTACTATCACAGTGTTCCTGACGGCGCTGTTCATGCAGTCTATACGGAAGGAAATGCCCCTGAGCGGACTTAAGCACCCCATGGTGATAAACGTTCCCGTCGATCTGAGGCATTATTTCCCGTCGGAAACGGCGAAGAATTTCTTCTCCACAATAGGCGTGGAGTACGATTTCAAAAAGCGCAGCGGCGAGCTTTCGGATATCATATCCGAGGTGGACAAGGGCTTCAAGTCGGAGCTGACAGAGGAAAAGCTGGCTGCGCGCATGAACAGAATGGCTTCTCTGGAGCATAATGCCGCAGCGCGGATAGCTCCGCTGCCGCTGAAAAATTTTGTGCTGCGGTGCGCAAGGAGCATAAAGGACGACTATGAAACGGCAGTTGTCTCCAACATCGGACGGATAACCATGCCCGCGGAAATGGAGCGGCATATCGTCCAGTTCGGTATACTGATAAGCACGATGAAGCTGCAGATGTGCATATGTTCTTTCGGCGACAGGCTGCAGATAGGCTTCACATCGGGCTTTACAGGCACGGATATCCAGCGGGATTTCTTCCGTTCGCTGTCCGAAATGGGCATCGGGGTGGAGATACGCTCCAATGAGTTTTTCAGCTGAGACGCAGCAAATAGTAATTATCAATAGCAGATATACGGTACTGCAGCTTGCAGTACCGTTTCAATGCTCCGAACAGTGAATAAATGCGGACGGCTTGATATACCCAAGCCGTTTTTTAATTAACTTTCAGATTAAATTAATCTGTCGAAAAATATTTTTTGTAAAAATAAATCGGATATTTTATGTAATTTTTATTATACAAGGGGATTGTACCCGAAAAAATGTATTTTTCATATTGGATTTGGTTGATTTTCTATGAACAATGCAGCTCCTGACTGCGGTTTATGGGGACGGATAAGCTGTTGGATAAATTATCCTCATTGGTATGATACCGCGCAGATACGCGGTTTGATATCTGTTCCTCCGATGTCCTCCATTGGCAGAGTATCTTTTTTTGTGCATAATATACAAGCTTAACTGCTGCTCAATGTGCAGGATTTATATGGTATTGACATTTTCAAAAATTATGGTATACTTAAAATCAAGATAAATCACAGGAAAACAAAAGCCGATAACGGCTATAAAGCATCAAATTTTATGAAAGGAAGTATTCCCAATGAAAACACAGATCGTAAACGGTGTATCAATGCCCAACATCCCCTGGCAGGACAAGCCTGCTGACTGCAGAGACGTAGTATGGCGCTACGACGCAAACCCCATCATCAAGAGAGACCAGATCATGGTCAAGAAGGCTAACGGCTACAGAGAGCCTTCCAACTCCATCTTCAACAGCTCCGTAGTTCCCTTCGAGGTAGGCGATTACAAGTTCGCAGGCGTTTTCCGCGTTGACGACAGAGAAAGAAACATGGAGCTCCATGCAGGCTTCTCCGTTGACGGTATCCACTGGGATATCAACGAGGAGAGGATCAAGTTTAAGTGCGATATCCCCGAGGTGGCAGAGTGGCAGTATGGCTACGATCCCCGTGTTTGCAAGCTCGAGGACAGATACATCGTTACATGGTGCAACGCTTACGGCTGGAAGCCCACCATCGGCATCGCTTATACATACGATTTCAAGGAATTCACTCAGCTTGAGAACGCATATCTTCCCTTCAACAGAAACGGCGTTATGTTCCCCAGAAAGATCAACGGCAAGTATGTAATGATGAGCCGTCCTTCCGACAGCGGTCATACTCCTTTCGGCGATATGTTCATCAGCCAGTCCCCCGACCTCACCTACTGGGGCGAGCACAGACACGTAATGGGACCCTCCAAGGGCTGGGAATCCACAAAGATGGGCGCAGGTCCTATTCCCATAGAGACAGACAGAGGCTGGCTCATTTTCTATCACGGCGTACTTACCTCCTGCAACGGTTACGTATACAGCTTCTCCGCAGCTCTCCTCGATAAGGACGAGCCCTGGAAGGTACTCAAGAGAGGCGCTTCCTACCTCCTTAGCCCCCAGACAAGCTACGAGCTCATCGGTGATACCGACGCCGTAACATTCCCCTGCGCAAACCTCGTTGACAAGGATACAGGAAGGATCTGCATCTACTACGGCTGCGCAGATACATGCACTTCTCTGGCTTTCACCACTGTTGACGATGTTATGGACTTCCTCGACAACAACAGCCAAGTCTGATCCGATAATTAAATAGTAAAAAAATCAGCGGACGCCTTTCGGTGACCGCTGATTTTGTTATTAATAGGTTCAGACCTTGCTGTTTCCCTTGTCAAAGAGGAAATCAAAGCTGCCCTTTTCGGTCTGAAGGCATGTCTCCAGCACGGTTGAGAGAATGACCAGCTTGTTCTTGACATTTTCCGCGTTGTCGGTAAAGACTGTATCGTCCAGAAAAAGCATGATGACTGCTACGATTATCTCCGCGCTTTCCTTGGGAGTACCGGTCTTGACCGAGCCTTCGGCGTTGCCCTCCCGCAGAAGCTCCGTCAGCACGGGGGATATCTCCTGAATGGCAGCGGTAGTCATTTTATTGTGCAGATTGATATCGTTCATGGTATGGAGAGGGATAAGCATATTTTTTTCGCTCTCGTTGAATTCCTTTTTGATAATGCTGAAAAACAGTCTCTTTATCTTTTCGATAGCCGACATCTCTTTTGAATTCTGAATGCTTTCAAAATAGTCGCGCAGAGCGCGGCGGTAGCTGTTTTCCAGCACTGCGTATAATATCTCATCCTTGCTTTTGTAGTAGTAATATATACTGCCCTTTCCGATGCCCGCTTTTTTTGCGATTGATTCCACAGAGATCGTGCTGTAAGGAACAGTTGTGAGAAGCTCTTCCATTGCATCGAATATCAGCTGCCGTTTATCCGTTTTCATAGATATACCATTCCTTTTTTTACCGAAATATTTATGTATATTATAGCACAACAGCGCAGGAATTTCAAGTGATTTTATCAAAAAGCTTATGATGATAAGTAAAAAGCGGCAGTATGCAGGTACCGCCGCTTTTTACTTCTATGAATTGCGCACAGCTTCGCTCTTGAATGAAAATTCTCCGTTGTCAAAGGTCAGGACAGCCTTTTCGCCCTTACGTATCTCTCCCGACAGTATCTTCATGGACAGCAGATTCTCAACATTTGTCGTGATCACGTGCCGAAGCTTTCTCGCTCCGTATCTGTCGAAGCCCTCCTTTGTTATCTCATTTACTGCAGAATCGCTGAATTCAACGGAAATTTCCAGTGCCTTTGCCCGCTCCGACAGCGAGGATAACATTCTTTCGGTCAGCTTAGGCATATCCTCGCCGCTTAATTTTCCGAACACGATGATGTCTTCAATGCGGTTCAACAGCTCGGGACGGAAATGGTCCTTCAGCTCCTTCAGGACGTTTTTCTTTATATCGCCGTCGTTTTCCGAGGACGTAAATCCGATGGTCTTCTCGTCCGAGATATACTTCGCCCCCAGATTGGACGTGAGAATGATTATCGTGTTGCGGAAGCTTATGCGCCTGCCCTTGCTGTCGGTGAGTATGCCGTCCTCCAGTATCTGCAGGAGCAGATTTGTCACGTCTGGGTGCGCCTTTTCTATCTCATCCATAAGAATGACTGAGTATGGCTTTTTCCGCACCGCTTCGGTCAGCTGACCGCCGTCCTCGAAACCCACATATCCCGGAGGAGAGCCTATCATCCGCGAAACGCTGTGCTTTTCCATATACTCGCTCATGTCAAGCCGTATCAGCGAGGCTTCGTCCCCGAAAAGACACTCCGCCAGTGCCTTTGCAAGCTCGGTCTTTCCCACGCCCGAGGGCCCGCAGAAAATGAACGACCCGATAGGCCGCTTTGGATCCTTTAGCCCCGAGCGTCCCCGCCGCACAGCGTCCGAAACTGCCTTCACTGCCTCGTCCTGACCGATTATCCGCTTGTGGAGCTCCTCCTCCAGAGTGAGCAGCCGCTGACTTTCCGTGAAGCTTATTCGTGATATCGGTATCCCCGCAGAGGCGGACAGCACCGAAGCGATATCGTCCGCAGTGACGTAAACAGGCGTTGCATAGCTTTCCCTCCTGCGCTTGGGAGAGGTATTGTCCGATTTGTCGAGCATTCGGTTGAGATTCTCCGCCAGCTCCTTGAGATTTTTCGGCTCGCCGAAACCGCGTATCTTTGCACGGGAAGCCGCCTCGTCGATGAGGTCTATCGCCTTGTCGGGCAGACAGCGGTCATTTATATAGCGGACTGACAGCGAGATAGCTGCGTCGATGGCTTCGTCTGTGATGATGACCTTGTGGAAGCTCTCGTAGCAGCCCGCAAGCCCTTTGAGTATCTGTTTGCAGTCCTCCTCGGAGGGCTCGTTGATTATCACCTGCTGGAAACGGCGGTCGAGAGCGTTGTCTCTGCCGATGAAGCGGCGGTACTCGTCGAAGGTGGTGGCGCCGATGATGCGTATGTCACCGCGGGCAAGCTGGGGCTTCAGGATATTTGCCGCGTCGATAGCTCCCTCCGCAGCGCCTGCGCCGACTATCGTGTGCAGCTCGTCGATAAAGAGGATAATGTTCTTGTTGTCGGCGACCTCGTCAAGGCACTGCTTGATGCGCTCTTCGAAGTCGCCGCGATACTTTGCGCCTGCTATCATGGAGGTGAGATTCAGCGAGAATATACGCTTGTCGGACAGAAATTCCGGTGCTTTTCCGCTTGCGATAAGGCTTGCCACGCCCTCCACCACAGCAGTTTTTCCCACGCCCGCTTCGCCCACAAGACAGGGATTGTTTTTCGTTCTGCGGGACAGTATCTGAATGACCCGTTCTATCTCCTTGGTGCGGCAGAGAACGGGGTCGCACTTGTTTTCGGCGGCGAGGGCGGTGAGGTCCCTGCCGTATTTCAGCAGAGTGGGAGCCTTTATCGCCGCAGTGCGTGAAGCGGGGGAAGCCGTAGGCACCGAGCAGGCGGCGGACATTCTCGCAGTATTTCCCCCCTGACTCAGAATAATGGAATATGCGGTGGAGTTTTCCTCATCGAGTATGGCGGACAGCAGATGCTCCGTTCCTGCGGGCTTTGAGCGGGAAGCGCCGGCTTTTTCACAGGCGGAGGATATTATCCTGCTGAACACGGGCGTCGCGGAGGAAATATCCACCGAGCAGGCGTCGCCGCGTCCCACCAGCTTTATTATGCAGTCGAGAATCTTCTCGTCGGTGATGCCGCATGCCTTTATGATGCTGTAGGCGGTGCTGCCCTGCTCCGAGGCAAGTGCCAGCAGCAGATGCTCGCTGCCCGCGTAGGTATGTCCCAGCCGCCCTGCAGTCAGCAGCGCCTTATTGATCACAATGTTGGCTTTCTTGGTAAACAATTCTGAATTGTACATCATGGTTCTCCTCTTTTGCAATATTTCTGTTTTATCCAAATATATTATGACACTTGCCATGGAAAATATTTGTCGCAGAGGGAAAAACGAAAAAAATATTTATCGCAGATTTCGGCAAGTAAATATTTCGCTGTACATCATGCCCCCGAATCGTACCGATTTCTCCCGCAGCGTCGAAAATGCGCAAAAAAAGGCTCCCCGCCCGGCGGGGAGCCTAAAAAGAAGGATCTATGTATCGAACAATTATCAGAAATCAACTTCTGTATCGTAGTAGCAGCACTTAAGAAGCTTTTCCATTTCTTCCTGAGAAGGAATTCTGGGGTTAGAGCCTGTGCATGCGTCGCCGATAGCGTTCTTTGCGATCTCGGGCAGTCTCTGGAGGAATACTTCCTCAGGAACGAAGCCCTGCTCGGTGGGATAGCTGTCTGCGCCGTAGTTCTTGATGCAGTGAGGGATGTTGAGGTCGTCGTTCATCTTGCGGAGTGCTGCGATGAGGAGCTCGACCTTCTCGTCGTCGTTGGAGCCGCCGAGGTGCATATAATCAGCGATCACGCCGTAACGCTTCTTAGCTGTGGGATCCTTTGCGTTGAATGCGATCACCTTGGGCAGATACATTGCGTTAGCTGCGCCGTGGATGATGTGTGCGCCGTAATCCTGGAATGCAGCGCCTGTCTTGTGAGCCATGGAGTGAACGATACCCAGAAGAGCGTTGGAGAACGCCATACCTGCCAGACACTGTGCATTGTGCATATTGTCTCTGGATGTCATGTCGCCGTTATAGGACTTAACGAGGTCAGCCTGTATCATTTCGATAGCGTGGATAGCAAGTGCATCGGAATAGTCGGAGTTTGCGGTGGAAACGTAAGCCTCAACTGCATGAGTGATAGCGTCCATACCTGTGTGAGCAACAAGCTTCTGAGGCATTGTCTCAGCGAGCTCGGGGTCTACGATAGCAACATCGGGAGTGATCTCGAAATCTGCGATAGGATACTTGATACCCTTGTCATAGTCGGTGATGATGGAGAATGCAGTTACCTCGGTAGCTGTACCGGATGTGGAAGAAACTGCGCAGAAGTGAGCCTTCTTGCGGAGCTCGGGGATACCGAATACCTTGCACATATCCTCGAATGTACATTCGGGATACTCGTACTTGATCCACATAGCCTTAGCTGCGTCGATAGGAGAGCCGCCGCCGATAGCAACGATCCAGTCGGGTCCGAATTCGATCATCTTGGCAGCGCCGTTCATAACTGTAGTAACGGAAGGATCGGGCTCAACGCCGTCAATGACCATAACTTCCATTCCTGCTTCCTTAAGATAAGCCTCTGCACGGTCCAAGAAACCGAATTTCTTCATGGAGCCGCCGCCTATAACGATAACAGCCTTGGTTCCCTTAAGGGTCTTGAGGTTTTCAAGAGCGCCCTTGCCGTGGTACAAATCTCTGGGTAAAGTAAATCTTGCCATTTTAAGAATCCTCCCTAAATGTTTTCAACAGCTTTCGCTGTCAGAGTATGTGTTAATTAACTAATAACATCATAACATATTCCGCCTGATTTGTGAAATATAAATAATGCATGAGTCATATATTTTTTTACATGATAGGCTGATTTCCGTGAATGAGAAAAACCATAATTATGAATTATTTTAAAAAGATTCATTCAGATATTGCAATGTGAGAAAAAATGTGATAGAATAAATATAAGTATATTTATAAGTGATAGGCGGAACAGCCGCCTGCTGCAGAATGGAGAGAAATATCATGGATAAGGAAAATAAAGGTAATAATTACCGTCCCGAGGATCATCGTCCCGAGTTCCCGAAAAGGGCTGTCGTAACAGGCGGAATGCCTTACGGAAATAAGCAGCTCCACTTCGGCCATGTGGGCGGAGTGTTCGTGTTTGCTGACGTATATGCGAGGTTTCTCCGTGACAGGATAGGTGAGGATAACGTCATTTTCGTATCGGGCACCGACTGCTACGGCTCGCCCATTGCCGAGGCATACAGAAAGCTTAAGGAGCAGGGCTACGAGGGTACTATAAAGGACTTCGTTCAGTCCAATCATGACGCTCAGGAAAAGACTCTCAGGGACTATGATATCAGCCTTGACCTTTTCGGAGCTTCCGCTCTGGGAGATACCGCTGAAATGCATGATATGGTCACCGATAAATTCATCAGACGGCTGTACGAGCTGGGCTGGCTCGAAAAGAATTCCACCGCCCAGTTCTACGACGAAAAAGCGGGGACCTTCCTCAACGGCAGACAGGTGATCGGAAAATGTCCCGTTCAGGGCTGCTCCTCCGAGAAGGCATACGCCGACGAATGCGACCTCGGTCATCAGTACATGCCCGTCAATCTTATCGACCCCAAGAGCACTCTTACAGGCGAGACTCCCGTTATGAAGAACGTGGACAACTGGTACTTCAAGCTTATCGACTTCACAGACAAGCTCAAGGAAGCTGCCGACTCCATGGAGAAGCAGAAGAATATCCGTCCCGTTGTCACCAAGACTATCAAGGAATTTCTGGAGCCGCCCGTTATCTATGTAATGAACAACTACCGCGAGGACTATGAGAGCGTCAAGGATAAAATGGCGCCTCACAAGCTCATTGAAGAGCCTAAGAAGACCTCGTTCACGATAGTATTCGACACTCTTTCCGAGCGTGACGATGCGGTGAAGCTGCTCAACGAAAAGAAGGCGCGCTTCAGAGAGGGAAAAACTCTGGTGCCCTTCAGACTTACCGGAAATATCGACTGGGGCGTAAAGGCTCCCAAGCTGGAGGACGAGGAGGACCTTACCGTTTGGGTATGGCCCGAGTCACTGTGGGCTCCCATATCCTTCACCTGCGCATATCTTAAGAGACAGGGCAGACCCGTTTCCGATTACAAGAAATACTGGTGCAGCAAGGACGCAAAGGTATATCAGTTCATCGGTCAGGACAACATCTATTTCTACGGCGTTGCGGAGACTGCCATGTGGCTTGCTTTCCAGAGCTCCGATATGAAGGATATCTCCGTAGACCCTCCCGAGGGCGAGCTGCAGATGCCGGTGCTGGTGGCAAATCATCACATACTTTTCTTGGATAAAAAGGCTTCCAGCAGCGGTGCGGTAAAGCCTCCCATGGCTGCGGACCTGCTGGATCACTACACAGCCGAGCAGCTCAGGATGCACTGGCTGGGACTGGGACTGGGCATGAGAAGCGTAAGCTTCCAGCCGAAGCCCTACGATCCGGAGGCAAAGCCCGAGGATACCGATCCCGTAACCAAGGAAGGCTTCCTGCTCTCCAACGTATTCAACCGCATAATCCGTACCTGCTTCTACGATACTCAGAAATATTTCGGCGGGAATATGCCCATAGGTACTCCCGACGAGCAGGTCATCGCCGACAGCAAGAAGGCTATCCTCGATTACGAACGCTTTATGTACAAGACGGAGTTCCATCAGGTGACCTATGTGCTGGACTCCTATATCCGCAAGGGAAGCAAGCTCCTTGCAAGGCTCAAGGCGGAAGCGGACAAGTCCGAGGACGAGAATGTCCGCAGACAGTACCTTGTGAACATGTTCCATATGATCAGAGTGGGCGCAGTGCTGCTTCATCCCTTTGCGCCCAAGGGCACCGAGATGATACTGGACTATCTCAACGCAGATAAGAGCTTCTGGAGCTGGGAGCATATCTTTGACGGCTTTGCGGAGCTTTTCCCGGGAGAATCTTCACATGAGCTTAAATTCTTAGAGCCCAGAGTGGATTTCTTTACCAGACATCCGAGTCAGTTTGAAAATTGATGATACCGATCATCGCTTATTATGATAAAGGTGGTATTGGCAGTTGAGCAAAAAGAAAAAAACAAACATAAGCAGTGAGGCGGAAGCACCTGTTTCGGAAAACAGCACCGAAAATATAATCAATGAAGACGAGCTGAAAAGCATATTTGCATTTGAGCCCGAGGACGACGTTTCGGAGGAAAAGCCTGCGGAGGAAGAGCCTGCGGAGGAAAAGCCTGCGGAGGAAAAGCCTGCCGAGGAAAAGCCTGCGGAGGAAAAGCCCGCCGAGGAAAAGCCTGCCGAGGAAAAGCCTGCGGAGGAAAAGCCTGCCGAGGAAAAGCCCGCGGAGGAAAAGCCTGCGGAGGAAAAGCCTGCCGAGGAAAAAACTGCCGAGGAAAAGCCCGCGGAGGAAAAGTCTGCGGAGGAAAAGCCTGCGGAGGATAAGCCCGCCGAGGAAAAGCCTGCGGAGGCAAGATCCACCGAGAGCAGTGCTCCCAAGCGTGGACAGCTTACCGAAAGCCAGCTTGATGCGCTGGACGCTCTTGACCGCGACCTTGCCCGTGCAAAGAAGAAAAAGGAGCAGGATCAGCGCGAAGAGGACGAAAAGCGCCGCAGAGAAAAAGAGCGGGAAGCCGAATATTTGGCAAAGGCTAAAAAGGCACAGGAACAGGCGGCTCTCCGCGAGGAACGGGCAAAGGAACTCGAAAAGCAGAAGCAGCGTCAGGAAAAGGAAGAAAAGCCTGTTGTTCAGGAGGTCAGACCCGTTAAGCGCACAAGGGACCCCATGCTGGGAATGAACATAATCAAGGGACTTACCGTGCTTGTGGTGATACTGGGCATTGCTTATGCGGGCGGGCTCATCTATATGAGGAATCTTAACGACGAGTATATCAAGGACATGGAAAAGGATCTGATGGGCATTTCCGCCGCAGGTGAGGCAGATGATGCGGAGTATACCGATGAGGACTCCAAGGACGGACTTTCTGCCGAGGAAAAGCGTGCGCAGGACCTGTCGCTCTATCTTCCCGATACCGACAAGGACGGACTTTCCGATTATTACGAGATAAACGTGTCAAAAACCGACCCCAACAGAGCAGATTCCGACGGGGATAAGATATCCGACGGCGAGGAAGTCCGTGCGGGACTTGACCCACTGACTGCCGACGACGATTCGCAGCCTGTGACTATAACAGTCTCAACAGAGGGCGCTTCTGCCGAGATAACGGGCAAGCCCCAGAATGCGTCTGCTGTTCTCGACAAGGTCAACAACAACAGTATTTCGGGTGCTACGGGTATCGTGGGCAGTGCTTACGAGTTCTACACCGCATACCCCATGCAGAGCTGTACGCTGACCATAAGCTACACCAACGACGCTCTCGGAAAATGGCATGCTTCACCGAACGGGATATCTGTTTTCCGCTTTGACAGCGAAGCTCTCACCTTTGAGCCGCTGGAAAGCACAGTCGATCCTGCGGGCTGCACCGTATCTGCCGAGATAGATACCATAGGCATCTATGCGGTGGGCGTATCCGAGTATATGCAGCAGGAGTACGATAACAGGATCTTCTTCCTTATCGACAATTCCGGCTCCATGTACCCCGAAGCGCTCTGTCCCAATTCCGAGGAAAACGACGTGAATTTCAAGCGCCTTGACTTTGCCAACGGAGTCATCGACCGTCTGGGCGACACTGCGGAGTACGGCGCTGCGAAATTTACCGGCACATATACGAAGCTGACATCCGTCACCTCCGACAGGGAAGCGGTCAAGACCCAGATCGACAGCATCAGGACCGCCGACAATTACTTCGACGGCACCGAGATAGCGGGCTCCATAAGCGCCGCGGTGGACGAGCTGGGCAACAAAAGCTCCGACAAGAATTACATAATCCTGCTGACCGACGGCTATCCCTCCACTATCGACCCCGACAAGGAGGCTGCCGCTCTTAAAAAGGCAGTGGACAATAACATCACCATATTTACCATAGGTCTGGGAAAGCGTGTGGATCAGGACTATCTGTCCAACCTCGCAGCTGCCACCAACGGACAGTATTATCAGGCAGCCAACGCCTCCGCTCTGGACAGGATATGCGACAAGATAGAAAGCTTCATGTCTTATAATCAGACCACCATCAACCTGAACGAGACCACCGACGTGTATATCTTGGCTGACTCGGGCTTCAATGTTGACAAGGACAGCATGGCGTACAATAACTTCCGCGCTGACTTCTCCGAAACTGGCACGGATTACGGCATCGCCGAGCTTACCCGCCAGTACTACACAGGCGAGCTGAAGCTGAAGGCAGGGGAGTATACCACCGACAGCGGCGAGACTATAGCGGGCTATGACCTCAGCGGCATAGATCAGCTTGCGGACGGAAAACCCGACCTTGTCGATCTGGAAATTGATTTTCTGGACGTGTACAATAAATATCTTGCCGTGGAAAACAAGTGGAATTACCGCACTTCCGACGGCGGTCTGCTGAAATACAACACTGATACTATGGATTTCATACTCAGCAACCGCATGGATATCATTCAGCTTCCGTACACGGTCAAGCTTCCCGAGCTGGAAAGCTGGATAGAGACCCTCCAGACCATCACTTTCCAGAAGCTGCCCGAGTTCTCCTCATACGAGTGCGCAGTTATTTCCAGTCCGCTGTATGACGGCGAGGACAAGACCCTGCTCGATGCATTCAGATATATGCAGAATCTGCATCTTTCCGAGGAAAAATGCACGGTCTATGATTTCGGCTACGATGGCGAGACGGCAATGAACGCTCTGCGTACCGAGCTTGAAAAGGGAAATCCTGTGGTATTGTCCGCAGGAGGCTATGCCCTTAATGCGGTAAGACTTCTCCGCGAGTCGGAGAACACCAACAAGCTTGTGCTTGAAGCCTACGACTGCAACAATCTGGGCACCACCACCTATATATCCATTCTCCGCACGCCCGTATACGACGGCGAGGACGAGCCGTACTATCAGTATTCCGCGTCGGTCTACGGCAAGGAAATGCCCCTGAAGGTGTACGTGAACAATTAATAATTGACAATTGAGGATAGATAATTAAAAATGAACGTCGGCTTGCTGAAGCTTACTCTGAGTTTCGGCGAGCCGATTTAGCATTTCAATTCTTATAGCAGCAAAAAAGGCAGGACCTGTAACAGATCCTGCCAATATTTTGTATATTATCCGATATATCAGACAGTGTGAACGCCGTTAGCCTTGTCAGCATGAGCACCGTCAACGCCGTACTTAGCGTCTCTTCTCTTCTCGAAGAACTTGGGAGCTACCTTCGGGAACATTGCATAGGTGAGAACATCCTCTTCCTGCTCGATCCACTCTGCGCACTCTTCACGCATAGCGTCGATCTCGGGCTTTAAGAGGTCCGCAGGACGGCAGTCGATAGGCTCCTCGCCCTTTAAGATCATCTCTCTGAACTCAGGGGAGATGGCTGTGGGAGTCTTTCCGTAGCTGCCCTTGACCATTTCCTTGAATTCCTTGGTAACGGTCTTGTAGCGCTCGCCTGTGATGATGTTGAATACAGCCTGTGTGCCGACGATCTGGGAAGTAGGAGTAACGAGGGGAGGATTACCCGAATCCGCACGTACTCTGGGAACTTCCCGGAGAACGTCCTCCAGCTGGTCCTCCTTGCCTGCCTGCTTGAGCTGCGAGAGCAGGTTGGAGAGCATTCCGCCGGGAACCTGATAGATAAGAGCATTGGGATTAACAGCCAGCATCTTCTCGTCGATAAGACCGTTGTCGATGTACTTCTTGCGGAGCTTCATGAAGTAGTCTCTGATCTCGTTGAGCTTAACGAGGTCAAGACCTGTGTCGTACTCTGTACCCTGCAGAGCCGCTACCATGGACTCTGTGGGAGCATGTGAAGTACCGTTTGCCAGAGGAGACATAGCGGTATCAATGATATCGCAGCCAGCCTCGATACCCTTTAACAGGCACATGGAAGCGAGACCGGATGTATAGTGAGTGTGAAGCTGAAGAGGTATCTTGACCTCTGCCTTGATCTTCTTTACGAGAGCTTCCGTTCTGTAAGGAGTGAGCAGAGCGGCCATATCCTTGATGCAGATAGAATCCGCGCCTGCAGCTTCGATCTGCTTAGCATAGTTAACGTAATACTCGTCGGTGAAAACGTCGCCCGTTGTGAAGGAGATAGCTACCTGAGCGTGAGCATTTTCCTTCTTGGCAGCCTTGATGGCTGTTTCGAGGTTCCTGATATCGTTGAGAGCGTCGAAGATACGGATTATGTCGATACCGTTAGCGCAAGCCTTCTGAACGAAATACTCAACGAGGTCGTCGGCGTAGTGACGATAGCCCAGCATGTTCTGACCTCTGAAAAGCATCTGGAGCTTGGTATTGGGCATTTCTCTGCGAAGTATGCGGAGTCTTTCCCAAGGGTCTTCGTTTAAGAATCTGATGCACGAATCGAATGTAGCGCCGCCCCAGCACTCAACGGAGTAGAAACCTACCTTGTCCATTTCGGAGAGAATGGGGAGCATATCGTCCGTACTCATACGTGTAGCGAGCAGCGACTGATGAGCGTCGCGGAGTACGGTCTCGGTTACTTTGATCTTAGCCATTGCTTAGTCCGCCTTTCCTGAGATTATGCGAGTGTGGCAATAATGTCGCCTGTATTTACGGAATCGCCCTTCTTTACGTTGATAGAAGCAACCTTGCCTGCTTCGGGAGCGACGATGTCGTTTTCCATCTTCATAGCTTCGAGAACGGCGATGACCTGACCCTTTGTTACGCTGTCGCCGACGTTAGCCTTAACGTCGAGGATAGTTCCGGGCATGGGAGCCTTTACCTCGATAGAGCCTGCAGCGCCGGAAGCTGCGGGAGCAGCAGGAGCAGCAGGAGCAGCTGCGGGTGCGGGTGCGGCAGCGGGAGCAGCCACAGGAGCGGAGCCGTCAGTGATATCCTGAACGGAAACATCGTAAGCCTTGCCGTTTACGGTAATATTAAATCTTTTCATAATATAAAACCACCATTCAATTTAAATTTTTATTCGGTTTATAGTTTTAGAAGTTAACAGTTGACAGTTAATAGTTAACAGTTGACAGGAGATGTTCCTATATCGGCTGTCGGCTGGTCATGTAAAAAATAACTGTGCGCTGTTAACTGTAAACTGTTAACTTAGTTTACGCTGTGCTTCTTAGGAAGTCTCTTTACCATGCGTTTGCCTGCGCTGATGTCGAGAACAGAGATGATCTTTGCTCTTGCATTTGCGGGATCGATGATCTCGTCAACTGCGCCCTTTGCGGCAGCGTCAAAAGCGGAAGCCTTTTCGTCTGCGTAGCGCTTTGCGATCTCCTCGCGCTTAGCCTTTACGTCGGATGCGCCCTTGAGCTCGTCGTGGTATAAGAATTCAGCCGCAGCGATGGGGTTCATGGGAGCGATAACAGCATCGGGATATGCAAAGGTCATATCCGAGTCAGCGTTATTTCCTGCCAGAGCCACAAATGCGGAGCCGTAAGCCTTGCCTGTTACCAGAGATATCTTGACGGTGGTAGCCTCTGCGTAAGCGGAAGCAGCCTTTGCGGTGTTTCTTACAGCCTCTGCGCCGGATTCAAAGCCCTCTGTATCAACAATAGTGATGACGGGAACGGAGAAAGCGTCGCACAGACGAACAAATCTTGCGATCTTGGCAGTATCGTCGGAGGTGAGCTTGTCAGCGGTCTTGTTGGTGCCGACGATACCTGCGGTAGCGCCGCCTACAGCTGCAAGAGCTGTAAAGGAAGCCTTTCCGAAGTCTGCATAAAGCTCGGTAACGCTGCCCTCATCGGCAACAGCGGCTGCGATATCCTCAGCGGAGCCCTCAGCCTTCTTGCCGGACTCTTCGTACTCGAACTCGGGTACGGGAGAGAGGTTGTTCTGAGGAAGAAGAGTAACGAGCTTCTTAGCCTGTTCAACAGCGGCCGCGTCGTCCTTTGCGGTAAGAGCGGATATACCGCACTTAGCGGCATCCTCTGCAGAGCTGCTGTCAGCGCCTGCGTTCAGATAAAGAGCGCCCTCCTCGGACATTATCACGATATCTGCAGAAGCAGCGATAACAGCTGCGCTTCCGGAGCATACACCTGCGATAACAGCTATCTGGGGAACAACGCCGGAAAGATTAGATGTGTGAGCGAGTATCTCGCCGTAAGCGTTCATAGCCTCTGCGCCGTCCTCAACGAAAGCGCCGCAGGAATCGTAGATTCCCACAACGGGTACGCCGTTTCTGGAAGCAAGGTCGAAGACCTTGGCTATTATAGCGGCATGAGCCTTGGAAACCGCGCCGCTTTTAACAGAGCTGTCCTGAGAAAAAGCATATACGGGAGCGCCGTTTACAAAGCCGTAAGCAGCCGCCACGCCGGTGAGATCCTCTCCGCACTTAGCGTATGCGTCGATTTCGGTATAGATGCCGTCATCGAAAAGAGCAGCAAGTCTTTTCTTAGCGGCAGTATCGGCGGAAACAGCAGCGGTATACTCTGCCATTTTAGCCCTCTGACTTTCGGTCAACATAGATATTTCCTCCGTTCTCGGTGGTTCTGCCGATTTATGTAAATAATCCATCGGCATATCCTAAAATTATTTCAAATTTAACCAATATACATTATACAACATATTTTTCGTCTTGACAAGTTTTTGACGAAGAATTTTTGGTTTTTTTCAATTTGTTTACAATTTAGTAAAAAA
>JBJESJ010000041.1:33064-51916 GCA_051882725.1 Oscillospiraceae bacterium
TCGACATCTTTCTTATTGTACGTACAATTCGGTTTTATCTGTTAATCAGACAGCTCTTGTAACCTTTCCGGAACGAAGGCATCTTGAGCATACATAAATGTGCTTGGGAGTGCCGTTTACAATAGCCTTAACACGCTTAACATTGGGCTTCCATGTTCTGTTGGAACGGTGATGTGAATGGGAGACCCTGATACCGAAAGTAACACCCTTTCCGCAAATCTCGCACTTTGCCATGGTGTGCACCTCCTTATATAAGTTTGCGTTTCTTATTCCATGCCGACAGTTTATCGGCATTACTAAATTATCATACCACTTTTCTTTTCAAATTGCAAGCCCTTTTTGCAAAAATATTTAAAATATTCACATATTGTTTTAAAATACAGTAAAAAAACATGATTTTGACTATTGAATTTAGTGAAAATATATAGTATAATAAAAACAGTTAACAGTTTACAGTTAACAGTTATCAGGTTAAGTTAACAGTTATCGTGTTTGCAGTACTCATTTTTCTGTTGTGTCTGTCGAATGTTTCCAATGAGGAATAATGAAAATAACTGTCAGCTATTAACTGTTAATTGTTAACTGACGAGACGGAGGATACGATGTTAGACAATTCACGTTTGATAGAATTACTTACGCACGTTATCGTGCTTTTTACTGCCTTTCCCGTACATGAATGCGCTCATGCGTGGGCTGCGGAGAAAATGGGCGACGATACCGCACGAAATGCGGGAAGGATAACTCTCAATCCCATAAAGCATCTGTCGCTGTGGGGTACTCTGTTCATGATTTTTCTCGGCTTCGGCTGGGCAAATCCCGTGCCGGTCAACCCCGGCAACTTCAAAAATCCCAAAAAGGGCATGGCGCTCACCGCTCTTGCGGGGCCCGTGTCAAACCTTATCATGGCGTTTATCGCGACAATATTATTCCGTGTGCTGTATGCCGTTTACTATGCGTCCGCTGCGGAAATGACCCTTGTATATTATCTGCTCATAATTTTCCAGTATATGATAGTACTTAATATAGGACTTGCTGTGTTCAATCTGCTGCCGATACCTCCGCTGGACGGCTCGCGGATATTCAACCTCGTCATGTCAGACAGCACCTACTTCAAGGTCATGAAGTACGAAAGATATATCTTCCTTGCTCTCATGGCAGTCATCTGGCTGGGACTTCTGGACGCGCCTCTGGCATGGCTCCAGAGCAAGGCGCTGGACTGCATGTTCTTCCTGACGGGCTGGGTGGACTATCTTATGATGTTCATTCTCGGCTTTAACGGCGCAGCGGTGTGAATCTATGGAACAGCTTTCATTCAAGATACCCGTGTTTGAGGGACCCCTCGACCTGCTTCTGCACCTTGTGGCAAAGCATAAGCTGAATATCAACGATATCCCCATAACCGAGCTTGTGGACCAGTATCTGGACTACATCGACCGCATGGCACAGCAGGATATGGAGATCGCAGGGGAATTTCTGGAAATGGCGGCGCGGCTCATCTATATCAAGACGGTCTCGCTGCTGCCCCGTCACGACGAGGCTAAGGAGCTGAAAAAGGAGCTCGAAGGCAGACTGGTGGAGTATTCCCTCTGCAAGCAGGCGGCGGAAACGCTGCGGGGCAGATATACGGGCGGCATCACCGTGAAAAAGCCCATGGCTGTAAAGATGGATATGACCTACTCGCTTATCCACAGCCCCGAGACCCTGCGGGACGCTTATCTCAACATAGATGTCAGAAAGCTCGCAGAAGAGCCTGTGACAGGCGCGGCATTCGCAAAGATAGTATCTGCGAAATATGTGCCTGTTACATCTAAGATAGTGTATGTGCTCAAATGCCTGTACCGCGACGGGAAATGCTTGCTGAACGGGCTTTTCGACAGCATGACCGACCGCTCCGAGCGTGTGGCGGCATTCCTTGCCGTGCTGGAGCTTACAAAGTCAGGACGTATACTCTTGAACGACGATAATTCGGAGATCGCTTTTAACGAGGAATATTCGGGAGATGAGGACGGAGAGCTTCACTCCGATTTTGACGACGAGGACAAACCAAAGGAGGACGCCGAAAATGTCGCAGAATGAAAAAATATCCGCTGTTGAGGCGGTGCTGTTCGCCTGCGGAGACCCTGTGGAGGAACAGCGTCTTGCCGCTGCTGCGGGCATTGATGCGGACAGCCTTGATGATATCATCGGACAGCTCAATCAGCGCTACGACGAAACGGGCAGCGCTCTTCTGGTGATACGTCTGGGCGACAGCAGACAGCTCTGCGTCCGCGAGGAATACATGGACAACGTAAGGGCTGCAATGGAAAACAAGAAAAATACTCCGCTTTCCGCTGCGGCAATGGAGGTACTTACCATCGTGGCGTATAATCAGCCGGTGACAAAATCCTTTGTGGAGCATGTCCGCGGCATAGACAGCTCAAGCGTGGTGAACTCGCTGGTGGAGAAAAATCTCCTTGAAGAGGCGGGACGGCTGGATGTCCCCGGAAAGCCCATAGCATATAAGACCACCGCCGCATTTCTGCGCTGCTTTCAGCTTGACAGCTTAGACGATCTGCCCGAGCTCCCCAACCGTCAGCAGCTTGATTTTGCGGAGCTGCTCACCGACGACGGGGACGGCGAAGACGAGGACATGGCACCATGACGGTCCTTATCATAACAGCGGCGGTCATCGCGGTAATCGTCATTCTGCTGTACTGCCCCGTCACTGCGGAAATTTCCTATGTGAATAAGGAGCTTCGGCTAAGGGTAAAATATCTCATATTTACCGTTTTTTCCATTCCCGCCAAAAAGAAAAAACGCCGTGAGAAAAAGCCCAAAAAGGAAAAGGCTCTTAAGAAAAATAAGGACGATATATCTGCCGATGAGGAAAAGTCAGACAGCGTTTCCGATGCGGACGGCAAAGACGGCAAGCTCTCTCCCGAGGACGAGGAGCTGTTAAATCCCGACGGGGACAAGAAAAAGCAGAAAAAGACCGTCTCGGAGATAATGGACATGATACGGGATTATAAGCGTATCATCCTGCTTATATGGAAGCTTGTCAATAAGCATATCAGAAAGATATGCAAATGCGTGCGCATCAGCGGCGTTGAGATAGACATCACGGCTGCGGGGGAGGACGCATATGAGGCATCCATGCTTTACGGCAGACTGCATGCTGCGGTGTGGAATATCATCGCATTTGTGGGGCTGCTGATACCCATCTCTGTGAAAAGTGCGGAAATAAAGATAAACTACAGCACCGAGGAGCCTATATACAATTTGAGCGCAAAGGTGAGGATCACTCCTGCAGTGATCGTGGGAAATGTCATAGTTGCGGCGATTAAGCTGCTTCTTCATATAAACGAAATTCTACCAAAAAACGGAAAGGATGTTAATAATGGACACAAGAGCTAAAGACCTTATCTCGGAAGCACTGGGGAAGATACACGAAATGGCAGACGCCAACACGGTAATGGGCGACCCCATAAAGGTGGATGGGATAACTATCATTCCCGTATCAAAGGTATCCTACGGATTTGCGGGAGGAGGCTCCGACCTGCCTGTCAAGAGCGAAAAGGAAGCCTTCGGCGGCGGAACGGGCGGCGGAATGACATTGCAGCCCTTAGGATTCCTCGTGGTCTCCAACGGGGACGTTAAGTTTATCCAGATAAATCTTGACACCTCGAAGACCTCCGCTGTGGTGAATATGATACCCGAGCTTATCGACAAGATAAAGGATATGGTGAGCAGCAAGGAGGATAAGACTGCAGCTTCCGTCGTTTCAGATGCTGTTGACGGTGAGATCGCCGAGGACAAGGAATAATTTTTTAATTGATTATGAGAATGGGAGCGGAAACGCTCCCGTTGTTCTTTTTCCGCCCAGCCATTAATATAATAGTAAAAATATTGTATTAACGGCGGTGTATATATGAATATAAAAGGATTCTGTTCCGCCGCGCTGTCCGCGGCGGTTATTGTTTCGGGGATACTATCAACGGAGTGCTGCGGGCTGACCGAGGCGGACATTTCCGCAAAGGCTGCGGTGGTGTACGAGCCGACCACGGGCAGGGTGCTCTTTGAAAAGAATAAGAGCGAAAAGCTCCCCATGGCAAGCACTACCAAGATAATGACGACGCTTCTGCTTATCGAGAACGGCGATCTGGATACTCCCTTTACCGTGGACAGCGAGGCTATAAAGGTGGAGGGCTCCTCTATGGGACTGGTGGAGGGGGATATAGTCACGGGCAGGGATCTCTGCGCAGGCATGCTATTGCCTTCGGGAAATGACGCAGCCAATGCTTCGGCGGTCCATGTTTCGGGGAGCATGGAAAAATTTGCGGAGCTGATGAACTTCCGCGCAGGACTTATCGGCATGAAGAACACTCATTTCGTGACCCCCTCGGGACTCCACGATGACGACCACTATTCCACTGCATACGATATGGCGCTCCTTGCTTCGGAAGCGCTTAAAGAGCCTGTCTTTGCGGAGGTCTGCGGCAGCACGTCCATGAAGGTGCATTTCGGGGATCCCCCCTACGACAGATGGCTGAAAAACACAAATAAGCTGCTCACCATGTGCGAAGGCTGTATCGGCGTGAAGACGGGCTTCACCGATGAAGCGGGCAGATGTCTTGTTTCCGCATGCGAAAGGGATGGGGTCACTCTGGTGTGCGTTACCCTCAATGACCGCAATGACTGGCAGGACCACATCAATATGTACGACGACGCTTTCTCGCGGATAATGCCTATCGAGATAGACATCGGCGAGGTGTACGAAAATGTGGCGGGCAGCGATACGGAATCCGTGTCGCTTATCAATGACGAGAGGATAATATATCCTTCGGCGGACGGATATGTCCCCGAGATAGAGTGTAAGGTGATCGCGCCGCATTTTGTCTATGCGCCTGTGGAGCAGGGCGATGTTATCGGCAGCGTGCAGATATATGCCGACGGGAAGCTGACAGGCGAATATGAGCTTAAGGCGGCGGAAAGCGCAGCCTATGAGGAGGTGAGCGAGGAGCGGGAACAGACCTTTTGGGAAAAAATAAAGGCGCTTATTTTCGGATAATGGCGAAAGCGGACAGCCGGACGGGGATATTCTGTCGGGCATGTCCGCTTTTTGCGTAAATACGTCGTTTCACGGGTTTTACGCAGATTTAACACAGTATGACTTTTTGATTTTACATTAAATTAATATAATAAAATCAAACGTTAAAACGTTATTTTAATTAATTAGGAGATAAGAATATGAAACTGAGATCAATACTTGGAATGACTATCTGTTCCGCAATGGTGCTCTCACTGGCAGCATGCGGCGGGGAAGCACAGACTTCTTCAGACAACGGCGCAGCAGCCGATACATCAGCCGCTGCCGATAACACAGCCTCTTCCGACGGCTCTAAGACGGTAGCCACCGACGGCTCCACATCAATGGAGAAGGTCATCGGCGCGCTTGGCGAGCAGTTTATGAATGACAACAGCGACATCACCTTCACCTACAATCCCACAGGCTCCGGCAGCGGTATCACCGCTGTTTCCGAGGGACGCTGCGATATCGGACTTTCCAGCCGTGCTCTTAAAGACGAGGAAAAGGAAAACGGTCTTGCAGAAACTCTTCTTGCGCTTGACGGAATATGCGTTATCGTAAATAACGACAACCCCGTTTCCGAGCTTTCCCTCGGCGATATCAGCAAGATCTACACAGGCGAGATCACCAACTGGAACGAGCTTGGCGGCGAGGACAGCGAGATCGTGCTCATCGGACGTGAGGCGGGAAGCGGAACACGTGACGGCTTCGAATCCATCACAGGCACTACCGACAGCTGCAAGTACCGTCAGGAGCTCACCAGCACAGGCGACGTTATCACCACGGTCTCTCAGAATCCCAACGCTATCGGATATGCTTCTCTCGCATCCGTAAGCGATACCATCAAGGCAGTTACCGTTGACGGAGTAGCCGCTTCCGAGGAGACCGTCAAGGACGGTACATACGTTATCCAGAGACCCTTCATGCTCATCACGAAGGCAGATACAAAGCTTAGCGACGCCGCACAGAAGTTCTTCGATTATGCATTATCCTCCGACGCTAACGAAGTTATCTCCGGCGCAGGAGCTATCCCCGTAAATTAAGCAAAAGCTGTTAGACGTCAGCGATCAGCGATTAGCAAAACTGCGATCATCTGAATGACCGATCGCTAATTGCTAATTGCTATTTGCTGTTTGCTGATCATGACAAGGAGCTGTATATGAATAATTCAAAAGCAAAAAGAAAAGCTCTTTTTGAAAATATCATCCATGGGATATTCCTTATACTGGGACTTGTGACGGTGGGCTGTGTGCTGCTCATAACCGTTTATCTTGTTATATCGGGCATACCCGCCATTGCCGAGATAGGCCCCGTGAAATTCCTGCTGGGAAAGACATGGGCTTCCACGGCGGCAGAGCCTTCCTACGGAATACTTCCCTTTATACTCACATCGGTCTACGGCACTGCGGGAGCTATCCTCATAGGTGTTCCCATCGGCTTTCTGACTGCGGTCTATCTTTCAAAGCTGGCTCCCAAGGGAGTTAAGGCTGTTGTGGGACAGGCGGTCAGCCTTCTGGCAGGAATACCCTCTGTTGTTTACGGTCTGGTTGGCATGCTGGTGCTGGTGCCCGGAGTGATGAAGGTGTTCAATCTTTCCGACGGTTCGGGACTGTTCGCGGCGATAATCGTCCTTGCGGTAATGGTCCTGCCCAGCATTATCAAGGTATCCATGACCGCTCTGGACGCTGTTCCCGAGGATTACGAGCAGGCTTCCCTTGCACTGGGAGCTACTCCCGTGGAGACCTACATGAGAGTTTCCGTACCTGCCGCAAAGAGCGGTATCGCCGCTGCTGTGGTCCTCGGAGTGGGAAGAGCCATCGGCGAGACCATGGCAGTAATGATGGTATCGGGAAATGCTCCTAATATGCCCTCGCTGTTTGAGAGCGTCAGATTCCTCACCACTGCTGTAGTGAGCGAGATGTCCTATTCTTCGGGACTTCAGAGACAGGCGCTGTTCTCCATTGCGCTGGTACTTTTCCTGTTTATCATGCTCATAAACGCGGCGCTGAACTTTTTCCTGAAAAGAGATGAGAAAGGATGAACGATATGGAAGGAAATACTCTTACCGTTACTGCTGAAAAGACCGAGTCCGTTCATAATACTCTGTCGCTGCAAAGAAGAGTATATTCTGCTGCAGTAAAGGGGCTTATGATACTTTCGGCGGCAATAACCGTGGGACTGGTCCTGTTCATGATAGTCTATGTCATGGCAAAGGGCGTGCCCAACATAACGGCGGAGCTGCTGACCACCTCTCCCAGCTATCTTAAGAACACTATAGGCATACTCCCCGATATTCTCAACACGCTGTATATCGTCATTGTGACCCTTGTCATCGTGCTTCCTTTGGGAGTGGGAGCGGCAGTATATCTTACCGAATACGCTTCCAATAAAAAGCTTGTGGATATCATCGAGTATACGGCGGAGACTCTGTCGGGCATACCCTCTATCATCTATGGATTGGTCGGCATGCTGTTCTTCTGTCAGTTCCTGAATATGCAGACCTCCATTCTGGCGGGAGCCCTTACCCTTGTGATAATGAATCTCCCCACCATAATGAGGACCACTCAGGAAAGCTTAAAGACCGTTCCTCAGAGCTACCGCGAGGGAGCTTTTGCTCTCGGAGCGGGAAAGTGGAGAGTTATCCGCACCGTTGTGCTTCCCGGAAGCATCGACGGCATAATCACAGGCTGTATCCTTGCAGTGGGACGCATCATCGGAGAATCGGCGGCGCTGCTTTTCACCGCAGGCTTTGCTCATACGCTCAACGGCTTTTTCACAGGCATCAGATCGTCTGGCTCCACGCTTACCGTGGCACTCTACGTATATGCCAAGGAGCGCGGAGAATTCGGCGTAGCCTTTGCCATTGCGGCGATACTGATAGTGCTGACGCTTTTGATAAATCTGTCGGCTTCACTGGTTGGATATATATTTAAGAAGAGGAAAAACAGATGATGGATACTATAATAACGGCAAACGATCTTCAGCTGTGGTACGGGAACAGCCATGCGCTCAAGGGCATAAACATGGAGATACCCGAAAAAAGCATTACCGCGCTCATCGGCCCATCGGGCTGTGGAAAGTCTACCTTTCTGAAAACTCTCAACCGCATGAACGACCTTGTCCGCGACGTGAAGATCACGGGAAAGGTCATGTATAAGAACACCGACATCTATGCTCCCTCCACCGACGTAAATAATCTCAGGCGGGAAATAGGCATGGTATTCCAGAAGCCTAATCCCTTTCCCATGAGCATTTACGATAATGTGGCATATGGTCCGCGCACCTACGGCATAAGAAACCGGGTGAAGCTGGACGAGATAGTGGAAAAGTCTCTCAAGGGCGCCGCTATCTGGGACGAGGTCAAGGACAGACTGAAAAAATCCGCTCTGGGACTTTCCGGCGGACAGCAGCAGAGACTCTGCATAGCAAGAGCCCTTGCGGCGGAGCCCGAGGTGCTTCTCATGGACGAACCCACCAGCGCATTGGACCCTATTTCAACTTCTAAGATAGAAGAGCTTGCAATTGAGCTGAAAAAGAGTTATACTATAATCATGGTCACTCATAATATGCAGCAGGCTGTCAGAATTTCCGACAATACAGCGTTCTTCCTTCTGGGAGATCTTGTGGAGTACGGCAATACCGAGAAGATATTCTCGTCGCCCGAGGATAAGCGCACCGAGGATTATATTACGGGGAGGTTCGGATAATGAGAAAGAGCTTCGACGAACAGCTTGCTGAACTGAACAACGAGCTCATAGAAATGGGCGCCCTCTGCGAGGAGGCCATTGCCGCTGCTGCCAAAACGCTTGTGGATGACAGCGACAAGCTTGTTCAGTCTGTCATAAATATGGAGGACGAGATCGACCGCAGAGAGCATCTTATCGAGAACATGTGCTTCAAGCTGTTTTTAAAGCAGCAGCCCGTGGCAGGAGATCTGCGCAGGATATCCGCCGCTCTGAAAATGATAACCGATATGGAGCGGATAGGCGATCAGGCTCTGGATATAACCGAAATGAGCGATTATATCAGAAATGCGGCCTTCCCGGAGCATATCGATCTTGGCGGAATGGCACGAGCTGCCGTGAAGATGGTCACCGACAGCGTGGACGCCTTTGTAAAGCGGGACGTTGAAATGGCGGAAGAAGTGATAAAGTACGACGACGTCATGGATGAGCTTTTCATAAAGGTAAAGCAGGCTGTGACCGATATGATCTCCGCAGACCCTCAGACGGGAGAATATGCTGTCGATCTTATGATGACCGCAAAATATTTTGAACGGATCGGAGACCATGCCGTAAATATCGCCGAGTGGGTGGAATTTTCGGTAACGGGTATCCATAAAGGAGAAATGATCGATGATATGGTGCGTAGAGGACGATGAAAGCATCCGCGAAATTGAGATTTATACGTTAAAATCCACGGGCTTCGAGGCGGAGGGCTTCTGCGAAGGCAGAGAGCTTTTCGCCGCTTTGTCGTGCAGGAAGCCCGACCTGATACTGCTTGACATAATGCTGCCCGACATGGACGGAACGGAGATATTAAAGCGTCTCCGCGCCGACGGCAGGACCGAGGATATCCCCGTGATAATGGCGACCGCCAAGGGAATGGAATACGATAAGGTGAAAAGCCTTGACCTTGGGGCGGACGATTATCTCGTAAAGCCCTTCGGCATGATGGAGATGACAGCCCGTGTAAAGGCTGTGCTTCGCCGCAGCGGAGGAAAGGCATCCGAATCGGGAGTTTTCCGTTCTGGAGATCTGGAGCTGGACGAAAAGCGTCACACCGTGACCCGCGGCGGACAGCCTGTGGAGCTGACCCTGAAGGAATATGAGCTGCTGCGCACGCTGATGAGCCACAAGGGGCTGGTATTCACGAGAGACCAGCTGCTTTCGGACATCTGGGGCTTTGACTACGACGGCGAGACCCGCACCGTTGATGTACATATCCGTACTCTGCGGGCAAAGCTGGGCGAAAGCGGCGAGCAGATACAGACAGTCCGCGGAGTGGGCTACAAAATAGAAAACGGTTAACAGTTTTACAGTTGACAGTTATCAGTTGATAATTGACAGTAAACGTTTTTTGTTACGGCATTGACGGGAAACAGTAAATAACTGAAAGCTGTTAACTGTAAATTGAAAAGAGAGGTGTTCAGAAAGGTGAAGGGGAAAATATTCAGATCGGTAATGGCGGTGGCGATAGCTGTGTTTGCTGCTTCCGTTATCATAATCATGGGGGTACTTTATCAGTATTTCACGGCGGTGCAGAAAAATGACCTTTCCGAACAGCTGGAGCTTGCTTCCGCGGGTGTGGAATACGCGGGGGCAGACTATTTTTCGGAGCTTGATTTCGGAGAGTATCGCCTGACATGGGTAGACAGCGAAGGAAATGTGCTGTTCGACTCTTCGGATACCGACGGAGAATTTGAAAATCACAGCGACCGTCCCGAGATAATCGACGCGCTCAAAAACGGCTACGGTGAAAGCACAAGATATTCTACGACCCTGTCCGAACGGACAGTCTATGCCGCAAAGTGCCTTAAGGACGGCACCGTGCTTCGGATAAGCTCCGAGTATTACACTATGCTAACCATTTCCATAAGTATGCTGCGGCCCATACTTGTGGTGCTGCTTATCGCGCTGATAATAGCCGCGCTGCTGGCGGACCGCCTGTCGAAGCATATCGTAAGACCGCTGCTGGAGATAGACCCCGACAATCCTTCCGAGGGCGACTGCTACGAGGAGATAACTCCCATTCTGAAGCGGCTGGAAAGCCAGCACAGGAAGATAAATGAGCAGATCGAGGAGCTGAAATGCCGCAGGGCGGAATTTGAAACGATAACAGGCTCCATGAACGAGGGACTTGTCCTGCTTAACGGCAGCGGGGTGATACTAAGCATTAATCCTGCGGCGCAGAAGATATTCGGCGCGGACGACAGTGCTGCGGGGCGGAATTTCCTTGAAGTGGACCGAAGCCGCGATATCTCCGAAACTGCGGAAAAGGCGGGGGAGTGCGGTCACGGGGAGAGTATTATCGACCGTGGCGGCAGGAAATATCAGCTGGATATCACCAAGATAAACGGCGAGGAGGGCTCGGGGCTCGTAATGCTCATATTCGACGTGACCGAAAGGATAACGGGCGAGCAGGAACGCCGCGAATTCACGGCGAATGTGTCCCATGAGCTGAAAACTCCGCTGCAGAGCATAATGGGCAGCGCAGAGCTGCTGGAAAACGGACTGGTAAAGCAGGCGGACGTGCCGAAATTCTTAGGACGGATACGCTCCGAGTCGGCGCGGCTGGTGACGCTCATCGACGATATTATCCGCCTGTCAAGGCTGGAGGAGCAGCAGGAGCTTGTTCTTGAAACGGTCGATATCAAGAGCTGCGCTGCGGATAATATCAATATCCTGACCGACGCTGCCGAGAAAAAGAACGTATCCTTGAAGCTTTCGGGTGACGATGCGGTGATATATTCCTCGGGCAGGCTCTGCAGCGAGATAATCTACAACCTGATAGACAATGCTGTAAAATACAACAAAACAGGGGGTTCGGTGGATATCAGCGTCACAGACTGCGGAGATCACGCGGTGCTGACCGTGTCCGATACGGGAATAGGAATCCCCGAAGAGGACCTTGGAAGGATATTCGAGCGGTTCTACCGCGCCGACAAGAGCCGCTCAAAGGAGCGGGGCGGCACGGGATTGGGCTTATCCATCGTAAAGCACGCAGTCATGCGTTTGAACGGCGAGGTCTCTGTCCGCAGCAGACAGGACGTGGGCACCACGATAACGGTGAAATTACCTAAAAATAATTTATAAAAAAGCGAAAAAAAGGACTGTCGGAGAGCGGCAGTCCTTTTAGCATATTGAAATATTATTCCTCGTCGGAGATATCGTCCGTTTCTTCGGAAGGCTCCTCGGTCTCTGCGGCAGAGGTCTCCTGAGACTTGTCCACATTCTGTCTGTCGAAGAATTCCTTGACCTTATCGGTAATTCGGGTCACCGTTTCGGACAGAGGATAGTCCAGATCAAAGTAGGTATATGTCCAGTTGCTGTCGGTGAGCAGGTATGTATAGCCTGCGGGAGTCTTTATGGAGTATTCGCTTTCGGTGAAGAATATCTCGTCGTTGATGTAGAGATTTTCGCCGTCCCATTGGCAGACAGCCTCGGCGGGCTTGTTCATCTGGCAAATCATCTTTTTCAGCGTAGTTTTTGTGTAGAAGATGCCGTTGTCGCTGTCAAGGGTGTTGGGCTGAACGTAGACGACTATCTTTCCCGAAGCCTTGTTCTGGACGTCGAGGGTATAATACCTGAACGCGCCTGACGGAGAAGCCCCCGTATCTATCAGGGTATCCACTGTCCTTACGTTAAAGAAGGAGGTCACAAAATAGAAGGCTATGCCGCCGATGATGTACAGCAGCAGGAAAAGCGTGCCGAAAACAGTTTTTGCGGTCTCGTTCATATGACAGCAGAAGAAGCCGAAAAGGGTAACTATCGCAGCGGGGATAAGCAGCGGCCAGTTTCCCCAGTCAAGCATCAGCGTGGGGAACAGCAGGACCATGTTCAGCATTCCCAGTATGCAGGTTATCTTGGATTCCCTCGTGAAGTAATCCAGAAAGCAGACAGCAACTGCGATGACCGCTCCCACCACTGCAAAGACCACGCGGTTCGTATATCCTATGTCATAGAAAAAGGTTATATATGCAAGGTATATCAGCAGAGCGGAATATCCCACGCCCAGTATGCTTATCAGAGTTTTGACAAGCATTGTGCGGGGTGAGACGGTTTTTGTCTGTTCTGTGTTTTCCATAATACTCATTCCTTTCGATAATACGTCACAATCATACACAATAACATAATAGCATATTTCGGGCGGATTGTCAATAGTGAGTGAGAGCATTATTTCATAAAAACCGCCGTACAGCGCAGGAAAGCCTTATCCGTTGGCGGGGACGATGTCGATAATGACCAGCTCGGGATTATTAAGTATCCTCGGGATAACTTCCTTAGTCCTGCTGAGTCCGCGGCTGACTATCATCACGGAGTCGTCAAAGTCGTACCGTCCGCCCGCATATTCTGGGAAAAGTCCCTGATTGGGCGCATATAGACCGTTCATAATGCCGGGAATCCTCCACTGTCCGCCGTGGGCGTGACCCGACAGTATCAGATCGAATTTCCAGAAGGAACGATAATAGTCTATCTGCTCGGGATAGTGGGCGAGCAGCACATTGAACTCATCGGAGGAGGCTTCTTCGGCACATATTTCAATGCTTTGGGAGTAGTTCACGCCCGAGCCGCAGAGAGTTATCCCGAAGACTTCCGTATTTTCCCCGTCAAGGACATGTATCCCGAAGCTTTTCGCTTCATCGGCGAAGCTGTCCCAGCTGCCGCTCCACTGCTCGTGGTTGCCGGTGACGTAATAGCAGGGATATTTCCTGCCTATCTGTTTAAGGAATGTACGCGTGTTGTCATTGTTCACAGAATCGTCGTAGATATCACCCGTCAGCACCACCATATCGGGAGAGGTCTCATCTATGGCGTTTATGAGGTTTTCCATATCCTTCCCGTACCAGCAGCTGTGCAGGTCGGATACCTGTGCAACGCGGACGCTTTCGGATATCTTATCGGTGTGTACGGTATAGTACACGGTCTTCATGGGAAAGCTCGCCGCAGACAGGATAACAAATACTCCTGCCAGAGCGGCTGCGGTCTTTAATAATATCCGTTTATTCTTCTTGGGTGTCTCTTCCATAGCTTTCTCCTTAAATGATATGGTGACGAACAGCGGTCACTTATCGCTTCCCTCCAGAAAATATGAAGCCTCCATATCGGCTGTGGAAAGAGCGAATGCCAGCGGCCATTTTTCAAATGCCTTGCCTATGCTGTTCTTGTCCTCGATGCCGGAAAAGCCCATGTGATAGCGGATAGCGATGGCTTCTTCACGGGAGAGCCGCATAAAGCCGCTGATGATGTAGACGGATTTTTCCCCGTGACCGTAGGGCAGCTGATCGTCGATGGTGTAGTAGGGCACCTTTTCCCAAACGCCCTGATCGTTCTTGCTGTTGCGGAAGTCCACCTTGTAGAAATTTATCTTGCAGATGTCGTGGAGCAGCGCTATAACGGCGGCGGTCTCGTCGGAGACGGTGAGATGGTACACATCCTTTACCCGCTGACGGGACAGATAATCGCAGAGACAGTGATACACGTTGATGCTGTGCTGAGCGAGACCGCCCTCGTATGCGCTGTGATAGCGGGTGCTTGCGGGAGCGGAGAAGAAATCACTCTTGGGGGAAAGCAGATATTCGAGGAGCTTATCCGAGCCCTCGCGGGATATATTATTCCGGTATATTTCCAGAAATTCTTCTTTGATTTCATCGGGAGATCTCATTTTAGTTTCCTTTCTCGGAATTGGTTTCTTTTATCGGAGTTAACAGCTGACAGTTAATAGTTGACAGTTATCAGCCGCGGTCAGCAGCTTATGAAGAGAAGACGGTACAAACTGTTAACTATCAACTGATAACTGTCAACTGTTCAACTCTGTGTAATATGAAGTGACGGTCAGCTCTTCCGCAAGCTTTTCTGCGGTGAAGTACGGCGGCAGAGCCGATTTGTTTACAAGTACCATTTCGCTGTCGCCGTGGATGTCGAACCAGTTGCTGCTGAAGACAACGTCATGCTCCTTCAGCTCAAGGCATACGCCCTTTGCGAACGCTTTCGAGGATACAAGGATCTTGTACTTTCCGCCTATTTCGTCCACGGTGAAGCTGAGCTGTGGGTCGAGAAACTCAAAGGCTTTGGGCTGCACGAACAGGCAGTCTCCCGTAGACAGCACCTCGCATTTTTCTGTGATGAGGGTATATTCCAGATAGCAGCTGCGCAGGGACAGGCTGTTCGCGGTATCGTCGTGAGGAAGTATCTCGCTGCGGAGAAGGGTCCCGCAGTTTTTCGCGGAAAGGGGCTCCACGCTGACGGGAAAATCTCCCTCGCTGATGATCTCGCCCGTATTTCTGCGGACTTTCCAGTTTACGAAGCCGCGAACGGTCTTCATTTTTTCGTTGGAGATGTTGAAGATGATGTAATCCTCATGGCTAAGGTCAGCGGACAGCAGCACGGGAGCGTAGAATCTCTTTGCGTAGTAGTGGAGAGCCTTCCATCTGCCGAAATAGTCTATGGACGACCATGAGATGACTGGGTTGGAGTCGTTGACCTGCCAGTACAGCGAGCCCATGCATACACCGCGGTTGCGGCGCATATGTTCAACATTAAGGCGGATAGCGTCCGCCTGCACCAGCTGGGAAGCGTATACCAGCCCCTTGAAGGTGTAAGGATAGTTTACCATCTGTGCTATATAGTACAGCAGCTTTTCGTTGCCCGCCTCGCATTTCTGATGAGCTTCCATAACGGGGGACATGAGATCCATATCCTTGTCCTCGGCGAAGCTGCGGACAGTCTTCATGGAGGGGATAGACTCGAAGCCGTATTCCGAGCAGAAGCGGAACAGATACTTGTTGTACTCGGTGAAGGGCTTGCAGCTGTGCCATACCTCCCAGTAGTGGATATCGCCCTTGTTCTTGGCGCCCGAATCCCTGAAGCTTCCGCCCGATGAGGGTGAAGAGGGCCAGTAGAAGGTCTGGGGGTCATAAAAGCCCAGTATCTTCGGGATAAGCACCTCGAACATGCGCAGATAGCCCTTTTTCATTTCGGGCTGATCGGGGAGACCCCAGTACTGCCATGCGGATTCGATCTCGTTGTTTCCGCACCACAACGCCAGCGACGGATGATTTCTTATCCGTTTTACATTGTCGATTATTTCGTGCTTAACGTTTTCGCAGAAGGGTCTGTCCGCGTTGTAGACGGAGCAGGCGAACATGAAATCCTGCCATACCAGCAGACCGTTCTTATCGCAGAACTCGTAGAACCAGTCGTCGGGGTAGATACCGCCGCCCCAGACGCGTATCATGTTGTAGTTTGCGGCAAGGCAGTCGGAGAGCAGCTTTTCGGTCTTTTCGCGGCTGCGGCGGCAGATAAGCTGATCCTCGGGGATATAGTTTGCGCCCATGGCGAATATCTTGATGCCGTTCACAGCGAATGCGAACTCCTCGCCGTCGGTGCCGTCATTGTCGGGAGTGCGGCAGACTTCGATCGTGCGCAGACCGATATCGAGAGATCTTTCGTCCACGATCCTGTCGTCGTCCAGAAGGCTGACCGAGATGTTATACAAAGGCTGAACGCCGTAGCCCCGCGGATACCAGAGGTATGGGGAATCAATGCAGAATTCCGCCGAAAGGCTCCCTCCCGATATAACGGCAGCTTCGGTAATGCTTCTGCCCTCGGGGTCGGTGAGTGTGACAGCGGCGGAAAGCCCCTCGGAGGAGATATCCTCCAGATGACCCTCCACGGTGATATATACTCCCTGTTCGGTGTGGCGCTGACGGTGATATAAGCTTTCGATGCGGCCGCCCGTGACGCCGATAAGGCTCACATCGCGCCATATCCCCATATCGGGCAGAACGGGGCCCCAGTCCCAGCCGAACATATAATGAGCCTTTCTCATATGAGGATAACCCGCCATAGTGGAGCTGACACCCCAGAGAGGGAGTTCCTTATTCTTTTCGGATATGTATTTTATAGGGGAGATAAAGCGCACCGCCAGCTGCTGGAGCTCGTCGGAGCTGACAAGGTCGGTGACGTCAAACTCGTATGTCCTGTGCATATTGCAGCAGGTGCCTACGGATATGCCGTTGAAGAATATCTCGGCAGCGGTATCTACGCCGTCAAAGTGAAGATAAACCTTGTCGGAGCTTTTGATATCGCCGGCGGCGGGAAAGCTTGTGACGAAGCAGAAGTCGTCCTCGGAGATACGCTGCGCCTCGTATTGATTTTCCCCCTTGTATGGGTCTTCGATGAACCCGGCGTCAAGGTAAGCGGTATAGACCGACCCGGGCACGTTCACGGGGATATTAAATCCTGCTTTTAGATAAGAAGAATAGACCTCGCCGGGGTGAGTAAGCGAGATATCGGAAGCGGAATCGGACAGCTTATACAGCTGCCATGTTCCGTTAAGCGACTGACTGAACATAATTGCGCACTCCAATCCGTATATTATTTTGCAGATCATATTTTTATCATTATACAATATTTCGCAGGAAAAATCAACAGAAAATAAAAAAATACGGACCTACCGCAAATCAGCATGCAGGTCCGTAAGAATATCCGGAAAATCACTTATCCTTTTTATCCTCCGAGGAGTCTTCCCCGGCCTTTCTGATGTAAGAGCCTGTGGCAACGTCATATGTGCGGTTGGAGTTGACCTTGGCGTATATCAGCAGTCCGATAAGGATGATCACCACGATAACAGCGATAACGACGATTATCACCCACATAGGAACGGGTTTCTTTTCAGCTGCGGCCTCTGCCTCGCTGAGAGCCACGGAGCGGGTCCCGAACTGGTTCACGTTGGTAAATTCAACGTCAGTGACAGTTATCGCCTGACTTGTCCCGATGATGGAAAAATCGTAAAGCTCGCTGAAATTACCTGTTCCGTAAGCGTTTAATATCTGCTTGCAGCTGAACACCGCATGGCTGCTGTCGTAGGACACGGGAACGGTTATTTTTACGGAAACATTGCCCTCCTCGTCCCTTTTGTTTTCGGGAACGGTAGTATTATCCGTGCTGATAAGCACGACGTTTACGGGGCAGAAGGCAGGCGCGCTGCTCATTTCCTCATAATATATGACCATTTCGGAGCCGGAATTAAGTCTTGTGGCGTCGAAATCATCTTTTGTGACTCTGAATATCTCTTCGCTGCCGATGTACTGTGTGGGCTCGTCCACGGGAACGAAGCAGTTTATTCCGGTAAGCTCGTCCGAGGAGTTTCCGCTTCCGCCCTTGGAATTGGTGACGGTAAACTTGGTACATAATACGGTGCCCTGATTCGTAGCGCCCACATTCAGGCAGAGAACGCCCGAAAGATCGGTTATGATGTCGGGATCGGGAGCCGCAGCCTTATATCCTGCGAGGATATCCTCGTATGTAAATACCGCATGTTTCTCGTCGTATTCGGAGGGCTCAATTTTTCCCCATATCTCGCCGTCGGATATCATCTCTCCCGATTCCTCGTCGGTGACCTCCCAGCTCTGTGCGATAAGCTCTACGGGGTACATAGTCAGGCTGTCGCCGGAGAGCTTGAGGGTATATTCAACAACTATCTCGGAGTCTTCATTAAGGGAAGCGGGGTCGAACACGTCAGAATAGAGCTTGAAGGTCTGTCCCCAGTCGGAAGCCTTTTCCGCGGAGGAAACATCCGCATCATAGTCCTCGGCAAAGACAGCAAAGCTGCATGCCGAAGCGGCAATTACCATAGAAGTCAGCACTGAAAGAATTCTGTTTGCTTTCATTTGTCACATTCCTTTCATACGATAGCGGCGCTGCTGAGCCGTATCACTTTTCCTGTTCACATTTGATATGGTATCATTTTCGTTAAAAAAAGTCAAGAAAACAATGGTTAGTTTTTGTAAAATATTTTTTAATGGTACAGAGGCAGAGCCGCTGTTTTTACAGCTTGTCCATAAAGCTGTGCAGCCCGTTTTCGTCCTTATAGGATATGAGATTCTTCACATTGACATTTTCCGCACTTCTGAAAATATTGCTTTCTATCTGCGGATTGATCTTTTTCAGCTGGGCGATAAGGCGCTTTATCTCCTGTCTTTTTGAGGAGGACAGGTCTGCATTTTCGGTCATGCGGCAGGCGCAGCGGATAAATATCAGCTCGTTGTACTCGCACCAGCTTAA
>JBJESJ010000042.1:0-15072 GCA_051882725.1 Oscillospiraceae bacterium
CGCTCCCATTGACGAGGAGCTCACCGATGAGGACAAATTTTTTGAGATACTTGAGCTGTTTCATACGCTCCGTGATAATATCCTGTCCGAGGACAGGGCTTCGCTGTCCTATTCCATCACTGCGGCTTATGACGGCATCTCCGATATCGTAAGCAAAAACGAAGCCCTGCAAAACGATACACTGACTGCGGCAAGACTCATCGACGCTGAAATCCTCATGTCATATTTCAGGGAGGACTATTTCCGCTGCGCTGAATACATTGATACGCGTCTTTCCTTCGGGGATATACTCACGGACGGAAAGACGGACAGCGCTTCTTCCTTAGGATATATCATTATGAAGATACGCTGCCTTTATTATATTGGAAAATACGACGAGGCAAGGCGGCTCTGCGAGGATATCCTGCCAAAGGTATCGGCATATGAGTTCCTGCTCGGACAGGCAAATGAACTGTGGGAGCTGCTTAACTGACAATAATGGGGGTACTTCTATGGAGATCACAAAAGAACAGTTTATAAATATTATGGAAGCACAGAAAAAGACTGTGAAAAAGCTCAACACTGCCGCGTCGGTCCTGACTGTGGGATCAATGGTCGGACTTGCTGCATTTCTTGTTTCATCGGCAGCTTACATGGCATCGGACAAAAAGGATATCTTTTATTATATTTCGGCGGCAGCTCTTGCTGTTTCCGTTTTTATGTATCTGATACTGTCTCTTATCTGCATCGGTGCAGCCAAAAAATACGATCATATCTCCCCTTCACGGAACATTTCGGCACTTACGAAAAAGCTCCGCAGCGAATACTGCACCAACGATTTTATGTCCTGGGCAAGCGGGCTTCTCAACACCGAAAAGAATATCCTTAACAGGGGCTATATCCGCAATACACTGATAAGCTCCAATTTCTTCCGCGGAGAATTTGACATCGCATTCCGCACCAATATCCCCGACAATGAGCTTTTCCGGAAGGACAGAACTTACGAATTAGACTATCTGAAAAATGTGATGCTTTATCAGTATTACGCAGGCGGTGACCTTGAAGCTGCCGAGAATGCCTACAGAGCCTTCAATGAGCTGTACTCCGGCAGCTGTATCGACCGCAGCATATTAACGAACACCATCATGGCTGTCGACTGCGAGGCACTGTATTCAATGATGCACGGCGACTGGGAAAGAACAATATACTACTTAGACATACTCGCGGAAGGCTATGAAGATCAGCTAAAAAACGGACTTTACGGTATCACTGCCGAATATGCCGCAAACATGACATACAAGGCAGAGGCACTACTGCACCTCGGTCATGCCGACGAGGCAAAGGCTCTTATGAGCCAATGGGCAGAGTATCTCAGACCCTTTCCGTATCGGTACAATAAGGCAGTGCAGCTGCTGAACGCCGCAGAGCAGGGAGGAACTTCTCAATGAACATAACAAGCGAACAATATCAGAATGCCATCGACCGCAGCAGCGATCAGATAAAAAGACTGAACGCGGGCACCAAACGATCAATGACTATCATCTATATTCTTATCGGACTTTCGCTGGTATTATTTATCATCGACCTGATATCAAAGAGTATCATCAATCTCATCATAGTGCTTCTGCTGTGGGGAGCTGTTGTACTGCTTTATTATCTTATGAAGAAGAATATCAGCGACTATACCGTCAAGGAATGTCATACTCCACACAAGCCCGAGATAGCCGATCTGGAAAAGCTTATGAATTCGGGCTCCTATTCCAACGGCTTTGTAAGTACGGCAAATCAGCTTCTTTCAAAGGAAACGGATATCTGCGCAAGAGGACATATCCGCAAGCTGCTCACCTGCGGCTACTTTTTCCGCGGAGAGTTCGACATAGCCTTCCGCACCAACTACCGCGACGAGGAGCTTTTTGCCAAGGATAAATACTATGAGCTTGTCTATCTTAAAAATGTGGCGTTCTACTATTTCAACATGCCCAGCACCACAGGCGGCACGGAATACGGTGAGGAGGCTTACAGACAGTTTCAGGAGATCTGCGGGAGCGGCAGGGTCAATATGAAGAATCTCTCGGTGCTGAACGTTGTCATCGGCTGTGAGATTGACTATGCATTGGCTCACGGCGACTGGCAGAAGACCCTCGGCTATATCGACATCATTTCGGCGGCATACAAAAACATCGAGCAGTCACAAAGCTTCGGCGTTAAGGCGGAATACGCCGAATTGATGGTGAAAAAGGCAGAGGCGCTGTATAATCTGGGACAGCCTCACGAAGCCAAGGTACTGCTCTTTGACTGGTCGGAATACCTTAAGAAATTCCCCTATCAGTACAACAAGTCACAGCAGCTCATGCAGGCTGTTTCACAGTCGGAAAACCCGTAAGAGGTCATTTCAATGAACATAACAAGAGAACAATTCATATCCGCTCTGGAACAGAAAAAGAAGCGTATCAGAAAATTCAACAGACGCTCCAAATTAATGATAGTCTCTTTCTTTTTCTGTCTGGGCATCTCTGTCATTTTTATATTTATCAGTATTGCTTTGAACAGCTCGGCTCTTTTCTGCAACCTGATCCTATTCATTGGGATCACGTTTCTGATCATCGGTGCGGAGCTGTACATCATCAACCGCAGAATGACAAATACTGTCTGCATTGAGGAAAATCACTACCCTCCTTCGGTAAATATCCTTCGTCTTGAAGATGTTTTATCGGATGAATACTATTCCAATTATTTTATGTCACAGGCTGAAAAAATGCTGTCCGCTGAAAAGGATATCCTTATAAAGGGACACATACGCGATCAGCTGGTGAGCGGGTATCTTTTCAGAGGCGAATCCGAAACAGCTGCCCAAAATAATATCCTTGATAAAGAGCTTTTTAGGAAGGACAGATATTATGAGCTTATCTATCTGAATGAGCTTATGCAGTATGATCTGTCCTTTGATCCCCCGAGATCGATCGAGGACAATTACAGACGCTTTACGGAGCTTTTTGAAAGCGATAAGGTCAATAAGAACGATCCTGCCGTGCTTTTAGCAGCTCTGATCTGCGAAATGGACCATGCATGTGCTCAAAACGAACCGCAGAAGGTGCTTGACTCTCTGGATATTATCTCTGCTGCATACGGCGCTCCCGAGAAGATCAACAAATCAGGCGTAAAAACAGAATATGCCGCACTGATGATAACAAGGGCAGACGCTTTATATCAGCTCGGGAAATGTGACGAGGCACAGGCTCTCGCTCTTGAATGGTCGGAGTATCTCAGACTATTTCCCTATCAGTACGGCAAGGCTCAGCGGCTTTTACAGAAATTCTCACAAGATCACACAGAGGTGCAGTAAAGCATGGAAATAAGCGAAGTAATGAATTTTATAAACGGCTACAGCAAGTCGGGTACTCCCGTATCCGATCTATCACGGTTCAAGCGGCTCATGAGAAGTCTCGGCGACCCCCAGAACAGCCTTGAATTTATCCACGTGGCAGGCACCAACGGCAAGGGATCTACTGTCAGGATGCTGTCCGAAATATTTCAGGCGGCGGGCTATCGCACAGGCGAATTTACCTCCCCTTTTATCTACCGCTACAACGACAGGATATGCATCGACGGGAACGAGATATCCGACAGCGACCTCTCCGCGGCGGCAGACAAGGTCATTCCTGCGGTAAGGGCTTCTATGGAGCTGGGCTACTCACAGTTTGAGATAACCTGCGCCATAGCCTTTGTTTATTTTGCGACGAAAAAATGCGATATCGTTATTCTCGAAACGGGCGTGGGCGGGCTCCTTGACTGCACCAATATCATTCAGCCGCCTATCTGCTCGGTGATAACCTCCATATCCTACGACCACACCGCAGTGCTCGGGAACACTCTCGGAGATATCGCCCGTCACAAGGCGGGTATCATCAAAAAGGAGTCTCCCTGCGTGCTTATGTGCGGAAATCCTCCCGAAGCCGAGGACGTTATCATCGACAGGGCGGAGCTGATGGGCTCGGACGTTATTATCCCCGATATATCAAAGATAAGGATAATATCCTCCGACCAATACGGAAATGTTTTCACCTACAAGGGCCGCCGTCTGCGGACCTCGATGGTCGGAAAGCATCAGATCTACAACGCTGTTACCGCTTACGAGGCCGCCAAGATCGCTCGTTCATACGGATACGATATCTCCTCCTCCGATATTGCCGAGGGAATATACAATGCCGCTGTGCCCTCCAGATGTCAGATAATTCAGGAAAGCTCCCCCATGATTATCATGGACGGCGCTCACAATCCCGATGGAATGAGGGTCCTCGCCGAATTTGTAAAGGATATCAAATGCACTCCCAAGGTGATGGTCTGCGGCATGCTCGAAAACAAGGACTGGCAGGGCGCTCTCAGATACATCTCACCGTACATTGACAAGGCGTACTGCGTGGACGGCTTTTATAAGAACTCCGTTTTTGCTCCAAAGCTGGCGCAGTGCTTTAAAAACGGCGAGGCTGTCAGCATCCGCGAGGCTTACTACAAGGCGGCTGTTTATGCGGGAGAACACGGACTGGTCGTAATAGGCGGCTCGCTTTATCTGGCTTCCGCTCTTCACAAATTCAGCAGCATGTGACGGAGCAATTCCTGATCCAGACAATTTGTGCATAATATACAAAAAATCGGAGCATTTTTTAGTTTTCAAATGCTCCGAAAACTATTGAAGTTAAACGTTTAATTATGGTATAATATATATGTCCGCAGACGTCGGCAGTTCTGTAAAGGTTTTCACCTGCCCAAAGACGTTGGCAAACATTAAATCAAGAAAGAGGTATAGTTCAATGAAATTCGGTTTCTTTGATGACTCAAAAAAGGAGTATGTTATCACTTCTCCTCAGACTCCCTATCCCTGGATAAACTACCTTGGCACACAGGACTTTTTCAGCCTGATATCCAACACCGCAGGCGGCTACAGCTTCTATAAGGACGCTCGTCTTGCCCGCATCACACGCTATCGCTACAATAACGTTCCCGCAGACGCAGGCGGAAGATATTTTTACATAAACGACAACGGCACAGTCTGGAATCCCGGCTGGTCCCCTGTCAAGACCGCTCTCGATGAGTACGTATGCCGCCACGGCATGGGCTACACCGTTATCAAGGGAAAGAAAAACGATCTTTCCGCAGAAGTCACCTTCTTCGTTCCCCAGAACTTCACAGGCGAGGTCCAGAAGGTAGTTCTCACCAACGAGAGCAAGGATAAGAAGTCTATCAAGCTTTTCTCCTTCCTCGAATGGTGCTTATGGGACGCTAATGACGACTCTACCAACTTCCAGAGAAACTTCAACACGGGCGAAGTCGAGATTGAAGGCAGCACCATCTATCACAAGACCGAGTACAAGGAAAGAAGAAACCACTTCGCTTTCTATCACGTAAACGACTCCATCGACGGCTTCGATACCGACCGTGAGTCCTTCATGGGCAGCATCTACAACGATTTCGGCAACCCGCAGACCGTTCTTGAGGGCAAGCCTACTAACTCTGTTGCAGACGGCTGGTCTCCCGTGGCTTCTCACTACAAGGAGATCACTCTCGAAGCAGGCGAGTCCAAGACTCTCGTTTACATCTTAGGCTACGTTGAGAATCCTTATGAGGAAAAGTTCAACGCTGACGGCTCCATGAACAAGTCCCGCGCTTATGAGATGATAAAGAAGTTCGACACCGCCGAAAAGGCTGACGCAGCTCTCGCAGAGCTCAAGGAAACATGGGACGAGCTCCTCTCTATCTACACTCTCTCCTCCCCTGAGGAAAAGCTCAACAGACAGGTCAATATCTGGAACCAGTATCAGTGCATGGTCACCTTCAACCTTTCCCGCTCCGCTTCCTACTTCGAGAGTGGTATCGGCAGAGGCATGGGCTTCAGAGATTCCAATCAGGATATACTCGGATTTGTTCATCAGATCCCCGAAAGAGCAAGAGAAAGAATTCTCGATATCGCCGCAACTCAGCTTGAGGACGGCGGAAACTATCACCAGTATCAGCCCCTTACCAAGAAGGGCAACGACGCCGCAGGCACAAACTTCAACGACGACCCGCTGTGGATGATACTCTCCACTGCTGCATATATCAAGGAAACAGGCGATTTCGGCATTCTCGACGAGATGGTGCCCTACAAGAACGATGACAGTCTTGCACAGCCTCTCCTCGACCACTTAAAGCGCTCCTTCTATCACGTTGTAAACAACAAGGGTCCTCACGGACTTCCCCTTATCGGACGCGCTGACTGGAACGACTGCCTTAACCTCAACTGCTTCTCCCGTGTTCCCGGCGAGAGCTTCCAGAACACCGCAAGCAACATCGCTAAGGAAGTTGATCCCGAAACAGGCAAGCCCCTCAACGAGCAGACTGCTGAGTCCGTTATGATCGCAGGTATGTTCACCTACATCGGACCCGAGTATGTTGAGCTCTGCCGCAGAAAGGGCGACGCTGCCGAGGCTGACAAGGCTCAGGCAGAGGTCGACGCTATGAAGAAGGCTATCGTTGACTTCGGCTGGGACGGCGACTGGTACAGACGTGCTTACGACGCTTACGGCAAGGTAGTAGGCTCCAAGGAAAACGATGAGGGCAAGATCTTCATCGAACCTCAGGGCTTCTGCATCATGTCCGACGTGGGCGGCGAGGAGTATACCGAAAAGGCTCTCGCTTCCATCGACAAGTTCCTCGGCACCGAGCACGGTCTCGTACTCAACAATCCTCCCTTCACAAAGTACAAGGTAGAGTACGGCGAGATCTCCACTTATCCCGGCGGATATAAGGAGAATGCAGGTATCTTCTGCCACAACAACGCTTGGATAATCTGCGCTGCAGCTTACGCAGGCAAGGGCGATACCGCTTACGATTACTATACAAGGATCGCTCCCGCGTTCATCGAGGACGAAAAGCTCCACAGAACAGAGCCCTACGTTTACGCTCAGATGATCGCAGGTAAAGATGCTAAGCGCTTCGGCGAGGCTAAGAACAGCTGGCTCACAGGTACAGCTGCATGGAACTTCGTAGCTATTTCCCAGTATATTCTTGGTATCATGCCCGATTACGACGGTCTGAAGATCGATCCTTCCATTCCTCACGAGTGGGACGGCTACTCCGTAACAAGAAAGTTCAGAGGCGCAGAGTTCCGCATTAAGATCGAGAATCCCGATCACGTATGCAAGGGCATCAAGTCCATGACTATCGACGGAAAGGCTGTTGACGGAAACATCATCAGCGGAATTACAGAGGGCGTACACGAGGTCGTCGCTGTAATGGGCTGATAAAGCTTAAACCGAATACATAAATAATTTCAGCCTGTCGGTGAATTTACCGACAGGCTGATTTTTTTATATCGGGAGTATTTTTAACATTATCAATTCAAATATCAGCAGAAATGCTAACATTCCGAAATTCACTGCGAGAAATACACAAAGATATTTCCCTCTATGAGCGCCCTCCGATCTGCTGTAGAACTGGTATGAAATCAGACTTGCAAGGGATGCGATGGGCGTGCCCAGTCCTCCGATATTAACGCCCAGCAGCAGCGCCTTCGCATTTTCGGTGAATCCCGAAAGCATGACTGCTGCAGGTACGTTGCTGATCACCTGCGACAAAAGGGCGGAGATGATAAGCTCACGTCCTGCGAGAATTTCCGAGAAAAAGTCCCGTACCGCCGTTATCCGTGCGATATTTCCCACAAATACGAAAAAGCAGACAAATGTCCCCAGCAGCGCATAATCCGCTTTCCAGAACAGCTTTCTGTCAAGGACAAAAACTGCCGCGGCGGATACTGCAAGACATGCCCAATTGGGTACTATCCTCAGAACAGAAGCAATACACATCAGAAATACCGCAAAATATCCGCAGGCACGTCCTTTGTGGATATCCGCCGTTTCATGCTCAACAGCCGTTCTGCAGGGGGACTTATCCAACATTCCGAAGCACAGCCCCGTCAGTATCCCATAGCTCACGATCCCTGCGGGGAGCATCGTTGATACGAATTCCCCTGCGGTCAGCCCGTACTCCGAATATATATACAGATTCTGCGGATTGCCTACGGGAGTCATCATGCTGCCCAGATTCGCTGCGGCTGTTTCCAGCACTATTATGCGTATCGGACTGCGGAAGTCGTCGGTGTCCTCGAAAAGCTGAAGCGTCAGCGGAACAAAGGTCAGCAGCGCAACATCGTTTGTCACAAGCATGGCGCTGAAAAAGCAGAGGTTCATCATGATAAGCCCCAGCCGCCTTATATTCCCCGACCTTTTCAGCAGGATATCCGTTATCCGCTCAAACACGCCCACGCTGCGCAGTCCCGCCACCGCCAGCATAAGACAGAACAGCAGTATCAGCACCGATGTATTGCAGTAGGTCAGATATTCCCTGTCGGGCGGCACTATAAACATAGTGACGACCGCCGCAAGAAGAGCTATCATCAGCACAGGCTGCCCGCGGCACCACTTAATTATTCTGTTCATTTCATGAAGTCCTCACTTTTTCCCGCTCATTTTTTCTTCGCGTTTTTCCTCTATCTTTTCCTTGACCTTTTCGCCCATTTCATTCAGCTTTGCAAAGCGCTCGTCCTCAGCAAGCTTGTCGAAGTAGCTTTTCAGATGCTCGGACAAGGGAGTCTGCGACGCAAGGGCAAGCATAAAGTTGTACTTTTCCTTGCGCTCCTTGGCGCTGCGGCGGATATGCATTTTGAACTCTTCGTACTTGATGACGGTCTCCTTTTCCGCGGCGAATTTTTTTATCTTCCCCACTAAGTTGAAGGAATAGCACAGGTCGATAATGAATATTCCATAGAAAAATCCTATACAGAAGGAAAACAGCAGATTGTGGGAAAACCACTCCAGCGCCGACAGGATATGCGGATGGATAAGAAAATAATACGCCGCGCCCAGCACTGCCCAGAAAAACGAAAACAGCGGACAGATTATCCCTTTGTAATTCCAGCGCATGTCCGAATAATCCCAGAGCTTTATCCTCATGCGGACAATGAATATCTCTCCCGCAATAAGCTCAATAAGCGTCATGGCTATGGACATAGCGATTATCAGCACAAGCTTTCTCACCGCAGGAGCTTCAATATGTATATACTGCTCGGCGCTTGCCAACAAATAAAGTATAGTAAGTCCGCAGCCGTACAGCGGCAGATATGGCCCCGTGAGAAAACCCGGATTTATCCAGACACGCTCCTTATTTGCAGGCGAAAATCGGCGGAATATCACCTCTATGCCCCACCCGATGATACAGCCCGATGCAAATATGAATGCAATTATCACGAATTTATAAAAAGCTTCCATAATATCTTCCTTTCATAAAATGAATAATGGTCATTTTAATTTTACCATAACCTAAGAAATAAATCAATAGCTTTTCATAAAATTACCTGCATGATACGACAAAAAAATAGATTTCTTTTATGTATATTAATGCCTCTTCTGCAAAAACTAACATCACGAAAAGAAAACAGCCCGATATATTTGAATTCAGAGCTGATCTTATCTTCTATTTCGGAAAAATGATACAATATTATGATCCGGCATTTTTCTGTCGGATAACGTATATTGAAAGGAAGGTATATAAATATGAAAGCAACCGGAATTGTCAGAAGGATAGACGATCTGGGCAGAGTGGTGATCCCGAAGGAGATACGCCGTACCATGAGGATACGCGAGGGTGACCCTCTTGAGATATACACCAGCTCCGACGGTGAGGTCATCTTCAAGAAATATTCCGCGATAAACGAAATGTCACAGTCAGCTTCACAGGTGGCAGAAGTCATGACTAAGCTGGCAAACTGTCCTACAGTAGTATTCGACAGGGACCATGTGGTTGCCGTGGCGGGCGTTCAGAAAAAGGAGTTCAGTGAGCGCAGAGTTTCTCAGGGACTGGAGGAATTCCTCGAACACCGCAAAAACTATATCTACACCAGCCACAACGATACCAAGGTATTCCCCGTGGAGGGCATTGACCGTCCCGCTATCGCCTGCACTCCCATTTTATCCGAAGGCGACGTTACCGGCGCAGTGGCATTCCTCGCTCCCAACAACGACGCTGTAGCAAACGAGGTGCAGAAAAATCTCATTCAGGCAGCAGCACAGTTCCTGGGCAAGCAGATAGAACAGTAAACACAGAACAAGACCGAATCAATGAATATGACTCGGTCTTGATACTTTTTTATGGTCAGTCTGCGTTATATCTGCAGCTGAGATCGGTAAACTCCGCAGTGTTGTTGTCCCCCACTGCATATAGTCCAAGCATTACTCCCGTAAAGGGACTGGAGACCTCCGCCGACAGATACTTTGTCTGTCCGCTTCCGAGAAATTCTTCGCTGCCGTTAATTTCGGCGAAGAAATTATATGTATAATTATCTCCCCTGACGATAAGCTTTGCCTTTCCCTCTGCAAGGGGAAGTGCTGCCTGTACATGCTTTATTCCGCCGATATTCAGCTTCAGCACAGCTTCAAAGCCGCTGTCCGTTTTTCTTACGGCAATATCATAATGCTCGTTCTCGCACATATAGACGGTGATGCCGCCCTCACCCGAATCCACTGTCACATCGGCAGACATCTCAAAGCGGAACTCTCTCTGACGAAGCGCGATGAATGTGGGAGAATCCACCTCGTCAAGGGTGATATCAGTTCCGCGGAGGATATATTTTTCATCGCTGAGCGTATAGTTTTCGGGGTGATGCTTTCTTAAATAGCTCCATTCGATGTTCGGGTCGGTATTCTTGAAGGTATATTCCCCGAGGACATTCTGGATGAAGTCGCCCTTTATCTCGTATTCCTCATCGGCAGTACCGTCATTTCCTGCAGTGAACCAGCCATCATCAGCAAAGTGAACGGGCGTCAGGAACACCTCTCTGCCCAGATTGTGATAAGGCTGCCAGATGCCAATCTGACGGAACCCCAGACTTACAACAAACCAGTCTCCGTTCCTGTCGGTAACAAGGTCGCCGTGGCCTATTCCCTGAATTATGTAGGGTGCCTTGTTGCGGTTTGTCAGCACGGGATTCTTCGGATAATTTTCAAAAGGACCCCAGACCGAACTGCCGCGGGCATAGGTTATCATATGACCGTATTCCGTGCCGCCCTCTGCCGCCATGAGATAGTATTCCCCGTTTATCTTATACATATGAGGACTTTCAAGATATCGTCCGCCCGAGCCCTTCCAGATATTCTTCGAGGGAGAGAGCTTTTTCCCGCTTTCTATGTCTATCTCGCACTGAGTAACACCGTTTACTCCGTTATCGTCCTCGCCGTTGCTGATGAAAAAGGTATGCTCTCCGTCGAAAAGCAGCGATGGGTCGATACCGCCCTGATCGACGGTCACAGGCTCCGACCATTCGCCGTAGATATCATCGGTATATACGTAGAAATTCGTATGAGTGGTGTCGTTGGTGGTCACCATGTAGAATCTGCCGTTATTGTATCTTATTGTGGGAGCAAACACTCCGCCCGAGCTGCCCACCTTGTCCAGCATGACCTGACTGTGACGGGTAAGCACATAGCCTATCTGCTTCCAGTTCACGAGGTCTCCGCTCTCAAACAGCGGCACTCCGGGGAAATACTGAAACGAGCTGCATACCATGTAATATTTTCCCTCTGCGCAGCATACGGAGGGATCGGGATAACAGCCCGGGATTATCGGATTTTTATACTTCATAGGTTTATCCGCCTTTCGTGTATACGTTTTCATTAATTATATAATATCTTCCACCCGATTTCATGTCAGATATATGATTCGGTATTAATTTTCTGTAAACAAAAACCGTGGACTTTTTCCAAAGAATCATCTTTTTGTCACTATTTTTCGATTGACAAACTATATACGCAATGGTATAATAATTGTAAAGGTACAAACCTGTTCTGAAAAAACATCAAGGAGGACGCATTACAATGAAAAAAATTCAGGTCACCGCTGCTATTCTTGCCGCTATGGCTCTTACCGCCTGCGGTGAACAGGAGCCTGACGTTCAGACCGCTGCCAATGCGGATACTTCTGTAATAAATGAAGCCGTTTCCGAAGCTGCTGCAGATGTTCTGTCGGACGAGACTGCTGCTTCCGAAGAGACTGTCACCGAGGCTCAGACCGAAGCCTCTGCCGACGCCGACGCTCCAGCGGACGATACGCCGACCGACGCCGACGCTCCCCTTGCTGTCTACGACAACAACATGAAGACCTACTGCTTCAACGTTGAAAAGGACGGCAGCTATACCTTCAAGCACAGCGGAAACGACGATACTCCGTGGAATATCTACATCCTCGACGAGGAATTTACCGACGGCACGCGCTATCTGTACTCCAACTACACTCCCGATGGAGTGACCGAGTTCACCGCCGATCTTAAGGCAGGTCAGTTCGTCTATTTCATCTGCACCGAAAACGAATGGACTTCTTCCGATTTTTCGGATACCCAAGCAGAGGTATACTTCAATTCTGCCGAATAATTTCTCATATGCAGCAAAAGATCTCCGCCCGAAGCTATCGAACGGAGATCTTTTTATGTACTTCCGTTATTCTTAAAATATTGCTACTACTGCGCCGTTATAGGTGTCCTCGATGTACTGCTTTACATCGTCTGTCTGCAAAACGCCGATAAGAGCCTGTATCTTGTCGCTGTTCTCGTCTCCGTTTCTTACTGCGATGATGTTAGCATAGGTCTGTGCCGCGTCGCCGGAAGCGTCCTCGACAGCAAGAGCAGTGTTGATGTCAAGTCCTGCGGCAAGCGCATAGTTTCCGTTGATGACTGCCAGTGAGCCTGCGTCACTGTTGGAGAACTGCGCTGCTACCGTATCTGCCTGCACAGTTGTGATATTATAGCCATGATCGTCCACGATATCAAGCGTTGTTACACCGTCTGCAGCATTAGCTCCCTCGGGAAGGGTGATAAGTCCCTCCTGCGCAAGGAGAAGAAGAGCTCTTGTTTCGTTGCTGTCGTCTGCGGGGATAACGATGCTCGCACCCTCTGCCACGTCCGAAAGACTTGTTACGCCGTTGCCGTAAAGTCCGAAGGGCTCATAGTGGATAAGCGCCGCGGAAACAAGGTCTGTGCCGTTGGATTCGTTATAGCTGTTAAGATAGGGCGTGTGCTGGAAATAGTTCGCGTCAAGCTCGCCGTCGGCAAGAGCCTTGTTGGGAAGCACATAATCATCGTAGATGGTTATCTCAAGATCGTAGCCCTTCTCCGCAAGAGCGTCCTTGACAAATTCAAGTACCTCTCCGTGGGGCGTGGATGTGGCGCCTACTCTGATGACATTGTCTCCCTCGGCAGCGGAAGCTGCGGCTGTGTCGGCAGCTGTGGTTGTCTCATCAGATGTGCTGCTTTCCGAGCCGCAGGCTGTAAGCGAAAGAGCGGCAAAGGAAAGAGCGATAATTGCAGATGTGATCTTTTTCATGATAAATTACTCCTTTTCACAATTGATTTTCGGGTCACGGACAACATGTATCACATTCGTCCGAACCTGAAATTCTCCCGCAGGAGCTTATAAAACAGGTCGGTCATAAATATATCCTCCGATCATTTATTGATACGCTTATCGGTTTTCCGTGCGATAAGCATTCCTACTTCCTGTATGAGCTGAACGATGATCACCGTCAGCAGCACGCATATCCAGACGATATCGTTATTGAATCGCTGATAGCCGTAGGTTATGGCTATCATTCCGAGCCCGCCTCCGCCGATTGTTCCTGCCATTGCCGAATAGCCTAAAATCGTCACCAGCGATATCACCGCGCCCACAATGAGCGAAGGCTTTGCTTCGGGGATAAGCACCTTGTATATTATTTTAAAGGACGATGTTCCCATGGACTGGGCTGCTTCGATAACTCCCCTGTCCACTTCCTTTATTGAGGATTCCGCCATTCTTGCCACATAGGGTATTGCGGCGATAATCAGCGTGACTATCATTGCCTTGTTTCCGAGACTTGTTCCCACGATAAGCTTTGCTGCGGGCAGCATCGCTATCATAAGGATAACAAAGGGAACGCTGCGAAAAATATTCACGATAACACCCAATATTTTATTCAGCCACGAAACGGGACATATGCCCTCCTTGTCGGTCACGCAGAGCAGCACTCCCAGCGGCAGACCGAAAAGATATGCAAAAAAAGCGGATATGAAGGTCATATAGACCGTTTCCCATATTCCCAGCTGCAATACGCCCTTTTCCCAGAGCTGGCTCAACAGTTCTGACATTCCGACGCTCCTTTCATATTTCGGTGTATTCTATCCCGTTTGTTTTCAGATACTCGGTCACTCTGCGCACTCCTCTGTCGCCGCAGGACAGCTGGAGTATCATCTGACCGTATGCCTTTCCGTCGATATCCTTTGTATCGGCGTGGAGGATATTCACGGGCACCTTGCATTCAAACAGCATATTTGCGATAACGGGCTTGAAGGAGCTTTCTCCGTTGAATACTATCCTTAGCTTTGTCCCGCCAGTTATCTCATCCGAGGAAATACTTTCGGGCAGGATAAGCTTTCTTGCAATATCCGACTGTGGATTTGAGAATACCTCTTCCACCGTCCCCGTTTCGGCGACTTCGCTGTTGTCGAGGACTGCCACACGGTCGCATATGCTGTCGATGACCTTCATCTCGTGAGTTATCACAATGATAGTCACGCCGAGCTCGGTGTTGATCCTCTTCATCAGCTCCAGTATGGAACGGGTGGTGTCGGGGTCGAGTGCGCTGGTGGCTTCATCGCAGAGAAGATATTTCGTCCTCGCAGCAAGAGCTCTTTCTATTGCCACACGCTGCTTCTGTCCGCCCGACAGCTGCGACGGATACGCCCTTCCCTTGTCGGACAGTCCCACAAGCTCCAGCAATTCTTCGGCGCGTTTTACGGCGTCTGCCTTTTTCACGCCCGCAATCTCCAGCGGATAGCAGATATTACGGATAACGTTCCTCTGGGACAGCAGATTGAAGCCCTGAAATATCATTCCGATATTCTGTCTGGTTTTAAGGAGCTCCTTTTTTGACAAGCTCCCAAGATCTTTTCCGTCGATGATGACCTGCCCGGATGTAGGCTTTTCGAGGAAATTGATACAGCGGACGAGGGTGCTTTTTCCTGCGCCGGAAAGACCGATT